>NZ_JBNNGK010000015.1:0-94730 GCF_050268245.1 Serratia sp. NPDC078593 | reverse complement strand
ACTTCGGCGATATCGGCCATACCCATCGGTGCACCCGGGTGGCCGGATTTGGCTTTTTGTACGGCGTCCATGCTGAGTGCGCGGATAGCGTTGGCAAGCTCTTTACGAGAGGACATGTTTTACTCCAGGTCGGATTAAAAAAGCAGTCAAGTTTTCTATTTTCTCAGACTACGTATTAAAACGGCAATCCCTAATGCCAAATGAGCGCGAGTTCATGCCTTGGTCACACAATCGGTCTAATTTTCGGAATAACACTATTTCGCCACGCCTTGGCGTACACTAGGCTCGTGCGACCAAAATGTTGCAACTAAAATTACACGATTCCCTTGTTACTATCATAGGAAGATGGCTTCATGAAAATTCGTACTTCTTTGATTGCATTGAGCATTGCCACGTTGGTAAGCGGCTGTCAAAACCTTGATACCAATACCTTGATGCAGTCTGGCGCGCAAGCGTTTCAGGCGGCCACGCTGAGTAATGACGATGTTAAAACTTTGAGTGTGCAATCCTGCGCCGAGATGGATAGCAAATCACAAATCGCACCGGCTAACAGCCCCTACACCCAACGTCTGAATAAAATCGCCGCCGCGTTAGGCGACAATATAGACGGTACCCCGGCCAACTATAAGGTATACCTGACTAAAGATGTCAATGCCTGGGCGATGGCTAACGGCTGTATTCGTGTCTACAGTGGCCTGATGGACATGATGAACGATAATGAAGTCGAAGGTGTTCTGGGTCATGAAATGGGCCACGTGGCGCTGGGCCATACGCGCAAAGCGATGCAGGTGGCTTACGGCACCGTTGCGCTGCGGACTGCCGCTGCGTCAACCGGCGGCATCATCGGTTCGCTGTCGCAGTCGCAATTGGCTGACCTCGGTGAAAAACTGGTTAACGCCCAGTTCTCCCAAAAGCAGGAAAGTGAAGCGGATGACTACTCATTCGATCTGCTGAAAAAACGGGGGCTGAATCCGAATGGTTTAGTCACCAGCTTTGAAAAATTGTCACAGTTAGAGGCCGGGCGTCAAAGCAGCATGTTTGACAACCACCCCTCCTCTGCCGCTCGCGCCAAACATATTCGCGAACGTATTGCCGCAGAGAAATAATCCTCAAGGCGGGGCTAGCCTCGCTCCAAACTGCTGAGCAAACCATATTATCGGGCGTAGCCTGCTGCGCCCGATAATTAAGCCGAACAGCATCGTTATTCGATGATGCCCATAACATTCATTACCACGTTGTTATTAAATTTACTCCACTAACCACCGCAATCCCGGTTAGACCGCGGCCTCACGGATCGTTTAGCGTTTAAAATTAACGCGGCGATATTTTACGAACATTACACCGCATCCATCACGCTGATTTGAATGTGGTTGCCAAGCACTCGTGTGCAATAAGTGCGTAAATCGCGCTTACCAGGCTCACGCAGACAGTGCCCGCTACGCACGTCAAACAGCGCGCCGTGTATTGGGCATTCAACCTTTCCGTCATCAACAATTCCCTGGCTGAGCAAAGCGTAAGCATGTGGGCAAATATCTTCCAATGCATAATAGTGGCCGTCGATCAGATAAATGCCGATCGCTTTCCCATCCACCAGCGCCGAATAAGGGAAATCCTCTTGCACTTGCGATACCTCACACGCATTTTTCCAACTCATTGTTTCGCCCCCACCATAATGTTTTGGCTATCAAACTGAGTCTGTCATTCCATCATGCTAAGCATGGCAGATTCCTCGTAAAGTGGACGAACCGTGCCATAAAACAAAACGCCCCCGCTCATCAAGAACGAGGGCGTTGCCATGCAGCAGAAAAAACCGATGTTTACGCTGAGCGTATCATTAACGCCCTTTCTTTTTGCGACCAGGCTGAGTAAAGCGTTTACGCCCAGCCGGGGCGCTAGCTGCTTTATCCGCTTTCTTCACGCCATTCCCCACCGGCTTTTTGGCTACCGGTTTAGCTTTCTTCGCCGGTTTCGCTTCTGAGGACGAATCCTCAATCAGCTTAAATAACTCAATCAGCTCGTCATCGGTTAAATCGCGCCATTCCCCCAGCGGTAATCCCGCCAGCCCGACGTTCATAATACGGGTGCGTTCCAGCTTGGTGACTTCATAACCAAAGTGTTCACACATGCGGCGGATCTGGCGGTTTAGCCCCTGCACCAATACGATACGAAACACGAACGGGGCTTCTTTTTTTACTTTGCACTTTTTAGTCACCGTGCCCAGCATCGGCACCCCGGCGGCCAAACCGCGAATAAACTCATCGGTCACCGGTTTGTTGACGGTGACCAAATATTCCTTCTCATGATCGTTGCCGGCACGCAGGATCTTGTTCACCAGATCGCCGTGGTTGGTGAGAAAGATCAGCCCTTGCGAATCTTTATCCAAGCGGCCAATCGGGAAAATTCGCGTGCTGTGGTTAACGAAATCAACAATATTGTCTTTCTCGCCGTCTTCTGTGGTACTGACGATGCCAACCGGTTTGTTTAACGCGATAAAAATCAGGTTATCTTCGCTACGCGGTTCGATAAGCTGGCCGTTAACCTTGACCACATCCCCCGGGAACACCCGATCGCCAAGCGCAACACGCTTGCCATTAATAAAAACATTACCTTGTTCGATGTAACGATCGGCATCGCGGCGCGAGCAGATACCGCTCTCGCTAATGTATTTGTTAAGACGTATAGATTGCTTACCCTGCATGCTTTCTCCGTAAAACCCTGACCTCGGGTAGGCCAGGGTATTTGACTGATACTGCTTAATGTCACTTACGCCTGTTTTTTCGCCGCCTGTAAGTACAGCATCTCCAGACCCAATGTTGCCGCCGCCAATGCCGTGATTTCAGACTGATCGTAAGCTGGCGCCACTTCCACAACGTCCATCCCGACAATGTTCAGCGACTGCATACCCCGCACCAGTTTCAACGCACGATCGGAGGTCAACCCACCAATCACCGGCGTGCCCGTTCCCGGTGCAAACGCCGGATCCAAGCAGTCAATGTCAAAGGTCAGATACACCGGCATGTCACCGACGATCTGCTTGATCTGCGTCAACAGATCATCAACGCCGCGATCGTTGACCTGCGCCGCATCCAGCACAGTGAAACCATTATCATGATCGTACTCGGTACGGATACCGATCTGCACCGAATGGTGTGGATCAATCAGGCCTTCATTTGGCGCATGGAAGAACATCGTGCCGTGATCGTATTTGCTGCCATTAGCATACGTATCAGTATGGGCATCGAAGTGCACCAGTGCCATTTTGCCAAAATGCTTGGCATGAGCACGCAGTAGCGGCAGGGTAACAAAGTGATCGCCACCGAATGACAGCATACGCTTACCCGCTTGCAGCAATTTTTCAGCATGCGCCTGCAGCTTATCGCTCATGTCTTGCGCATCACCGAAGTTGAACACAATGTCGCCACAATCGACAACGTTCAACCGATCGCGCAGATCAAAGCTCCACGGCCAACGATGGCCTTCCCACGCTAGGTTAGTTGATACCTGGCGAATGGCTGCAGGGCCATGGCGCCCACCTGCACGGCCAGAAGTGGCCATATCAAAAGGAATGCCGGTGATGACCCACTCTGCATCGCTGTCGTAAGGCATAAAATTCAGCGGAAAGCGCAGGAAACCAAAGGCATTGGACACTAAGGAATTATCAGACTGATGGCCTAAGGTACTCATAGTAAACCCTCGTTGTTCACGTTTCACCCGCTGCAAAATTGCACAGGCATGAGCAAAAAAAAACCCTCCCGCGTCGTTAGCCCGACGAGAAAGGGATTTATTCGATGTTTTTTTCAGTATGGCTGATGCAGCAAATTATCGCCGTATTTCGTGCGCGCTTCAAGCACCCACGTCAGCCAAATAGCTCATCGTTATCAGTATAGAAGCGCAACAGGAAGGTGCAGCGCTCCCCCACACCTTCACAATCACTGACGTTTACTCGTCTTCCAGATAAGTATAACCGTATAAACCGGCTTCAAACTCTTCGACGAACTGCGCTTGCAATGCATCATCCAGATCGGTTTCTTTAACCTGATCGCGGAATTTAGCCAGCAATGCGATCGGATCCAGTTGGACATATTCCAGCATGTCGGCCACCGTATCGCCTTCATCCGACAGTTCAGTTTCGATGCTGCCATCCGGGAAGACAAAAACATCTACCGAGGCCGTATCACCAAACAGGTTATGCATGTTACCCAGAATTTCTTGGTAAGCGCCCACCATGAAGAAGCCCAGAACCGGAGGATTCTCGGGATCGTATGGCGGCATCGGCATGGTGGTAGCAACGCCATCGCCATCAACATAGTGATCGATGGTGCCATCCGAATCACAGGTGATATCCAGCAACACTGCGCGGCCTTCCGGCGGTTGGTCCAACCCTTCCAGCGGTAATACCGGGAACAGCTGATCGATCCCCCACGCATCCGGCATCGATTGGAACAGTGAGAAGTTGACGTAGAACTTATCCGCCATACGCTCTTGCAGTTCATCAATGATCGGACGGTGTGCGCGGTTGCTCGGATCGAGCTGTTTCTGGATCATATTGCAGATATTCAGGTACAGCTGCTCCGCCCAAGCGCGTTTGGTCAGATCCAGCATGCCGTGGGCATATTGCGTATGGACATCGTGCAAATCCATCTGGCTGTCATGCAACCATTCGCGCAACGAACGGCGGTTTTCCGGTTCATTCAGCTCTTGCCAGGTTTCCCACATGCTTTCTAATGCGCGAGGCGCATCTTCAGCCGGCGGCAACGGCTCGCTAAACTCATTACGTTCAACACCGATCACGTTAGAAACCAGCACAGTATGATGCGCCGTCACCGCGCGGCCAGACTCGGTAATCACCGTAGGGTGCGGTAAGCCATGTTCGTTACAGGCGTCCCCAATTCCCCAAATGACATTGTTGGCATATTCGTTCAAACCATAGTTGACCGAACAATCAGACTGGGAACGCGTCCCTTCATAGTCAACGCCCAAACCACCGCCCACATCGAAGCACTGAATGTTGACGCCCAGCTTGTGCAGTTCAACGTAGAAGCGAGCCGATTCACGCACGCCAGTGGCGATATCGCGAATATTGGCTAACTGCGACCCCAAATGGAAGTGCAGCAATTGCAGACTGTCGAGGCGACCCGCTTCACGCAGGGTTTCCACCAGTTTCAGTACCTGCACAGCCGCCAGACCAAACTTGGATTTTTCACCGCCGCTAGACTGCCATTTACCCGATCCCTGCGAGGCTAAACGCGCACGCACGCCTAAGCGTGGCACCACATTCAGGCGTTCAGCCTCTTCCAGCACCAGGTTGATTTCTGACATCTTCTCGATCACCAGGTACACCTTGTGCCCCAGCTTTTCACCGATTAACGCCAAACGAATATATTCGCGGTCTTTATAGCCATTACAGACAATCACCGAGCGCGTCATGCCCGCATGGGCCAATACCGCCATCAGTTCGGCTTTGGAACCGGCTTCCAGACCCAAAGGTTCGCCAGAATTGACCAGTGACTCGATAACACGACGGTGCTGGTTAACCTTGATCGGATACACCAGGAAGTAACCGCCTTCGTAGCCAAATGATTCGCGCGCGCGTTTGAATGCGGCATTAATCGAACGCAACCGGTGCTGCAAAATTTGTGGGAAGCAAAACAACGCGGGCAAACGCTGGCCATCTTTCTGACGCTGTTTTACCAGCTCGGCAAGATCAACGCGCGCCTGCGGAACGTCAGGATCGGGGCACACGCTGATGTGACCCAATTCGTTGACGTCATAGTAGTTGTTGCCCCAGTAGGCGACGTTATAAGTACGCAGCATCTTGCTGGCATTACGATCATTCATGGCAACCTCCTGCATGGAGCGCAAAGAAATAGTTTCGTCCACAGCCTGCGGACGGTGATTCATTTGATCATCAGACATAACTCGTCCCACTTCCCCTACTGACGCTATCGTCAGCCACTATCGCAGCTACATCCCGCGAGAACAACCCAGCAAACCACCTCTGCGACAGTGAATTAACCTGCCGGTCGCGGCTGGCGATCGGTCTGAGTCCAATAGATTGATTGTACGACACCCTGTTCAAACCTCGTGAATCGGGCCAAGAAACTTCCCACAGGAAGGCTGCGGGCTACCCCTGTTCAACTCTGCAAATAGCCGTTAACCGGCTCGAGAGTCCTGAGTAGCACCTACGTGTTTACTGCACCTGGAAAAAGATGTAGAGACAAGACGGGAAATAGCAGAAGAATTTGCACCAGAACGGCGCTGCTGTTGAGAACCAACAACCGGTAGACAACGGATCATTAATCCAACCACCTCCACGCTCGTCGTTCGCGATAAACGACCAAGCCTCAATATATAGTGTACGAACGTGACCGTTCGATGAAGCGGCAGCGCCCTAACAGACGCCTACGGTTGGTCAGACGTGCAAGCCAAGCATTCAGAGAAACGGACAACGCCCTGCCAGGTCTGCACATCAAATGACCGCGCGCGCTGTTTATACCGATAACCCGGGCAAAATGCAAAATGAAAATTCGCCGAAATCCCTTTCAAGCGATGAAAATGGTGCAGACGAAATGGCGTAAAAGAGCGGTCAGGCAAAAAAATACTGGCAATCCGGCTAAAGCATCACCTAAAATAGACGTCCAGATGTTAATCCATCTATATCCCCAATAAGTTTCACGTTATAGCCAGTACGCTACAGGCGTGAAAAATCGGGATAATGGTTAACCCAAAGACTGCTTAACGGCTTTGCCTGAGGGGCGTTGCAGGATGCATCTCGCGCCATCAGCGGAAGACCCTTCGCTTTGATGCCCGGATCTCCAGCGCTGTGCAGTAATTACCACCCGTCTTATGCAAGGTAAAGAAAACAATGGCTAAACACCTTTTCACGTCCGAGTCCGTTTCTGAAGGACATCCTGATAAAATTGCCGACCAGATCTCTGATGCGGTTCTTGATGCTATTTTGGAGCAAGATCCTAAAGCACGTGTAGCCTGCGAAACCTACGTTAAAACCGGTATGGTGCTGGTCGGCGGTGAAATTACCACCAGTGCTTGGGTTGATATCGAAGAGATCACCCGTAAAACCGTGCGTGAAATCGGCTATGTTCATTCAGACATGGGCTTTGACGCTAATTCCTGCGCCGTCCTAAGCGCAATTGGCAAGCAATCTCCTGACATCAACCAAGGCGTCGATCGTACCGATCCGCTGGAACAAGGCGCGGGCGATCAGGGGCTGATGTTTGGTTATGCCACCAACGAAACCGACGTGCTGATGCCTGCCCCCGTCACCTATGCACACCGTCTGGTACAACGTCAGTCTGAAGTGCGTAAAAATGGTACGCTTTCTTGGCTGCGCCCGGATGCCAAAAGCCAGGTCACATTCCAGTATGACGACGGTAAAATCGTGGGTATTGACGCCGTGGTGCTGTCGACTCAACACGCCGAAGAGATCGGCCTGAAAGAGTTGCAAGAAGCGGTGATGGAAGAAATCATCAAACCGGTTCTGCCTGCGGAGTGGCTGAGCGCCGCAACCAAATATCACATCAACCCAACCGGTCGTTTTGTTATCGGCGGCCCAATGGGCGATTGCGGCCTGACAGGGCGTAAAATCATCGTTGATACTTACGGCGGCATGGCGCGTCACGGCGGCGGGGCTTTCTCGGGTAAAGATCCGTCTAAGGTTGACCGTTCAGCCGCTTATGCCGCACGTTACGTGGCGAAAAACATCGTTGCTGCGGGCTTAGCTGACCGTTGCGAAATTCAGGTATCCTATGCGATTGGCGTGGCAGAACCGACCTCCATCATGGTGGAAACGTTCGGTACAGAGAAAGTGCCAACCGAACAACTGACGCTGCTGGTACGTGAGTTCTTCGATCTGCGCCCTTACGGCCTGATTCAAATGATGGATTTGCTGCAACCGATCTATCGCGAAACGGCCGCTTATGGCCACTTTGGTCGCGAACACTTCCCATGGGAAGCGACCGACAAGGCTGCGCTGCTGCGTGAGGCCGCTGGTCTGAAATAAATCCGTATCTGTCGCAATAAGCAAAAGGCGAGCCAATGGCTCGCCTTTTTCATGCTAGCAACAGAGTAAACGTGTCTGCCACCAGCAACTACGCCCTATGCTGTCTGTTTGCGTAACAAATAGACGAAATACGGTGCGCCAATAAACGTCGCCAACAGCCCGGCAGGGATTTGATACGGGAACATCACCATGCGGCCGCACCAATCAGCAAACATCATCAACAGGCCACCCAGCATCGCCGCGATCAGCATCTGCGGCAAAGCACGACGAAAACCCATCATGCGTGCCATATGCGGTGCCATCAGGCCGATAAAACTTAACGGGCCGACCGTGAGAGTCGCCATTGCCGTCAGCGTAGCCGCTAACAACAGAATCGTCAGCCTGACCGGTGTTAACGCAATGCCCACCGAGCGTGCTGTGGCACTGCCCAGCGGAAGAATCATCAACCACCGACGGCACAGCGGCGCCAACAACACCAATACCGCAGCAATAGCTGCGGTGCGCACCGCCTGGGGTGACGTCACCGCATAGGTCGACCCGGAAATCCAGGTCAGCAACCCTCCCATCCGCGGATCGCCGCTGGCCAGCAACAGATAAATTGTGGTGGAAAATGCGGTACTAAGCGCGATACCCGCCAACAGCATGCGTTCCGTTGAGAAACCGCCGCGACCGGCAGCGCTCATGATAATCAGTAACGTCGCCGCCGCCCCCAAACTCCCGGCAGGCAGGAGCCAAACAAAGGCATCGCCCGGCACGATAAACAGCATGATCACCACGCCAAACGCCGCCCCTGAACTGATACCCAATACTTCGGGGCTGGCCATCGGATTACCGGTCAGTTTTTGAATCAACGTTCCGGCTACTGCCAGCATCATCCCCGCCGCCAAGGCGGACATCACGCGCGGCCAACGCCACGGTAGCAAAGCCTCAAATTCCGCGCCGTGGCTCCAATGCCAACCCGTGGCGCTTTGCCCGAACGTCAAGGCAAACGCGATCCCAGCCAACAGCAGCACGCTTCCTAGCAATAGCCAGCGCAGTAAATGACGGCGCTCTGCCGGAACCCGATCGCCCAAGTTCATCGGCGGAGGTACAGCAGCGCTGCGCAGGCGCGGCAACAGCCACAGCAGCAACGGCGCACCAATTAATGCGGTCGCCGCCCCCGTCGGGATCTCACGCCAGACCTGCGTCAACCAAATCATTACCTGATCGGTCAACCACAGCAGTAAAGCGCCGACCAGCGGTGCCAGTAACATACGGTGAGCCAAGCGACGTGCACCGAGCATTTTCGCCATCAGCGGCGCAAACAGGCCGATAAAACCGACCACCCCAACCGCATTAACCAGCATGGCGCTAAAGGTAATCGCTAACGCCAACGCGCCAAAACGCGACAGCGACAGCCCCAATCCCAAATTACGCGCTACGCCGTCATCCAGCCCCAGTAGTGTCAATGGCCGAATCAGCAAGGCGGCCAACAAACCGGCGATCAACAAACGCGGCAGGATAAATTGCACCGTGCGCCAATCTTGTTGGTTAAGTGAGCCGGTATTCCACAAGAATAAGCCCTGTAATTGCTCGTAGTTGAATAGCGCCAATAGGCTGCTCACCGCACTACAGTACAAACCCAGCACTAACCCGGCCAGAATCAACGTCACCGGCGACATCCGCTTGCCCCAGGCCACGCCAAAAACTAACCCGCCGACCACTATCGCCCCGGCCATCGCGGCTAATTGCTGGGTGAGTTCGCCGCCCGGCAGCATCCACAACGTAGCAATAGTCAGCCCTAGCTGCGCACCAGCGGAGACACCCAACGTGGCCGGTTCCGCCAGCGGATTACGCAGAACCTGCTGGAACAACACGCCGACCAAGCCTAATCCCGCCCCCGCCAGCAACGACACGCTAAAGCGCGGTAACAGACTGTAGTGAAAGACCATTTGCTGCACGTCATCAATATCCGGCGCGCTGAACGCCTGCGGCCACAGCGCCCACGGCAATTGCTGCAACAGATTATAGATTGTCAGACCCGTAGCGCTGGCAAACAGCAACATCAACAAAATCGGCATCACGCGGAATCGGGGGCTCATTGCGGTCTCTCCTGCGCCTGTGCCAAAAGGTGGCAAAAACGCATCGCCGACAGCGTCGCCCCGTAAATCCACACCGCAGGCACCTGCCGCAGTTGCCCTTGCCGAACAAACGGCAATGCCTGCCACAGCGGCGTGGCGCTCACTTGATTCATCATGGCTTGATTACCGTGATCGAAATAAATCGCCCGCGCATTCTTTACCGTACTGAGACGTTCAATACCGACCACCGCGGAACCCCAAAAGTTGGTTTCCCCTTGCCAGGCATTAGCGATACCAAGTTGGTCCATGACTTCCTGAAACAGGCTTTGCTGCCCAATCACCAACGCATGGCGATTATCAATCAATGAAAACAGCAACAACGGCTGGCTGGTATAGCTCTGCAAGCGATGACGCATATTGTTGAGCACGGTATCGAACTGCAACAAGTGTTGTTCCGCACGGCTTTGCAGCCCCAGCCTTTGCGCTAATTGTCGTAGCGATTGTTTCGCCACCGTCAACGGTTTACCGCTGCCATCGTTGAAGCTGAATGCCATCGTCGGTGCAATCGGCGCGAGTTGCTGGGGGGAAGGACCATAGCCTTGTGACAACAGAACCAATGAAGGCTGCAACTGTTGCAACAGTTCCAGATTCGGTTCAGTACGCTGCCCCACATCAATCACAGAGGGCGGTAACGTCGGTTGGTTGACCCATTGGTTATAGTTGTGAATATCCGCTACGGCCAGCGGCGTTACGCCAAGCGCCATCAGCAACTCCGTGGGCAGCCACTCCAGCGCAACGATACGGGTTAAATCGATCGCGGCTTGCGCCCGCCCCGGCATTGCATACCATAGCGGCGCCACCGCTAACGCGGCCAACAGACGGCGGCGAACAGGATCGTGAGAGAAATGCGTCATTAGTATACAAAGCTCACCGGCGCACCGCCGCTTGGATGCGGCAAAATGCCCATCGGTATGCCATAAATCTGTTCAAGAACCGGGCCTTGCATCAACTCTAGCGGCGTGCCTTGGGCGATCACTTCCCCCTGGCGTAACGCCACCAAATGATCGCAATAACGCGCCGCCATGTTGATGTCATGCAATACCGCAATCACCGTCAGTCCACGTTGCTGGCTGAGACGCTGGATCAGCGCCAGCACCTCGACCTGATGTGCAATATCCAACGCAGAGGTTGGCTCATCCAACAACAGACAACGGCTGTCCTGCGCTACCATCATTGCCAGCCAGGCACGTTGACGCTCGCCACCTGACAGGCTGTCCACCAGTCGGGCAGCGAAAGGCTTTAGCCCTACCAACGCGATGGCATCTTCAACGAGTTGACGATCGGCAACAGAAAATCGCCCCAGCGCACCGTGCCAAGGGTAACGCCCTATCGCCACTAACTCACGTACCGTCATGCCTTCGGCCGCGGGCAGTTGTTGCGGTAAATAAGCGACTTCGCGCGCGAACGCTTTGCTATCCCACTGCGTCAGCGGCTTTTGGTTGAGCAGAGCCTGCCCGTTACTTGGTTGATGATGGCGGCCGAGGATTTTCAGCAGGGTAGATTTACCGGAGCCATTGTGGCCGATCAGGCCACTCACTTTCCCCTGTGGGAAACTTAACGACAGCGGTTGCAGCAATACGCGCCCTGGCACGGCAAAGCTCGCGTTATCTAACGCGAACGTTGCGTCTTGGTGATGTTGTTTATCCTGCATAGGCCCTAATTTTTGCCGCAGGGTGACCTAAGCCACCCTGCGCTTTTCCTGTTAGAAACGGAAGGTTGCGGTAGCGACCACCTGACGTTCAGCGCCCCAGTAGCAGCCATAGGTAGCAAAGCAGCTGGAAACATATTCCTTATCAAACACGTTGTTGATATTGATGCCAATTGATGAGCCCGGCAGGTTAAAACGCGCCAGATCGTATTTCACTGCGGCATCAAACACCGTGTAATCTTTAGCCTTAAAGGTATTTGCATCATCACCGTAGCTGGAGCCGACATAGCGTACGCCCGATCCTAAGGTCAGCCCACTAAGCGCCGTTTCATAGAAGGTATAATCGGCCCACAGCGAAGCCATATGTTTAGGGATAGCCGCTGGCGTATGATTTTGCAGCGTCGTGTCTTTGCTGAACTCGGCATCGGTGTAGGTGTATGAACCCAGCAGATTAACGTTGGCCGTCAGCGCAGCCTTGGCTTCCAGTTCTACGCCGCGTGAACGGATTTCGCCGCCTTGTGTAGTGAACCCTGGATGGTCGATGTCGGCCACTTTGTTATTACTTTTGGTCAACTGATAGATCGCCATGCTGGCGGTGATGGGCCGATTTTGTGGCGCATACTTCACACCCGCTTCGTACTGACGGCCTTTCGAGGCGGAGAACACATTACCACCAACGTCAGCACCCGAAGTTGGCTCAAAAGATTCGCTGTAGCTAATGTACGGCGCAACGCCGCTATCAAAGACGTAGTTTAGCCCCGCACGGCCGGTAAACTGATTATCTTGCTGCTTGGAAACGGAGTCGCCGTTCAAACGATTAGTGCTGTTGGTGTCGCTCCAATCATAACGACCACCCATGGTTAATACCCAGTTATTCCACTCGGCCTGATCCTGCAAATAAAGGCCGGTTTGTTCTTGGCGGTTTACCTGGCTGGCGCGGCCGGTAATGGTATAACTTTGGTTGCCGTATTCCGGCGCCACCACGTTCAAATTGGACGCGCTGCCATATTGATAAACAACATCGTTACGCATGCGCATGTAATCCACGCCCATCAACAGGGTGTGATCGACCGCGCCGGTGGCGAATTTCGCCTGTGCCTGGGTATCGACGGCAAAGCTGGACAGGTGCTCTTTCGAGTTCATCACCCCACGCATTAGCTCGGCAGGATTAGCCGCGCTAATGCCTAAACCGTAAATAGAGCGATAATCCACGTCCATTTTGGAGTAACGCAGATTTTGCCGCACGCTCCAGACATCACTGAGCTCCTGTTCAAAGGCGTAACCGATCATCTGTTGCTTGCGTGAGATGTTGTTATATCCCGGTTCGCCGTCGTTGAAGCTGGTCGGCAGTTTGCCGTTAATGCCGTTCTCAACGGTGCCTTCTTTTGGCAACCAGCCGTAGAAGCCCACACTCGGATCGTCTTGGAAGTTACTGAGCAACGTCAGTGACGTACGATCGTCAGGACGCCAAGTGAATGAAGGCGCAATGGCATAGCGTTTGCTTTTTTCACCCACCTGCTGCTGATCTTCATCACGGGCCAACCCGGTCAGACGGTAGCTATACATACCGTTATCATCCAGTGCTCCGCCAAAATCGAAGCCGGTTTGGAACAGGTTATCGGTGCCCATTTTAAACTGAACTTCGCGCAGTGTTTCCGTGGTCGGGCGTTTACTGACTAACGCCACCACGCCACCCGGGTTGCTTTTGCCATACAGCACTGAAGATGGGCCACGCAATACCTCAGCCCGTTCCAGGAAGTAGGGATCGATCTGATAAATGGAGTAGTTATCGTCCTGTAGCTTCAGCCCGTCCAAATACATGTTGGTGCCAACCGAGCTAAAACCGCGAATATTCACCGCATCATAGGCTGTTGACGCGCCACGGTTGCCCACCATCACGCCCGGCGTATAAGCCAACGCGCTTTTCACCGTATCCGGTTGACGCATCTCCATCTCTTCACGCGTTACCACCGAAACCGACTGCGGTGTTTTCACCAATGGCGTATCGGTTTTGGTGCCGGTGGCGCTGTGTTTGGCGGCATACGTGCCAACGGGGCCCCAGGCACTTTCCTGTGGTGCATTGCTGCTGCCAACCACGGTAAGCGTGTCTTCCGCAGCAACAGTCGATAGAGAGAAGGAACCTAACGCCGCTGCGATGGCTATCGTCGCGGCGTTGACGGAAAACCGGCTGTATACAGCCTGAGATGAAGAAGGACGCTGGGTCGACATGTTAATTTCTCTGATGTGAAGTAATAACGAATATAAACGATAATAGTTATTATAAGCGTCGCATTTTATGCAGAAGATAAGTTGAACTGCAAGCGGATTTCGGCTAAGGGAAAGCCAGTAAAAATGGTCGTTCAGTACCATTAACGCGCTGTAAATATCTTTACCTAAAAAACAAAAAAGCCCGCAACACAACATTGCGGGCCAGATAACACAGTGACACGATTACGTTACTCTGTTTTACATCTTTCGGACGGATTACTGACCGAACATATCCTTAATCCAACCGGCAACGCCATCTGCATCCTTTTGTTCACTTTGCGGCTGTTGCTGCACTGCTGGCTGACTGGCCTGGCACAGCGCCTGCGGGTTATCAGTCCACACCGGCAGCGTACGCACCCCACCGCCGTCACACACAAAGTTACCATCGGCATCGATGCGCATTGAATTGATACCTTCCGGCGGTTGCACCATCAACGGCAATGGCGTTTGGTTTTCCAAATAGCGGCGGTACAGCGTCAATGCACCATTGGAACCCGTCAGTTTAGCCGGGCCGTTATTGTCACGACCAACCCAGGCAATCGCCACCTCTTTGCCATCAACGCCGGCAAACCAGCTATCACGCAGATCGTTAGTGGTACCGGTTTTGGCCGCTAGGTTATATTTTGAGAACTTGGCCGACAGTGAACGCGATGTCCCCCGCTCGACACCTTGCTGCATCGCATACAACGTCAGGTAAGCGGCCTGCGCAGGTACCACTCGCTCAGCCTGTGGGAAGCTCTGGTAAAGCACGCTGCCATCTTCCGCAATGACCGAACGCACGGCAGACAATGGCGCACGATTCCCCCCGCTGGCGATGGTCTGGTATTCCTGCGCCACTTCTACCGGCGTCAGGCCAATCGCCCCCAGCAGCATCGACGGCACCGGATTGATTTCAGCTTTGGGGATCCCCAAACGTTGCAGTGTCGCGCTGATGTGATCCAAGCCAACCGCCATCCCCAGATTGACCGTCGGTACGTTCAGCGAGTTAGCCAACGCATCCACCAGCATCACTTTGCCACGGAAGCGACGATCGTAGTTGTTAGGTTGCCACACGCTACCGTTGGACTGTTTCAACGACAGTGGGGCATCCTCCAGCCAGGTATTCAGACGATACGTATCCGGCTCAGAAAGCGCCGTCAGATAAGTAGGCGGCTTAGCTAATGAACCGACCAGACGACGAGCCTGAAGCGCACGGTTAAAGCCAGCATACTGCGGGTCAGCCCCGCCGACCATCGCACGGACCTCACCGCTGAAGCGGTCGACGATCACCATTGCCGCTTCCAGATCTTTCACATTCCGCGCGGCACGCAGCGCCGGAACCCCGACTTCCACGGCTTTTTCCGCCGCATCCTGCGAGACAGGATCCAACGTCGTGAAGATCTTCACCCCCGACAGATCGTTGACTTTATCGCCTAGCTTGCTCTGCAACTCTTGACGTACCAGCTGCATAAAGGCCGGTTGCGGCGTGATCACCCCACCTTTTGGCTGCACACCCAATGGCCGGGCGCTAAGCATGTCATACAGCTCAGCATCGATAACGCCTTGGTTTTGCAGCAGCTTCAACACCAAGTTGCGGCGTTCGAGCGCTAATTTCGGGTTACGCCACGGGTTATACAGCGACGCGCCTTTCACCATTCCGACCAACAACGCTTGCTGATCGAGGCTCAATTCATCAACCGGACGGCCAAAGTAGTACAAACTGGCCAGTGGGAAGCCACGGATTTGATTGCTACCGCTCTGGCCGAGGTACACCTCGTTTAAATACAGTTCCAGAATGCGGTCTTTGCTGTAACGATAATCCATCAGCAAGGCCATGTAAGCCTCATTGGCCTTACGCCACAGCGAACGTTCGTTGGTCAAAAACAGGTTCTTCACCAACTGCTGAGTCAAGGTACTGCCCCCCTGCACCGCGCGGCCAGCGGTCAGGTTAGCCACCAGCGCACGCCCGATGGAGTAAGGACTGATGCCATCATGCTCATAGAAATGACGATCTTCGGTGGCGATCAGCGTATCCACCAGCAGATCAGGGAAGCCACTGCGCGGTACAAACAAACGCTGCTCACCGTT
The DNA here is from genome assembly GCF_050268245.1 of Serratia sp. NPDC078593. Classification (NCBI taxonomy): domain Bacteria; kingdom Pseudomonadati; phylum Pseudomonadota; class Gammaproteobacteria; order Enterobacterales; family Yersiniaceae; genus Serratia; species Serratia sp. NPDC078593. Next base: position 78,607 of record NZ_JBNNGK010000015.1, on the reverse strand, counting down.
AGGCGATTGCAGCATGGTAATCAGGCGAGGATCCAAACGGAAGAAACCGAAACTCCGCTGGTTCTCCATGTTCTCGATTTTAGCCAGCCGATCGTTTTGGAAATTAAGGCGAGCGTGGATTTGCCCCTCTTTACCGTCGGGGAAGTCAAAAGGGCGCCGCAGCATTTCAATGCTGTTGGCACGCACGGTGAACTCCCCTGGGCGTGTCATGCGCGTGACCTGGCGATATTGCATCCCTTCCAGTAGCGCAACCATTTCTTTTTTACTGTACGGCATGCCCGGTTCAAGGTTGACCATACGGCCATAAACCGCCGCTGGCAGTTGCCAGACTTTGCCGTCAATGCGGCTACGGATTTGTGAATCCAGATAGATGCCGTACACCGCCAACAGAACGGCGATGACCAAAATGACTTTAAATATCAAGCCAAGCCAGCGCCGTTTTTTCCGAGGCGGTGCAGATTTTACCTTACGCGGCACAGATTCCTCCTCGCCATTATCTTCATCATCGTCATATTCACCCTGAAATTCAGCTTCTGAGTAATCGTCATTATCGTCTCTGCGACGGCGCAGCGGCTTGCGTGGCGCGCTGCGCTTGGGTTGTTTACCTTTGCGCCCAATCGGCTCGCGGTCATCCTCAGCCATTGCTGTTGCTCTCCACGCTAAACGGCCCCTTGGCCATAAGTTAGTCGCTTAATCTGTTCCTGTCCCTCGCGGCTGAACAGAAGAAACATCTGAATTCTATGCCCGTAATCATTAATAGGGTTTATTGATATTTTTTGGTGCGTCGCGTTGGCACCGCGTTAGCCGGGTCGTCCGGCCAGACATGTTTCGGATAACGCCCTTTCATCTCTTTTTGCACGTCGCGATACGCCCCTTGCCAAAACGCCGCCAAATCGCCAGTAATTTGTAACGGGCGATGCGCCGGAGAAAGTAACTCCAATACCACGGCGATGCGCCCCTCAGCCAGCATCGGGCTGCGTTGCTCACCGAACATCTCCTGCAAACGCACCGGCAACAACGGAGGGTTATCAGCATGGTAGCGAATAGGTAAGCGGCTCCCTGTCGGCACAGTGTAATGAGTGGGCAGCGCATTATCCAGCCGCTGCTTTTGTTGCCAGTCCAGTAATCGGCTCAATGCTTCGGCGATGTTTACCTGCCTCAGACCGCGTAAGTCCCGAATGCCATTCAGTGAGGGCAGCAACCAGCGTTCCAGTGATGCCACTAACGCGTCGTCATCCACCGTCGGCCATTCCACGTCAGGCAGCCAACGCTGTGCGCAGTGTAGACGAAGACGTAATTGCTCGGCGGCGGTGTCCCAATTCAGCACCGTCAATCCCTGTGCACGAACCCAATCGATCAATGCCTGCTGCAACTCATCGTCGGCCGGTTTCGCCAACGGTTGAGCACGCAATGTCAGGCGGCCAATTTGCTGACGTCGCCAGGCACGCAGGGTGCCTTTTTCCTCATCCCACTCCACCGCCGTTTGTTGATGTACAACAGACGGTAACTGTGTCGCTAACGCATCAATATCTATGGGCAGCGCCAGCAAAATCCGTGCGTCTGGGCTATTCGCCCCCTGCAACAAATGCGGCACAATCAGCCACGGCGTGCGCGACAGGCCATCATCGTGATCCATCGACGCCCCCATCCCATTCGCCAGCAAATAGCGGCCATCTTGCCCACGCCGTTGTGCAATGCGATCGGCAAATGCCTGAGCCAGCAAACGCGGTGCCAGGCTGACATCGATCTGCCCGACGTTACCCGGCAGACGCTGAGCAAGCTGACGCGCGCGCCGTTGCCAGTGCGGCTGTGGGCGGCTCAACCAATAATCGATATTTATCTGCCCGCCGCGCGGCGGCTCTTCCAGCAACGCCGCCAACAGCGCCGCCGTTGCCAAACCGTCTGCGCTGCATTGCTCACCGGCACATAACAGCAAAGCCAATCGTGGATCGCAACCGATAGCCGCCATTTGGCGCCCCATCGGCGTTAACTTGCCACCTTCATCGGTCGCACCAAGCGAGTGCAGCAAATGCTGTGCCGCCGCCAACGCCGTGGCTGGCGGCGCATCCAGCCAAGTCAGTTGCCCGGCATCCACGCAGCCCCACTGCAATAGTTCCAACCAAAACGCGGTGAGATCGCTGTGCAATATCTCCGGCTCCGCATATTCAGCGGCGCGTTCAGCCTGCTCTTTCGCCAACAGATGCCAGCAGATCCCCGGCTCCAACCGTCCGGCACGGCCAGCCCGCTGAATCATCGACGCCTGACTGATGCGCTGCGTCACCAACCGGGTTAACCCATTGCGCACATCGTAACGCGTGGCGCGCTCTAACCCGCAGTCAATCACCAAACGAATACCTTCGATGGTCAAACTGGTTTCAGCGATATTGGTTGCCAACACCACTTTGCGCCGCCCGACTGCAGCGGGTTGGATCGCGCTCTGCTGCTGCGTTAGCGGCAGCGCCCCGTATAGCGGGCAAAGATCGACATCGTTAGCCACTTCGCCGTTCAACCGTTCTTGTACGCGATTAATCTCCGCCACGCCGGGCAGAAATAACAATATCGACCCATGTTGCTCGGCCAACAGGCGTTTAACCGCCGCCGCCACACCGTCCTCTAACCGTTGATGACTGGCTAGCGGATGATAGTGGCGCTCCACCGGAAAACTGCGACCTTCCGACACCACCACGGGGGCATCCGGTAGCAACTGCTCCAATCGCGCATTATCCAGCGTTGCCGACATGATCAGGATTTTTAGATCGTCACGCAGCCCTTGTTGTACATCCAGTAACAGCGCCAAGGCCAGATCGGCCTGTAGGCTACGCTCATGAAATTCGTCGAGGATCACTAATGAGACGCCGGTCAATTCCGCATCGCGCTGCACCATGCGGGTCAACATGCCCTCGGTCACTACAATCAGCCGGGTATTAGGCCCGCAGCGCGTTTCACCACGCATCCGATAACCGACCGTATGACCCGGTTCTTCGCCAAGCTGCTGCGCCAGACGGTAAGCCACGTTTTTCGCAGCAAGCCGACGCGGTTCCAGCATGATGATTTGCCCCGGTAAATTAGCCCGTGCCAAAATCTGCAACGGCAACCAGGTCGACTTCCCTGCACCGGTTGGGGCATGCAGCAGTACCTGCGATGCCGTTCGCAACGCAGCAAGCAGCTCATCAAGAATCGCGCTGACGGGCAATGATAAAGACACAGCCCCCTCCATGATGGTTAACATTCAAAACCGGGCATTGTACAGTATGTTGTCTTCAATCAATGAGATCCTTATGTCCCATTCGCGCCACCTGTTTTTTGCTCTGACTTTACCTAAAGATCTCCAGCAACCGATCATTCGCTGGCGAGTCGGGGCTTTTCAACCGGAAGACGGCCGCCCGATCGCCGCGGCCAACCTGCATCTGACGCTGGCTTTTCTCGGCGACGTCAGTGCACAAAAAGAAGCCGCGCTAACACGCCTGGCCGGGCGCATCAGCCAAACGGGTTTTAGCATAACGCTTGACGATCTCGGCCATTGGCCGCGCTCCGGCGTGGTCTGGCTGGGTAGCAAACGTGCCCCGCGTGGGCTGCTGCAACTGGCCGACATGCTACGTTCACAGGCCGCACGCAGCGGCTGTTATCAAAGCCCCATGCCCTTTCACCCACACATTACGCTGCTGCGCGCCGCTACCCGGCCGGTCGCCCTGCCGTCCTCAACGCCGGGCTGGGTAATGAAAGCCGAGCACTTTAGTTTATATCAATCGATAAACGAAAACGGCCGCACACGTTATCAGCAATTGGCGCAATGGACACTAAAATAATCAGGAAATTCAATGCAATATACTCCACCACTGCAATCTGCCACGCTGATTAAACGTTACAAGCGTTTTCTGGCCGATGTGGTGACGCCGCAAGGTGAGGTGTTCACTCTGCATTGCGCTAACACCGGCGCGATGACCGGCTGTGCCACGCCGGGCGATACCGTGTGGTACTCCACCTCGACCAATCCCAAACGTAAATACGCCCATAGCTGGGAGCTAACGCATACCCAGCAGGGTGACTGGATCTGCGTAAACACCCTACGTGCCAACACCTTGGTACGTGAAGCGATCGAAAGCAATTTGATCGAAGAATTAACGGGTTACAGCAAAATCAGCGGTGAAGTGAAGTATGGCGGTGAAAATAGCCGTATCGATTTGTTATTACAGGCGGAAAATCGGGCTAACTGCTATATTGAGGTTAAGTCAGTCACATTATTGCAACAACAGCAGGGCTACTTTCCTGATGCCGTAACGCTGAGAGGGCAGAAGCATCTGCGTGAACTGCAAAGCGTGGTTGAAAGCGGGCAGCGGGCAGTGCTGTTTTTTGCCGTGTTACACAGCGGCATCGACCGTGTTGCCCCGGCTCATCACATTGATGCGCATTATGCGACACTGCTATCTCAGGTTCAGCAGCGGGGCGTGGAAGTGGTGTGTTATGGGGCTAAATTATCACCTGTTGGTATATGTCTTGACCGTAAAGTGCCGTTTTTAGCGATGAATTATTCTGGAAATACATGATTCAACAACCGGATATTGTGTCGCCAATTACGCCTTCCTTCACAGCATTGTCAAGCAGGCGACAGGAATAATTGCCAACCTACCTCCCATCTGTTATTTATAGCGGCCTGTTTTTCCCCCGCATTGGGGATTCGATAGTGCGTGTGTATGTAGGAGAAGCAACATGCAAGAAGGGCAAAACCGTAAAACCTCGTCCTTGAGCATTCTCGCCATCGCTGGGGTGGAGCCGTATCAAGAGAAGCCGGGCGAAGAGTATATGAACGACGCCCAGCTGTCGCATTTTAAGCGCATTCTTGAAGCGTGGCGCAACCAGCTCAGGGACGAAGTGGATCGTACTGTATCGCATATGCAAGACGAAGCTGCCAACTTCCCTGATCCGGTCGATCGTGCCGCTCAAGAGGAAGAGTTCAGCCTTGAACTGCGTAACCGCGACCGTGAACGCAAACTGATTAAGAAGATCGAGAAAACGCTGAAGAAAGTGGAAGACGAAGATTTCGGCTTCTGTGAATCCTGTGGCGTGGAGATTGGCATTCGTCGCCTGGAAGCGCGTCCGACTGCTGATTTGTGCATCGACTGTAAGACACTGGCAGAAATCCGCGAAAAGCAGATGGCCGGCTAATACACTCGTTAACGCTAGCGGCGCGTAGCATTACGCGCCGCCTTAAGCTTAAGGGAACCTCACTTCCCAGGTTATGCAAGAACGTCAATATGTGGGGCGGTTTGCCCCCTCACCCTCTGGAGATTTGCACTTCGGTTCACTGATTGCAGCTCTCGGCAGTTTTCTTCAGGCTCGAGCCCAACGTGGGCAGTGGCGAGTACGCATTGAAGATATCGATACCCCGCGCGAAGTCGCCGGTGCCGCCGATCGTATCTTGGCTGCGCTAGAGCACTATGGTCTCCACTGGGACGGCCAGGTCATGTATCAATCCCAACGTCACGATGCGTACCGCGCAACACTAGAGTGGTTGCAGCAGCAAGGGCTCAGCTATTACTGCACCTGCCCCCGCAGCCGTATCCAACACATTGGCGGCCTGTACGACGGCCATTGCCGTGATTTACAGCTTGGCTCGCAAAACGCAGCCATTCGCCTGCGCCAACACACACCGGTTTACACTTTCCACGACCGTCTGCAGGGCGAATTACACGCCGATCCGGCATTAGCGCAGGAAGACTTTATTATTCGCCGTCGCGACGGTCTGTTCGCCTACAACCTAGCGGTAGTGGTCGATGACCATTTTCAAGGCGTGACCGAAATCGTGCGCGGTGCCGATTTAATCGAACCCACCGTGCGGCAAATTGCGTTGTATCATCAGTTGCAAGCGCCGATCCCCCGCTATGTGCATCTGCCGTTAGCGCTCAGTGAGCACGGCCTTAAGCTTTCCAAGCAAAATCATGCTCCGGCATTACCGAACAGCGATCCGCGCCCGATACTGGTCGCCGCATTGAAGTTTTTGCGTCAACCCCTGCCGGAAAGCTGGCAAGATCTTGATCTAGCGTCATTATTACGCTTCTCTATCGCCCACTGGCAATTGACGAGTGTGCCATGTCAACAGGCCATAGCCTTAGATGAAAACACATCGGCATTCTCAAAAGAGCCATGGTGAGCTATGATTAGCCGCGATTTTTTTAAATACCCAGTAGATTTTAAGCCGTAGCCGTGTCACAAAAACATCCCGCGCCGCTACGCTTAGTATATGAAGGGAAGCGCCATTTTTATCAGTCACTATCGAGGTGTACCATTTTTACCCGAGTAGCCAATTTCTGCCGTAAGGTACTAATCCGCGATGACAAGCAAGCCCGCGAAGCAACGCCGGCCAGCGATAAAAACGCCGTTCGCGAAGAAAACGTGGCGGTAAAACCGTCCGTCGCGCCGCAACGGCGCCCTGCCGACAGCGGCAGAGATCAACACGCTCGTCGCCCTGCGACGCGTAAACGTCCGCCATTGTCTGCCGCAGAGGGAACGCGCCCAATGACCGTCATCCCTCGCGAACAGCATTCAATCTCGCGTAAAGATATCAGCGAAAATGCGCTGAAGGTGCTTTATCGTCTGAACAAATCCGGCTACGAAGCTTATCTGGTTGGCGGCGGCGTACGTGACTTATTGCTTGGCAGAAAGCCAAAAGATTTCGATATTACCACCAACGCCACGCCGGAACAGGTACGTAAACTGTTCCGTAATTGTCGGTTGGTCGGCCGTCGTTTCCGTTTGGCACACGTGATGTTCGGGCCAGAAATCATTGAGGTCGCGACGTTCCGTGGTCACCACGAACAAAAACCGGAACACGACAAAAATTCCTCTCAACAAGCCCAAAATGGCATGCTGCTGCGTGACAATATCTTTGGTTCGATCGAAGAAGATGCCCAGCGACGTGACTTTACCATTAACAGCCTGTACTACGGCGTCGCGGATTTCACCCTGCGTGATTATGTCGGGGGCATGCGCGATTTGCAGCAGGGCGTGATTCGCCTGATTGGCGATCCAGAAACCCGTTACCGCGAAGATCCCGTGCGAATGCTGCGAGCGGTGCGCTTCGCCGCCAAGCTGGACATGTCAATCAGTGATGAAACCGCCGAACCTATCCCGCGTCTGGCGTCCCTGTTGCATGAAATTCCGCCCGCGCGCCTGTTTGAAGAATCGCTCAAACTACTGCAATCCGGTTATGGTTTCCCGACCTATCTGAAACTGTGTGAATACCAGTTATTCCAACCGTTATTCCCGCTGATTGCCCGTAACTTTACGCCAAATCATAATACGCCGATGGAGCGCATTCTGGTTCAGGTGTTGAAAAATACCGATCACCGTTTACAGAATGACATGCGCGTCAATCCGGCCTTCTTGTTTGCGGCGATGCTGTGGTATCCGTTATTGGAACACGCACAGAAATTGGCGCAGGAAAGTGGTTTAGCGTATTACGATGCCTTTGCATTGGCGATGAATGATGTCTTGGATGAGCAGTGCCGCTCACTGGCCATTCCGAAACGAATTACTACACTGGTACGTGATATTTGGCAGCTGCAACTGCGTCTGTCGCGCCGTCAGGGCAAGCGTGCCCACAAATTGATGGAACATCCTAAGTTCCGTGCGGCTTACGATCTGTTAGCGCTGCGCGCCCAAGTTGAAAACAATCCAGAAATGCTGCGTTTAGCCGAATGGTGGGATGAGTTCCAAGATGCCACACCGGCACAGCAGAAAACCATGTTGAGCACCTTGGGCGAAGATCCAGCACCGCGTCGTTCGCGTCAGCGCCGCCCACGCCGCAAGACACCACGTAAAGAAGGGGCATAATGATCGTCGTCACGCGCGCTCACACAGCGAATGACGTATTAGTTGCCTGCCTCTATTCTTCTCAGCCACTTAGTCCGCTAAGCGGCTGGGCATTCGCTCAGTTGAGGCCTTGATGCAAAGCGAATTCTTTCGAGTTTATATCGCGCTCGGCAGTAATCTGGAGCAACCGCTGCAGCAGGTGAATACCGCGCTTGAAGCGTTGGAGCATGTCCCACGCACCAAACTGGTCGTGTGTTCCTCATTTTATCGCACCAAACCGTTAGGGCCGCAAAACCAGCCTGACTTCCTCAATGCGGTGGTCGCCGTCGATACGTTACTGCCCGCAGAGCAACTGCTCGATCACACTCAAGCGATAGAGCGTAATCAGGGGCGAGTGCGCAAAGATGAGCGTTGGGGGCCACGTACGCTGGATCTCGACATGCTCATGTATGGCGATCAGGTGATTGATACCGATCGCCTGACAGTACCGCATTACGGCCTGAAAGAGCGCGAGTTCATGCTCTATCCGTTGGCTGAAATCGCGCCCGATCTGATTCTGCCCGATGGTGAACCGTTGGCCGACTGCCTAAAGCGGGTACCGATGAACGGCATGACACTGTGGCATAAAGCCTGACACCGGTCGCAAAGATGCCACGCGCAGTTTTCTGAACTAGCGCGACAGATTCACCACCACGGCCAATCCCCCTTTGTGTCGATTGGCAAAACTCACGCGCATTGCATGCAAGCCAGCAATACGTTGGACGATCGATAACCCCAAACCGCTGCCGGGTTGCGCTTGCCCCGGTGGCCGATAGAAACGCTCGCCTAAACGCGACAAGTGCTCCTCCGTGACCCCGGGGCCATCGTCTTCAATCCGTAACTCACGCTCATTGAGTGTGACCATCACCGTGCCGCCCGCAGGCGTATAGCGCAGTGCATTTTCCACCACGTTGCGTACCAACAATGACAGTAATAACGGCTGCCCTAGGCGCAATGATGGCGTTCCACGCTGTTGATAACGCAGCGTTATACCGTTCGCATGAGCCTGATAATCCTGTTCAGCCAGTGTAGCAGACACTAAATGCGCCCAGTCGATCGGTTGCAAGTCATCAAGATTCGTCAACGAATCCAAGCGCGATAAGGTCAATAGCTGATCCACCAGCCGTGTCGCCCGATCGATGCTGACGGTCAGGTTTTCGACCGCATGTTCACGCATGTCGGCATCGTCGCCCGCCAGTTGTACCACCTCGGTTTGTACCCGTAGTGCCGCCAGCGGACTACGCAGTTCATGAGCGGCATCAGAGGTAAAACGCCGTTCCCGTAACAGCATGGCTCCGATACGCGCGAATAACGTATTTAGAGCGTCGATTAGTGGCCGCACTTCGGTGGGTACCTGTTGGGCATTGATCGGCGTTGCGTCATCGGGCGCACGTTGTTGCAACGCCATAGCCACTTTTCGCAGCGGCCGCAATTCGCGACCAACCAGCAAGACCATCAAAACAATTAAGAGGGGTAACATCGCTAACCACGGTGTGAGCTGGCCGGTCACCAACGCCAACGCCATGTCCTGCCGGTAATCAGCCTCCTGCCCGACGACAATGCGCTGTTGTCCGTTCGGACTGGTTAACCAAACTAACCGCCAGCGATCGCCGTCCCCTTTCAGCCGGCCTTCGGTAAACCCTTCATGCTCATCATCGAACTGAATATCCGCACCGTTTTCACCATCATTCAGCAACATTTTTCCACTGCGATCGAAAATAGCAAACGCCAGAGCATCATCTTCTTGCTCGCCACGCTTGCCGTGACGCACCCACTTTTTCGTCTTCGGTAAACTACGGGCGTGAAACTCGGTTGATAAATCGCTGAGGTTGGCGGTCGCCAACCGTTTGGCAAACAACATTTGCTGCGTATCGAACACTTCGTTGATATTGTGACGCGTTATGTTCCAGGCCACTACGCTGGCAATGCACCAGGTAACCAGAGCTAATAGGCTGAAGATCAGGCTCAGACGTACGCGCAGGCTCAGGCGTTTCATTGTTCATCCCCCAGCGTATACCCCACGCCGTGCACGGTACGAATGAAATGATTGCCTAACTTGCGCCGAAGATGGTGAATATACACTTCCACCGCGTTACTGCTGACGTCATCATCCCAATTGTAGAGCTTCTCCTGAATCTGCGTCCGCGCCAGTACCCGCCCTTTGTTATGTAATAACAACTCCAGCACCGCCAGCTCACGCGGCGTTAGCGTCACCAATTCACCTTCCAACGTGACGCTACGTGCAGCAGCATCAAACACCAGCTTACCGTGTACCCACTGTGGCGTCAGTTGCCCGTGGCGGCGACGAATTAATGCCTGCAGGCGCGCGGCAACCTCGGCCAACGCAAACGGCTTACATAAATAATCATCAGCGCCGCTGTGCAAGCCATTAACCCGTTGCTCCAATGCGTCGCGTGCGGTCAGAATCAGCACCGGCACATCGTGCCCTGCTCGCCGCCACACTCGCAGCAGCTCAAGCCCATCCATGCCGGGCAGGCTGAGATCGAGGATCACCGCATCGTACGGCGCACTGCTCAAAGCTTGCCGACCCGTCACGCCATCGGTAAACCAATCAAGGGTAAAGCCCATTTTGCTCAGCCCAGCCTTGATGCCATCCCCGATAATCGTATCGTCTTCAATCAGCAGAATTCTCATGAGCGTCCTTTTTTTGATTTTCTTCGATTACATCACAAGGTGCTTAAGAACATCTTAATCATCTTTATCGTCGCTACCCACCCCCGAAGGGTTACAGTAGAATGATTTCTCTTTTTTGTAGCCCGCGCCAACCTACCCTGTCTGGCGCGCCTTAGGAGGCCCGTGATGAAACCCACCACCGTGACCCATTTACGTCAATGGAAACAGCAACAGCGCAAGTTTGCGACACTGACCGCTTACGATGCCAGCTTTGCCAAACTGTTTGAAGAACAAGGCATAAAGCTGTTGCTGGTCGGCGATTCATTAGGGATGACGCTGCAAGGCCACGACTCAACGCTGCCGGTCACCGTTGCCGACATCGCTTATCATACGCGAGCCGTGAGACGTGGTGCACCAGCCTGTCTGTTATTAGCAGATTTGCCGTTCATGGGCTATGCCACACCAGAGCAAACCTTTGCCAATGCGGCCGAAGTAATGCGCGCCGGTGCCAATATGATAAAAATCGAAGGCGGCAGTTGGTTGTGTGACACGGTGAAAATGTTAGCGGAACGCGCCGTCCCGGTTTGCGGCCATCTGGGATTAACGCCACAGTCGGTCAATCTCTTCGGCGGTTACAAAGTCCAAGGCCGCAATGAGCAAGCAGCTAACCAACTGATTGAAGACGCGAAGAATCTGGAGCAAGCCGGGATACAGCTGCTGGTATTGGAATGCGTGCCCAGCGAACTGGCGAGTAAGATCACCGCTATGCTCAGCATCCCGGTGATTGGAATCGGCGCAGGCAATGGCACCGACGGTCAAATTCTGGTGATGCATGATGCCTTCGGGATTACCGGCGGCCATACGCCAAAATTTGCCAAAAACTTTTTGGCGCAAAGCGGCGATCTTCGCAGCGCTGTGCAACAGTATATTCAAGAAGTCGAACAGGGCATTTACCCTGCCGCCGAACACTCTTTCAACTAAATCACCGCCCCGGGAGCCTTTATGTTGATTATCCAAACTCTGCCCTTGCTGCGCCAACACATACGCCGCTGGCGTCAAGAAGGTAAGCGTATTGCGCTGGTGCCTACCATGGGCAACCTGCACGAAGGCCACATGACATTGGTCGATGAAGCGCGTGCGCGTGGCGATGTGGTGGTGGTAAGTATTTTTGTCAACCCGATGCAGTTCGATCGCCCGGAAGATCTCAACAATTATCCGCGGACGCTGCAAGAAGACAGTGAAAAACTAACGCGCCGTAATGTCGATTTGGTCTTTGCCCCCGCGCCAGCCGAAGTTTACCCGCAAGGGCTTGAACAACAGACCTACGTTGACGTACCGAGCCTGTCTACCCTGCTGGAAGGTGCCAGTCGCCCTGGCCATTTCCGCGGCGTATCAACCATTGTCAGTAAGTTGTTCAACCTGGTACAACCGGATTTGGCCTGCTTCGGTGAAAAGGATTACCAACAGTTAGCGTTGATCCGCAAAATGGTGGCCGATATGGGTTATGACATTGATATCGTCGGTGTCCCAACCGTACGAGCTAAAGACGGCTTGGCGCTCAGTTCGCGCAATGGGTATCTGACGGCCGCAGAGCGAAAAATCGCACCGCAGCTCAGTAAGATCATGAACGCGTTAGCTGAACAACTGGGCAACGGTGAGCGTCACGTGGATGAGCTACTGGCTCAGGCGGCAGATAAACTGCGGGCGGCGGGCTTCACACCGGACGAACTGTTTATCCGCGATGCCGACAACCTGCAACCACTCAGCATTGACAGCCAACGGGCGGTGGTGCTGATGGCAGCCTGGCTAGGTAAAGCACGTCTGATCGATAACCAGCAAGTTGATTTAACGTAGTTGTTTTTTTGCACAAATGTCATCTATACACTTGGTTTAAAGTAGACAATTCCGGGGTTATCGGTGACGATACCTTTATTCATTCCAACGCCTGTGAAGGCCGATATTAAGTTAGGTAAAGCGATGATACGTACTATGCTACAAGGCAAGCTGCATCGGGTGAAAGTGACTCAGGCCGATTTGCACTATGAAGGCTCCTGCGCTATCGATCAGGATTTTTTGGAAGCAGCAGGCATTTTAGAGTATGAAGCCATTGATATTTATAACGTTGATAACGGTCAGCGTTTTTCTACCTATGCTATCGCCGCGGAACGCGGTTCACGTATTATTTCGGTAAACGGTGCGGCAGCACGTTGTGCCTGCGAGGGTGATAAGCTAATTATCTGTTCTTACGTGCAGATGAGTGATGCCGATGCTCGCCAGCATCATCCGAAAGTGGCCTACTTTGAAGGTGACAACCAACTGCAACGTAAAGCAAAAGCAGTACCGGTTCAGGTCGCCTGACGGGAAAAGCGATGCCTCAATAAAAGCATCGCAACACCATCATGCCATTTCCCCGCGCGATATAACGCGGGGAAATTGTGCCTATCAGGTGCGCAGACCGCGACCACGCTCGATCAAGTACCACGCCAACAAATAAAACACCGCGATAAACGCCACCAACACCGCCATGGTGAGGGCCAACGGCACATCACTGATGCCCAAAAAGCCGTAACGGAATCCGCTGATCATATAAACAATCGGGTTCAGCTTCGATACTGCCTGCCAGAATGGCGGCAACAGCGACAGCGAATAAAACACACCGCCCAAATAGGTCAATGGCGTCAACACAAAGGTCGGGATCAGGCTGATATCATCAAAAGTGTTAGCAAACACCGCGTTGAGCAAGCCACCAAGCGAAAACAGGATAGCCGTTAACAGTAACGTGACGGTAATCGCCCACCAGGCATGAATTTGCAACGGGACAAAGAACAACGAAATGGCCGTCACCAATATCCCGACACAGATGCCACGTGCCACACCGCCCCCCACATAACCGGCAATGACGACGTGCGTCGGAACCGGCGCCACCAGCAACTCTTCAATGTTACGTTGGAATTTAGCGCTAAAGAACGAGGCCGCCACGTTAGCGTAGGAGTTAGTGATAACCGCCATCATGATCAAGCCGGGAACGATAAATTGCATGTAGGTGAAACCATGCATATCGCCAATCTGTGAACCAATCAGGTTACCGAAAATGATGAAATACAGCGTCATGGTGATAACTGGAGGCACCAGCGTTTGTATCCAGATCCGCGCGAAGCGGTTGATTTCTTTGGCCCAAATACTTTGCAATGCCACCCAATACAAACGTGTCATGCTTTTTCTCCATTCCCATTAACCAGGGTGACAAACAGCTCTTCCAGTCGGTTAGCTTTGTTACGCATACTCAACACCTGCACCCCCTGCGTGCTCAACTGACTAAACAAGCCATTCAGACCTTGTTCACGCATGACCTCGACCTCAAGGGTTGAGGTATCCACCAAGCGGCTGATGTAGCCATCCAGCTTCGGTAATGGGCTTTTTGATGCCAGGTCAAGAATGAACGTTTCTGACTTCAACTTGGCTAAAAGCCCCTTCATTGAGGTGTTTTCCACCAGTTCACCGTTCTGGATGATACCGATGTTACGGCACAGCATTTCTGCTTCTTCCAGATAGTGAGTGGTCAAAATAATGGTGGTGCCTTGCGCATTCAGCTCTTTCAGGAACCCCCACATTGAGCGACGCAGCTCAATATCCACACCGGCGGTTGGCTCATCAAGAATCAACAACTTGGGCTGGTGCATAAGCGCACGCGCGATCATCAGGCGGCGCTTCATCCCACCGGATAGCATGCGCGCCCGCTCGTTGCGTTTACCCCACAGATCGAGTTGCGTTAGGTATTTTTCCGCTCGCTCCAACGCTTCCCGGCGCGTTACGCCATAGTAACCGGCCTGATTGACCACAATTTGCATCACGGTTTCAAACGGGTTGAAGTTAAATTCTTGCGGCACCAAGCCCAGTTGGCGTTTGGCGTTGACGATGTCTTTATCGATGTCGTAACCAAACACGCGGACGGAGCCGGCAGTTTTGTTTACCAGAGAGCTGATAATGCCGATAGTGGTCGATTTTCCTGCGCCATTCGGCCCCAGCAGGGCGTAAAAGTCCCCGGCTTCCACATTCAAATCGATACCGCGCAATGCCTTGACGCCACCGGCGTAAACCTTGGTCAATTGCGCTAGTTCCAGTGCATAATTCATAGATTAGAGAGTACCTTATGACGATGGCTATGCTGCTGTATTTTATCAAGAGTCGAGAGCATCTTATCATCAGCAGCGCTTTCACTGAGTCGAATCCGTGCGGTCAACCTCACTGTTCCGATTTCAAAATTGTGACGCATGCCCTATATTACCCCAACGCAAACTGTTCGTTACAGGCCAATAACCTCCATGAAAGAAATCGAAAAACTTATCGCTAATAACCAAGCTTGGTCCACCAATATCAATAAGGAAGATCCAGGTTTTTTTGAGCGTTTAGCACAAGCGCAAAAGCCGCGTTTTCTTTGGATTGGTTGCTCTGACAGCCGAGTCCCCGCCGAACGCCTGACCGGGCTGGAGCCGGGGGAACTGTTTGTCCACCGTAACGTGGCAAACCTGGTGATCCATACCGATTTAAACTGTCTGTCCGTGGTGCAATACGCCGTCGATGTGCTCGAAGTTGAACACATCATCATCTGTGGTCACTTGGGCTGTGGCGGCGTTCAGGCCGCAGTCGAAAACCCAGAGCTCGGATTGATTAACAACTGGCTGCTGCACATCCGCGATCTGTGGTTCAAGCATAGCTCGTTACTGGGTGAACTGGAGCCAGAGCAACGTCTGGACGTGTTGTGTGAAATCAACGTGATCGAGCAGGTGTACAACCTTGGGCACTCAACCATCATGCAGTCAGCCTGGAAGCGCGGACAAAAAGTCATGATTCACGGCTGGGTTTACGGCATTCAGGATGGCCGATTGCGCGATCTGGAAGTGGTTGCGACCAGCCGCGAGAGCCTAGAAATGGGCTACCGCAAAGCGATCTCCACGATCTTGCAAGAAAGAGGCCTAAAAGGCTGATCCAACGTTACGGGCGCGGGTTAACCGCGCCCTACAACAACACCGGATTATTCGTCGAGCAGAACCACTTTGCCAACATAAGGCAAATGACGATAGCGTTGCGCATAGTCAATGCCGTAACCAACCACGAACTCATCTGGAATCGAGAAGCCAACATATTCTACCGGCACCTCAACTTCACGACGCTCCGGCTTATCCAGCAGCGTACAGATCGCCAGCGATTTCGGCCCTCGCAACGCTAAAATTTCGCGCACTTTATTCAGCGTATTACCCGAGTCGATAATGTCTTCGACGATCAGCACGTCTTTACCCCGAATATCTTCATCGAGATCTTTGAGAATTTTCACGTCGCGGGTGGTGGACATGCCGCTTCCATAGCTTGATGCCGTCATGAAATCGACCTCATGTGGCACCTCAATGGTACGGCACAAATCAGCCATGAACATGAACGAACCACGCAGCAAACCGACCAACACCATGTCACTGCCGCTGTCGCGGTAATGTTCGGTGATCTGGCGGCCAAGTTCGGCGATTCGGGTCTTAACTTCCTGCTCGGAAATCATTACATCTACAGTGTGTTTCATAGTTTTCAGGTCAGTTGCCGGAAGAAAGGCGCAGAGTTTAACATAGCCTGACTGCGGAGGCGACGCGAGTGCGTCGCCATCACTTTCTTTGATGTATTGCCAAACGTACAGGTCACGCAGCGGTAAACTCCGCGAAACCACTGGCCAATACCTACTGCAAACCGCGCTACGGCGGCGATATTAAGCGTCGACGGTGAAGCCCAACATCATGCCAGTATCTTCGTGTTCAAGCAGATGGCAGTGTGCCATATAGGCATTTTCGGCACTGGCCAGGTGATTGAACTTCACCAGCACTTCGCTGCGCGCCCCTTCTACACGCACCGTGTCTTTCCAACCTGCACGGTGTGCCGCTGGCGGTTGGCCGTTTTCTGTCAGAATACGGAACTGGGTACCATGAATATGGAAGGGATGCAGCATCATGTCGCCTTCACCGGAAATGGTCCATTTCTCATACTGCCCGCGTTTAGCCGCGAACATAGGTTTATTCATATCAAAGGCTTTACCATTGATCTTGTTGCCATGGCTAAAATCAAACGGCGTCTGCGCATGATTCATCCCTTGCATCTTGCCATGATCCATTCCCTGCATGTTGCCGTGATCCATGCCTTGCATATGACCGTGGTCCATACTCATGCCAGCCATCGCCTGATGACCGTAACGATCCATCAGCGCTTTCATGCCCAACATATCAAGCTTCGGATCCATCATCAGTTGCAGCCAACGCTCTTGAATACCCGCCACGGCAGGCAGCACCGGTAATTTGACCAGGCTGTCAGGCAGAGATGTCATCCCCTGCTCCAAAGAGGGCTGAATACGCAACACAGGCAAAGGGTGATCGAACGGTGCCAGCGTCATCCCCATCTGCGTTACCGGCAAAGTAACAATGTCGAAAGGTTTGCCGTCACGGGTATCAACCAACACTTCAAAACGTTCCCCCATCAACATGGGTAATTCTGTCAGCTTCACCGGCTCGTTAAGGAAGCCGCCATCACTGGCGATCACATATAAAGGACGATTATCACTCGCCGCCACGTTGAGCGAACGCGCGTTGCAACCATTGAGCAAACGCAGACGCAACCAACCGCGCGGTGCGACATGCTGCGGGTATTGCGCACCATTAGTGAACATGCGGTCGCCAAACCAGCCAACCGCTGCACTCATGACATCGAGCTGATATTCAATTTGCGCGTCTTTTCCCAGCCGCTTGTCCTGCAAGATCACCGGAATATCGTCTTTTCCCCAGCTTTTTGGCAGCGGTAACGTTGCGCTTTCCTCGTCCTCCACCAGCACCAATCCCCCCAGCCCCATCATCACTTGTTGGCCCGTTTTACCGTGAGTATGTGGATGGAACCAACAGGTGGCAGCCGGTTGATCGACAGTAAAGCTGACGGTACGGCGAGTCGACGGTTGGATCAGCGCATGTGGGCCACCATCAACGTCACCCGGGATCTCAAGACCATGCCAATGCACGGTGCTCACTTCCGGCAGGTTATTGTTGATGTCTACCGTAACCGGTTGACCGCGTTGCAAACGTACCGCAGGCCCCAACAGGGCACCGTTGACCCCCCAGGTTTTGGTGGCCGCGTTCGGTAACCAGTTCATTTCACCGGTTTGCAGCGTCAACGCCAGCTTTCCTTGCGCGTTAGGCGTTAACAATGGCGGGATAGGCAGGGCAGGAAAATCGGCAGCCCAAGCGGCACGGCTCCATAGTGGCAATGCACTTGCTGCACCCAATGCGGCGGTCAATTTAATAAAATCACGGCGTAACATTTGTGGCTCCCTTTACTGAGTGATATAGCTCGACGGGCCAGCCTAAACCTTCCCCCAAGCGGAAGGTCAAGTATTAATAAAGTTTGGTGCCTTCCGCGACAAGTGTGATAACGTTTGCCAACAACACACAGGTCTATTTTCATGATGAAAAAAACAACGATATCGCTACTGTTGCTGACCACGCTGGGGTTTTCTAACGCCAGTTTGGCGCTGGATGAATCAGAGGCAGAAGAGCTCGCCGATCTGACCACCGTGTTCGTTTATTTGAAGAACGAATGTGGCTATAACGATTTGCCAAACTTCCAAGTCAAACGCGCGATCGTTTACTTTGCTCAGCAAAACCGCTGGGACCTCAGCAATTATAATAGCTTCAATATGAAGGCCCTGGGCGAAGCCAGCTACCGCGATCTCAGTGGTATTGCGATACCTACCGCTAAAAAGTGCAAATCCTTGGCGCGCGACTCGCTAAGCCTGCTGGCCTACGCCAACTAAACGCGGCCGATATCTGGCCGCCCTCCTCCCGTTATCCTCCCCACTTGATTGAAATTCAGCCGTGCAACCGCAGGTAGAGTTAGCTATGATGTTGCGCCAATTTTTCATGGCTGTTATTACGGAGTAACCCGACATGACGCAAAAAGAAATTTGGTATGAAACGTTACATGCCAACTTCGGCCAGTACTTTTCGGTAGAAAACGTACTGTACCGCGAGAAAACCGAGCATCAGGATTTGGTCATTTTTGAAAACCCGGTGCTGGGACGGGTGATGGCGCTCGACGGCGTGGTGCAAACCACCGAACGCGATGAGTTTATCTATCACGAGATGATGACGCATGTGCCGTTGTTGGCACACGGCCACGCCAAAAAAGTGCTGATTATCGGTGGCGGTGACGGTGCTATGCTGCGTGAAGTCAGCCGACACCAAGGCGTTGAGCAAATCACGATGGTAGAAATTGATGCCGGCGTGGTGACATTCTGTCGCCAATATTTACCAAACCATAATGCGGGAGCGTATGACGATCCGCGCTTTAAGCTGGTGATTGACGACGGCGTTAACTTTGTTAATCAGACCGATGAAAAATTCGATGTGATTATCTCTGACTGCACCGATCCGATCGGACCCGGTGAAAGTTTGTTCACCTCGGCGTTCTATGAAGGCTGCGCACGCTGCCTGAACGAAGGTGGTATCTTTGTGGCGCAAAACGGCGTGTGCTTCTTGCAGCAGGATGAGGCCATCAACAGCCACACCCGCCTCAGCCCGTACTTTACAGACGTCAGCTTCTATCAGGCGGCAATCCCGACCTATTACGGTGGCATCATGACCTTTGCTTGGGCCAGCCAAAACCCGGCGCTACGCCAGCTCGATATGGCTACGCTGCAACAACGCTTTAACCAAAGCGGTTTACACTGCCGTTATTACAATCCGGCAATCCATACTGGCAGCTTTGCCCTGCCACAATATTTACTCAACGCTCTAAACATTTAGTAAGACGTTAAAGGAGGTGAACCAAATTGCAAAAGCTGAAACTGCACGGCTTCAATAATCTGACCAAAAGCCTGAGTTTTTGTATTTACGATATTTGTTACGCCAAGACCGCGGATGACCGCGACGGCTATATCGCCTACATTGACGAACAGTATAATGCCAACCGCCTGACCGAGATCCTCAGCGAAACCTGCTCGATTATTGGCGCCAATATTTTGAACATCGCCCGGCAGGACTATGAACCACAAGGTGCTAGCGTCACCATTCTGGTCAGCGAAGAACCTGTCGATCCCAACGATGTCGATACCTCAGAACATCCCGGCCCATTACCCAATACGGTCGTTGCGCACCTAGATAAAAGCCACATTTGTGTTCACACCTATCCAGAAAGCCATCCTGAAGGCGGTTTGTGCACCTTTCGTGCCGATATTGAGGTGTCAACCTGTGGGGTGATATCCCCGCTGAAAGCGCTGAACTATCTGATCCACCAATTAGAATCGGATATCGTCACCATGGATTACCGCGTGCGCGGGTTTACCCGTGACGTCAATGGCGTGAAACATTACATCGATCATGAGATCAATTCGATCCAGAACTTTATGTCGGATGATATGAAGTCGCTGTACCACATGATGGACGTCAACGTTTATCAGGAAAATATCTTCCATACCAAGATGCTACTGAAAGATTTCGATCTGAAACACTACCTGTTTAACGCGAAACCGGAACAGTTGAGTGAGCAAGAACGGCAAAGGATTACCGATCTGCTGTGGAGAGAGATGCAGGAGATCTATTACGGGCGAAACATTCCGCACGTATATACCCAAAATAATTCGAGTTGCTTGTAGGCGGAAACTGAATGAGTCCCTAGGAGCATAGCCAACTATGTGACCAGGGTGAAAGAAGGCAGCCAACACCCAAGCAACGTGAAGTATGAAGGTATAAACATAAGGGGCAGCCAAAGCTGCCCCACTACTTGCTCCATCACATTATTGATTGCTGTTCTTTTCCATCGGCACAGAATCATTCACATTATTAATGTGCTCACGCGTCAGGCGATAAACCACCGGGCTTAACAATGCCAAAGCAATTAGGTTAGGAATCGCCATCATCGCATTCAGCGTATCGGCCAATAACCAGACGAACTCCAGCGATTGCGTGGCCCCAATTGGTAACGCCACAATCCAAGCAATGCGGAAAGGCACGATCAATTTTGGCCCGAACAGATATTGAATGCATTTCTCACCATAAAAACTCCAGCCAAGAATGGTCGTAAAGGCAAAAATCGCCAGCGCCACCGCAACAATATAATTACCACCCGGTAATATCGATGAGAAAGCGGACGACGTGAGTGTCGCTCCGGTTTCACCACTTATCCATTTACCACTGATAATGATCGTCAGGCCAGTGACAGAACAAACAATAATCGTATCAATGAATGTGCCGAGCATGGCGATTAAGCCCTGGCGAATCGGGTTTTGCGTTTTCGCTGCCGCATGCGCAATGGGCGCACTACCGAGCCCCGCCTCATTAGAGAAGACCCCACGAGCCACACCGAAGCGAATCGCTGCCCATACCGCCGCCCCCGCAAAGCCGCCTTGTGCCGCAACCGGCGTAAAGGCTGAAGTAATGATCAATGAAAATGCGGCAGGGATTTCGGAAACGTTCATCCCAAGGACGATAATACCGGCGCCGAAGTAGCTCACTGTCATTAATGGCACCAGTTTGCCCGCCACATCGGCAATCCGCTTAATTCCCCCAATCAACACGGCACTCACCAAAACAACCAATACCGCGGCCGTTACCGTGGTTGAAATACCAAAGTTGCTGTTTAATGCATCGGCGATCGAGTTAGCCTGCACGGTATTGCCAATACCAAAGCCCGCAATGCTGCCAAAGAACGCAAACAGCGTCCCCAGCCACATCCACTTTTTGCCTAAGCCGTGCTTAATGTAATACATCGGCCCGCCAACAAAATGGCCGCGTGAGTCAACTTCACGATAACGAACGGCCAGTACCGCTTCGGAGTATTTGGTCGCCATCCCCACTAATGCAGTGATCCACATCCAAAATAACGCGCCGGGCCCGCCAAGCACGACCGCCGTCGCCACACCGGCAATATTACCGGTACCTATGGTGGCAGACAGCGCGGTCATCAGCGCATTAAAGGGGGAAATTTGCCCATCACCCCGATTCTGATTGCGTTCAAACAGTAATTTAAACCCTGTACCTAATCGTCGAATCGGCAAAAATGCCAGCCGAAACTGCAAAAAGATACCGATGCCCAAAATGCCAATCAGCATTGGAACACCCCAAACGACACCATTAATGGCAGACAACCCCGCTATCACCCAATCCATCCATTCCCCCTGCTGTTAAGTGCTTCTTGTTAAAATACCACTTACATTTGTTAACAACATGTAACCCAAAATGCGGGCAGACACAAAATAATTTCGCGCTAAGTATGTGGTATATCACGCGGCCCAATGATAATTAAGTATAAAAATGTCGATTAATCAAATACTCAGCATAAACTCATCTCCTACCTGAGATGGCAGCCAAAACGACACCTAAATCCGTAAGCATTTCACTCGGGAGGCAGTCATCCGCCCAATGCCAACAGTCACATCGCCTCACTGCTTTGTCGGTACTCTCTGCGGGAAAACGAGAGAGTTATCACGTTTTCAAACAATATTAATACGCTTCCCTTTCCCTTCTTTATTTTGTGGTGTTATTTTAAGCATCAAGTGGATTGTTACTGTTATTCAACAGGCAAAACCCAAACCTAATGACAATAAGCTGTCATCGGTTTGGGTTTTTTTTTGCAGTAATTTTCTCACGGTCAGAAAACATTAATAGAAATAATCCATCATGTTGCAACCACTTTGACCAAGGAATATTTATGAAAATAAAAAGCGGGTTACTGATTTCAGTATTTATTCTTTCATCCATGAACATATTTAACGTTACTGCCAGTGAACCAGATAGCATCACCATTTATTTTGCCCGCCATGGAAAAACTATTTTGAATACTTACGATCGCGTACAAGGATGGGCCGACTCACCGCTGACTCCATCCGGCATTGAAACGGCACGCTATCTCGGCGCGGGATTAAAGGGAATTCCATTTGGTCATTACTATACCAGTGATGCCGGGCGCCAACGTGAAACCATGAAGGTTATCTTAGGTGAAATGGGCAAAACTGACGCCAACGTAACGGAATTACCCGGGTTACGAGAAGTATTCTTTGGGGGCTTCGAGGGGCTGCCGAATGCCGACATGGCGAACCGCACTGCCAAGACGCTAGGGTTGGCATCCGGTAGCGCGATGTTCAATGCATTAGCAGCACATAAAATTGATGCCGTTACCATGGTGGATGCCATTAGCCGCAGTGACGATAAGAAAGAGGCAGAGAACGCACAGCAAGTCAAAGAACGTACGCAACAAGCGCTACAGCGCATGGTGCAGGATGCCCTGAAATCCGGTGATAACAATATATTGGCGGTCTCTTCGGGGTTATCTATGATGATGATGATCTCCGACATGACGGATAATAAAGCCAAAAATAAGCCGCTGGAAAATGCTGCGGTGGTCAAAATAACCTATCAAAATGGAAAGTATACGGTAACGGATATTGGCGATATGAGTTATGTCGCTAAAGGGAAAGAAATATTACACGCCACGAAATAATAAAAACAAGACATTGAAAGATCTCGTTTACCGTCTCAAATAAGACCTCGCCGGAAATCCACTGCTTCTGGCGTTGGTTCCCTGCACCCAAGGACTGGAAAATGAACCGAAGCACTCTATTAAATTTTATTGTTTTATTAACGCTACCATTAATGGCTAGCGCTAATTACGATATTACCCACACTGCATTCTTCGAACAGGCTACATCAGAGATATCGGTTAAAAACTATTGGAAATACTTGAAGGAAGATGCGGCTAACCCCAAAGAGGTTCACAATGCTTGGGGGCAAGGAATGGCATTGAATTATCACTCTGGCTATTTGGCCGATGTTATCGGTATTGATGTGGATTATTACGGTGCGGCAAAACTGGGGGCCAGCGATTATTTTAATACCCGCGGCGTACTTTATAATCACGGCAGCGGTAATAACAAACATAATGCGGCTGGATACAGTAAGTTCGGCCAGCGCATGATCAAGCTGAAAGGCGCGCTCGGTAACACTGAGCTTAATGCCCGCGTAGGTTGGCAAATGTTACGTAATGAGGGCGTGATCTCCACATCAAATCGCTTATCTCCAACAACTTATCGAGGTTGGTCTGGGGGGATTAAACACCAAGGGTTTTCACTAAAAGGCGCTTACGTGGAGCGCTCTATCGACCGTAACTCTCCCGACAGTTTACGGTTACAAACCAATGATGGCCGCTATATCAATCATCTGGCCAGCACGGAAATCGCTTATCAAGACACAAGATTCAGTGGCCAACTCGCCTATGGTGAAGCACATCATTATTTACGCCGGCAAATCGCCCACATACGTTATCAGGCTACTGACCAACTTACCCTTGGCAGCCAAATTTACACCACGCAAGCCCAAGCCGCGTATAAAGCGATGGCATTAGGTAAACGCCATTTTGATCGCCACGCTAACCATTATGCGATAGATGCCAAGTGGCAGGAGCCTCGCTGGAGTATCAAACTGGGCATCGGTCATACGCGCGTGCCAAAAGGAAACGGCGAATTAGGCTTTTATCCCCGGCACCTGTCAAAACACTCACGTGGGACGTTTACCTCAATGGCCTATGCGGGTGAGGATTATATGCGAGATGGCGAAACCATGTTAGCCACCCAGTTGGAATACCGACTGAGCGCAGATCTCATCGCCGGGCTAATGGGCAACTATGGTCAATTCGATTATCAAGGTACAACGGTGCGCACCGGTGAGATTAACGCATTTACCCGCTGGAAGCCGTCTCAAGCGGGGTTAAAAAACTTTAGCCTATTCGCCATGTTCGGTCAGGGCTGGTCGTATAAGAATCACAATAAAACCCCGCTATTAACCGAGGGAAATTACCGCACCTCGCACTCTTTAAGTGCAGAGTTCATTGCAGAGTATCGGTTTAAACTGCTCTAATCGGCCGTCGCCCTAAAACGCAATGCAGGGCGGCGATCGCCTCAATAATTCAGCATAAAGTGGCGGTAAGCTTTGAGCACCGCCAGGAAGTCCTCTACACCGCAAAAAGACAGGCTTTCTTCGTCGTAATAGTTCATTCCTTCTTCCATTTCATCGCCTTCAAACGATAGCTGATTGGCGCGAATCATCACTTCCTCACCATCCATCAACAACGTGTATTCATGACCGTCGAGCTGCCATTGGCGCTCGCTGCCTTTTACCGATGCCGCACCGGCCTCGATACGATCCACCAAGTTGAGATCGCCTTTAATTTCCTCGTTAATCCAATGACCGATGACTTCATGCCCCATAGAAAATCTGACTAACACCTGGCCGGTGACATCACGCAGAAATTCGTAATCCATAGCATGCCCTCCTGAGGCCTTTTTCTTTAGTTTAATCGGTAATTCGGCACTTATTCAGTGAGCGCGCGCAATATAACGGCTTGCGCCAGCAATGTGAAGCTATCAAGCGGCATTGTTGCGCTTACCGCACCTTGCTGCCATAGGACTCTACGGCAATATATTGATAAATAATTAGATTATGTGGGGATGGGAGGAGACTGTTTTGGCCTTCACCGAAAAAGGCGATACCAGATAGGAACCGGTAAAATAGGGCATGATGCATGTAAAAAGGGGCCTCACGGCCCCTTGGTTGACGATGTTACCAAACCGTTGTTAGACAGCCGTCTGGAAAATCACACCATCCGCTTTTTCAGTGTATTGCTCCAACCGATCAAAGTTCAGGTAGCGATAGGTGTCTGCCGCGCTCTTATCAACCTGCTCCATATAAGTCTGGTATTCATCTGGCGTCGGCAAACGCCCCAACAAAGAAGCCACTGCGGCCAGCTCTGCCGAAGCCAGATACACATTCGCACCAGTACCTAAGCGGTTCGGGAAGTTACGGGTTGAGGTGGAAACCACCGTGGCACCATCAGCGACGCGCGCCTGGTTACCCATACACAGTGAACAGCCGGGGATCTCGATACGCGCCCCGCTCTTACCAAACACGCTGTAATAGCCTTCTTCGGTCAGTTGAGCCGCATCCATCTTGGTAGGCGGTGCTACCCACAGGCGAGTCGGCAGTTGGCCTTTGTGTTGATCCAACAGTTTACCGGCAGCGCGGAAGTGACCGATGTTCGTCATACAAGAACCGATAAAGACTTCATCGATTTTACTGTTGGCGACGTCGGACAACAGGCGCGCATCGTCGGGATCGTTAGGCGCACACAGAATGGGCTGCTTAACCTCAGCCAGATCGATTTCGATCACCGCGGCATAGTCGGCATCGGCATCGGCATCACCTTCAAGCAGTTGCGGATCGGCCAGCCATTTTTCCATGCCCTGAATACGGCGCTCCAGCGTGCGACGATCGCCGTAACCTTCAGAGATCATCCATTTCAGCAACACGATATTAGAACTCAGGTATTCTTCGATCGGCGCTTTATCCAGTTTGATGGTACAACCGGCCGCAGAACGCTCGGCAGACGCATCCGCCAGTTCAAACGCTTGTTCTACCTTCAGTTCCGGCAAGCCTTCGATTTCCAGAATACGACCGGAGAAGATGTTCTTCTTACCTTTCTTCTCAACGGTCAGCAGACCTTGCTGAATCGCGTAGTAAGGAATGGCGTGCACCAGATCGCGCAGCGTAATACCCGGCTGCATTTTACCTTTAAAGCGCACCAGCACCGACTCAGGCATATCCAACGGCATAACGCCGGTTGCTGCGGCGAACGCGACTAACCCCGATCCCGCCGGGAACGAGATACCAATCGGGAAGCGGGTATGCGAATCCCCACCCGTGCCCACGGTATCAGGCAGCAACATACGGTTCAGCCAAGAGTGGATGATGCCGTCGCCAGGGCGCAATGACACACCGCCACGGTTCATAATAAAGTCTGGCAACGTGTGGTGCGTCGTCACATCAACCGGCTTAGGATACGCCGCCGTGTGGCAGAACGATTGCATCACCAGATCGGCTGAGAAGCCCAGACAAGCCAAATCTTTCAGTTCATCACGGGTCATCGGCCCGGTGGTGTCCTGAGAACCCACCGAGGTCATCTTCGGTTCACAGTATTCCCCCGGGCGCACACCCGCAACGCCACAGGCACGACCAACCATTTTCTGCGCCAAGGAGAAGCCTTTATTACTGGCCGCAACCGGTTTGGCAATGCGGAACACGTCACTTTGCGGTAAGCCCAATGCTTCGCGCGCTTTGGTGGTCAACCCACGGCCGATGATCAGCGGAATACGACCGCCGGCGCGCACCTCATCCAGCAATACATCGGTTTTCAGCTCAAACTTAGCAATCAGTTCGCCGGTTTCGTGGTTACGCACTTCACCTTGATACGGGAAGATGTCAATCACATCGCCCATATTCAAATCGGACACGTCCACTTCGATCGGCAAAGCACCCGCATCTTCCATGGTATTGAAGAAGATAGGGGCAATTTTACCACCCAGCACCACGCCACCGCCGCGTTTGTTCGGTACATACGGGATATCGTCACCCATAAACCACAGCACCGAGTTAGTGGCAGATTTACGCGAAGACCCCGTTCCGACAACATCACCGACATACGCCAGCGGGAAGCCTTTTTTATTCAGTTCTTCAATCTGCTTGATCGGGCCAACGCTGCCAGGCTGATCGGGCACAATGCCGTCACGTTCGTTTTTCAACATTGCCAGCGCGTGCAGTGGAATATCAGGACGCGACCAAGCATCCGGCGCCGGAGACAGATCGTCGGTGTTGGTTTCGCCCGTCACCTTAAACACGGTAACGGTGATTTTTTCCGCTAACTGTGGACGTGACAGATACCATTCGGCATCGGCCCACGATTGCATGATTTGCTTGGCATGCGGATTCCCGGCTTTGGCTTTCTCTTCAACATCGTAGAAATTGTCGAACATCAGTAACGTATGCGACAGCGCCTTAGCTGCAATCGGAGCCAGCTTTTCGTTATCCAACGCTTCAATCAACGGGTGAATGTTATAGCCACCTTGCATGGTGCCTAACAGTTCAGTGGCTTTTTCTGGGGTAATCAGGGGAGAGGTTGCTTCGCCTTTAACGATAGCGGCCAGAAAACCTGCTTTGACATAGGCGGCTTCATCAACGCCCGGCGGTACTCGGTTAATCAGCAGGTCTAACAGAAACTCTTCTTCGCCTTTTGGCGGATTTTTTAATGATTCAACCAGCGCTGCCATTTGTGTTGCATCTAATGGCTTAGGGACGATGCCCTCTGCAGCACGCTCGGCCACGTGCTTACGGTATTCTTCTAGCACGACTTTCTCCTCGCTCTCATTGTCATTTATTGTGCCTGGCGCTCAATATTCAAACCGGGTTTTAGCGCACGGTAATATTACGAGGCACTGCTGTCGATGTCCTGGACTGTAAGGTACAGTGCCCGGTTGCGCTCAGCCAGCATATCAGGATTTGAATCGGTTGTTAATTCGTTCACATAAAAGCAACATTAAATCTTTGCTGAATCGTTGAGCACAGTGTAATCGGCTGTCACCCTGACAAACTGCCGTCCGCAGCCTACCGATCGGATACGCTTATTCAGCGTAATGAGCACATCACAATACCCATTCTTTTACAACGGTTATCGATATACTGCGGGAAAAAGATGAGCTACGAACACAAAAAAACCGCTATAAAAGCGGTTTGTTTGTTCCGTGCGGTGTTAGCAGGCACCGAGCGGATTTCTTACATCGTAAAAAACGATACAAGCGCTACAAGGCCAGATGATTGTGCACAACATTGGTTAAAAAAACAACCAAAAAGAAAGATAAAACCCTCTTGTTTGTGTACCCTGACTACGGGTCTGTTCTACCGGTTTAGCAGCCGGCCGCCGGGCTTGAGAGCAGTGCTGCAACAACTGCGAGACAAGTGCTACAAGGCGCTTGTTCCACTGAGGTTTTCCCGGTGAGATCGCGGTGGTCGTGGTTCCTGAATAAGGACTGCGCAATGAAAAGGAATTCGCTCTTTATCCTGCTCATTGTACTGGGGTCTGCGTTTGGCGTTGGCGAAGGTGGCTGGATGATTTCCGGTAATAGCGTCACACTGAATCTCATACTTCAGAACAAGTAAGCTACTGGCCGCTCGCTGAGCGGCCTTTTAACCGGGCGCCCATAAAAAAACGGCCCCTATATAGGCGCCGTTTATCAACCGTTCAAGCAAAGAAATTACTTTTTCTTGGCTTTCGGGTTAGGCAAGTCAGTGATACTACCTTCGTAGATCTCGGCAGCCAGACCAACAGATTCATGCAGCGTTGGGTGAGCATGGATAGTCAACGCGATATCTTCTGCGTCGCAGCCCATCTCAATAGCCAAACCGATTTCGCCCAGCAGTTCGCCGCCGTTGGTGCCAACAATCGCACCGCCGATGATACGATGCGTTTCTTTATCGAAGATCAGTTTGGTCATGCCTTCCGCACAGTCTGAAGCAATAGCACGGCCAGAAGCTGCCCACGGGAAGGTGGATGTTTCGTAGCTGATGCCTTTCTCTTTCGCTTCTTTCTCGGTCAGACCGACCCAAGCAACTTCCGGCTCAGTATACGCGATGGATGGGATCACTTTCGGATCGAAGTAGTGTTTCTTACCAGAGATAACTTCTGCCGCAACGTGGCCTTCATGCACGCCTTTGTGCGCCAGCATCGGTTGACCAACGATATCGCCGATAGCAAAGATGTGTGGCACGTTGGTGCGCAGCTGTTTGTCAACGTGGATGAAACCACGGTCGTCAACCTCCACGCCCGCCTTACCGGCATCCAACAGTTTGCCGTTTGGCACACGGCCGATAGCCACCAGCACCGCGTCGTAACGCTGAGGTTCCGCCGGCGCTTTTTTGCCTTCCATCGTAACGTAGATGCCGTCTTCTTTGGCTTCTACCGCCGTCACTTTGGTTTCCAGCATCAGGTTGAATTGCTTGCTGATACGTTTAGTGAAGACTTTCACCACGTCTTTATCCGCCGCCGGAATAACCTGATCGAACATTTCAACCACGTCGATCTGAGAACCCAACGCATGGTATACGGTGCCCATTTCCAAACCGATGATACCACCGCCCATCACCAACAGACGCTCAGGAACGCTTTTCAGTTCCAGTGCATCAGTGGAATCCCATACGCGTGGATCGTCATGAGGAATGAATGGCAGTTGGATCGGACGAGAACCCGCGGCAATGATGGCGTTATCGAAATTGATGGTGGTCGCACCATTTTCGCCTTCAACTACCAGGGTGTTAGCGCCGGTAAATTTGCCTAAGCCGTTTACGACTTTGACTTTACGGCCTTTCGCCATACCCGCCAGACCACCGGTCAACTGAGTAATGACTTTTTCTTTCCAGGTGCGGATTTTGTCAATGTCGGTTTTTGGCTCACCGAAAACAATGCCGTGCTCAGCCAGTGCTTTAGCTTCTTCGATCACTTTGGCAACGTGCAACAGGGCTTTGGAAGGGATACATCCCACATTCAGGCAAACCCCACCCAGTGTGGAATAGCGTTCAACCAGAACGGTTTCAAGACCTAAGTCAGCGCAACGAAAGGCAGCAGAGTAACCTGCTGGGCCCGCCCCAAGTACCACGACCTGAGTTTTAATTTCAGTACTCATCATGACCTCTTATTTGATTGTCCGGCGGGTCAGACGTCATTTTATACCCATCATGCTTGAAGCTAACATCGTGTTGGCTGCGTTCATTCACCCAAATCACTGACTGATGCCAGCTCGTCAGGATTCACTTGCTTGCCGCCTTGATGCAGTTCCAATTATTTCGGATATATTATTAATCAATCTTATAACGCCCTTCATCCACCGGGACGCTTACACCGCGAGCAGTTTACAGAATTGTTAATTATCTGCAAAGCGTGTTCGAGTGACCCGTGTCTCAACAATTCTGTCGAGTCATGCAACAACCGACAAAACTGCCACTAAAGCGATAAGGGCGCAGCATGCTGCGCCCTTTGTTCATTACATCACCAGACGACGGATGTCAGCCAGCATGTTATTGATAATAGTGATGAAACGCGCACCATCGGCACCGTCAATGACACGGTGGTCGAAGGAGAGAGACATCGGCATCATCAGACGCGGAACGAACTCTTTACCGTTCCAGACTGGCTCCATCGCTGACTTGGAGACACCCAGAATAGCCACTTCAGGCGCATTAACAATTGGCGCGAAGTGCGTTGTCCCGATACCGCCCAGGCTCGAGATGGTGAAGCAACCGCCCTGCATCTCACCGGCGGTCAGTTTACCGTCACGTGCTTTCTTGGAGATGGCCATCAGTTCACGAGACAGCTCGGTGATGCTCTTCTTGTTCACATCTTTGAACACCGGAACCACCAAGCCATTTGGCGTATCAACCGCGACACCCACGTTGATGTATTTCTTCAGCGTCAATTTCTGACCGTCTTCGGACAGAGAGCTGTTGAAGCGTGGCATTTGCTCCAACGCGGCTGCCACGGCTTTCATGATGAACACCACCGGGGTGAACTTCACATCCAGCTTACGTTTAGCCGCTTCTTCGTTCTGCTGCTTACGGAACGCTTCCAGATCGGTGATATCCGTTTTATCAAAGTGCGTAACGTGCGGGATCATCACCCAGTTACGGCTAAGGTTAGCACCCGAGATCTTCTGGATGCGGCCCATTTCGACTTCTTCGATTTCACCGAACTTGCTGAAGTCCACTTTCGGCCATGGCAGCATACCTGGCAGACCACCACCCGCAGCAGCAGGGGCAGACTCGGCACGTTTCACCGCGTCTTTCACGTAAGCCTGAACGTCTTCGCGCAGGATGCGGCCTTTACGACCGGTACCTTTCACTTTAGCCAGGTTTACACCGAATTCACGCGCTAAACGGCGGATAACCGGGGTAGCGTGCACATAAGCGTCGTTCTCGGTGAACTCGCCTTTGCTTTCTGCTTTGGCAGCAGGCGCAGCGGCTGGTTTTGACGCTGCCGGTGCCGCTTCTGCTTTTTGCGCAGGAGCCGCGGCAGGTGCAGCACCTTCCACTTCGAACACCATAATCAGCGAGCCGGTTTTCACTTTATCGCCGGTGTTGATTTTGATCTCTTTCACGGTGCCCGCAAACGGCGCTGGCACTTCCATCGACGCTTTGTCACCTTCTACGGTGATCAGTGACTGTTCAGCGGCAACCTTATCACCGACTTTGACCATCACTTCGGTCACTTCAACTTCGTCACCGCCGATGTCTGGTACGGCAACGTCTTTGGCCGCTGCCGCCGCTGGCGCTGCTGCCGGAGCCGCTTGAGTTTCAGCCGCTGCCGGTGCAGCAGAGCCGCCGCCTGCCACGTCGAAGACCATAATCAGCGAGCCGGTTTTTACCTTATCGCCAGTATTGATTTTGATCTCTTTCACGGTGCCCGCAAACGGTGCTGGCACTTCCATCGACGCTTTATCACCTTCAACAGTGATCAGCGATTGTTCGGCTTCAACGGTGTCACCCACTTTTACCAAAATTTCGGTCACTTCTACTTCATCGGCGCCGATATCCGGTACTTCTACATCTTTTGCTGCGGCAGCTGGCGCTGCTGCAGGTTTTTCTTCTGTTTTAGCCGCGGGTGCAGCCTGCGCTGCACCTTCTGCTTCGAAGATCATGATCAGTTTGCCGGTTTCCGTTTTATCGCCAACCGCAACTTTGATCTCTTTCACCACGCCAGCCTGTGGCGAAGGCACTTCCATAGACGCTTTGTCACCTTCAACGGTGATCAGCGATTGTTCGGCTTCAACGGTGTCGCCCACTTTCACCAGAATTTCGGTGATTTCAACTTCGTCTGCACCGATGTCCGGTACGTTAATTTCGATAGACATTCTTCTGTACCTCTTATGCCAGACGCGGGTTAACTTTCTCTGGGTTAATGTCGAACTTCTTAATTGCATCAGCAACGACAGAAGCGTCGATTTCACCGCGTTTAGCCAATTCACCCAGTGCTGCAACCACCACGTAAGAAGCATCTACTTCAAAGTGGTGACGCAGGTTTTCGCGGCTGTCTGAACGACCGAAGCCGTCAGTACCCAGTACGCGATAATCACTGGCTGGAACGTAAGTACGAACCTGTTCGGCGAACAGCTTCATGTAGTCGGTAGACGCAACCGCAGGCGCATCGTTCATCACCTGAGCGATGTACGGCACACGTGGCGTTTCGGTTGGGTGCAGCATGTTCCAGCGCTCACAGTCTTGGCCATCACGCGCCAGTTCAGTGAAGGACGTCACGCTGTAGATGTCAGAGCCCACGCCGTAATCATCAGCCAGAATCTTAGCCGCATCACGCACGTGACGCAGGATAGAACCTGAACCCAGCAACTGAACCTTACCTTTGCTGCCTTCCAGCGTTTCCAGCTTGTAGATACCCTTACGGATACCCTCTTCTGCGCCCTGCGGCATCGCTGGCATGTGGTAGTTTTCGTTCAGCGTGGTGATGTAGTAGTACACGTTCTCTTGCGCTTCACCGTACATACGCACCAGACCATCGTGCATGATAACCGCAACTTCATAGGCATATGCTGGATCGTAAGAGATACAGTTAGGGATAGTCAGCGACTGAATATGGCTGTGGCCATCTTCGTGCTGCAAACCTTCACCGTTCAACGTGGTACGGCCTGAAGTACCGCCAATCAAGAAGCCACGCGCCTGTTGGTCGCCCGCAGCCCAGCACAGATCGCCAATACGTTGGAAACCGAACATCGAGTAATAGATGTAGAACGGGATCATCGGCAGATCGTTGGTGCTGTAAGACGTCGCTGCAGCCAGCCAAGAAGAGGCCGCGCCCAGTTCGTTGATGCCTTCTTGCAGAATTTGGCCTTTCTCGTCTTCTTTGTAGTAAGCAACCTGCTCGCGGTCCTGCGGGGTGTACTGCTGGCCGTTCGGGCTGTAGATACCGATCTGGCGGAACAGACCTTCCATACCAAAGGTACGGGCTTCATCGGCGATGATAGGCACCAGACGATCTTTGATCGACTTGTTCTTCAGCATCACGTTAAGCGCGCGCACGAAAGCGATAGTGGTCGAGATTTCTTTGTTCTGCTCTTCCAGCAGGGAGCTGAAGTCTTCCAGAGACGGTAATTCCAACTGCTGCGTAAAGTTCGGCAGACGGCTTGGCAGGTAGCCTTCCAGCGACTGACGACGCTCATGCAGATATTTGTACTCTTCAGAATCTTTATCGAAGGTCAGGTACGGCAGTTTTTCGATATCAGCATCGGCAACCGGTACGTTGAAACGATCGCGGAAGTGGTGTACCCCTTCCATGTTCATTTTCTTCACCTGGTGAGCGATATTCTTACCTTCTGCGGTATCACCCATGCCGTAACCTTTGACGGTGTGCGCCAAGATAACGGTTGGTTTACCTTGCGTGTCCTGCGCTTTTTTCAGTGCAGCAAACACTTTCTTCGGATCGTGACCACCACGGTTCAACGCCCAAATTTCGTCGTCGGTCATGTCTTTGACCAGCGCAGCGGTTTCCGGGTAACGCCCGAAGAAATGCTCACGCACGTACGCACCATCTTTGGATTTGAAGGTCTGGTAGTCGCCGTCCAGCGTTTCGTTCATCAGCTGAACCAGTTTACCGCTGGTGTCTTTACGCAGCAGTTCATCCCAACGGCCGCCCCAAATCACTTTCAGTACCTGCCAGCCTGCGCCCGCAAAAATACCTTCCAGTTCATTGATGATTTTACCGTTACCGGTAACCGGGCCATCCAGGCGCTGCAGGTTACAGTTGATGACAAACACCAGGTTGTCCAGTTTCTCACGGGTAGCGATGGTGATCGCACCTTTAGATTCCGGCTCATCCATCTCGCCATCACCCAGGAAAGCGTAAACGGTTTGTGCTGAGGTATTTTTCAGGCCGCGGTGCTCCAGATACTTCAGGAACTTCGCTTGATAGATGGCGCTGATTGGGCCAAGACCCATAGACACGGTCGGGAACTGCCAGAATTCAGGCATTAATTTAGGGTGCGGGTAAGAAGACAGCCCGTTACCGTGAACTTCCTGACGGAAGTTATTCATCTGTTCTTCTGTCAGGCGGCCTTCAAGGAAGGCACGTGCATAAACACCCGGTGAGATGTGGCCCTGGAAGTAAACCAGATCGCCGCCATCTTTTTCGTTGCGTGCACGGAAGAAGTGGTTAAAGCAGACTTCATAAAACGTCGCGGAAGACTGGAAGGAAGCCATGTGGCCACCCAGATCCAGATCTTTTTTGGATGCACGCAGAACGGTCATAATGGCATTCCAGCGGATGGCGCTGCGAATGCGACGTTCCAGATCCAGGTTACCTGGATATTCAGGTTCGTCTTCCACCGCGATGGTGTTGACGTAGTTTTGCGCAGAGGCACCTGCCGCTACGCTCACACCGCCTTTGCGGGCCTGACCCAATACCTGATCAATCAGAAACTGAGCTCGCTCAACACCCTCTTCACGGATGACCGATTCGATCGCCTGCAGCCAGTCGCGGGTTTCGATCGGATCCACGTCATTGTTTAAACGTTCTGACATGGTGGTATTCCTTATCTGTCTAATGGTTTATTTGGAGCCTGTCTTCCTATGTTCTGCCGCCAAAACACACGAAGACAGGCTCATCAGTAATTCCCGGTG
The DNA here is from genome assembly GCF_050268245.1 of Serratia sp. NPDC078593. Lineage (NCBI taxonomy): Bacteria > Pseudomonadati > Pseudomonadota > Gammaproteobacteria > Enterobacterales > Yersiniaceae > Serratia > Serratia sp. NPDC078593. Next base: position 43,556 of record NZ_JBNNGK010000015.1, on the reverse strand, counting down.
TATGACATGTGGCTGCATGTCGGCTGGCGTGACGCCATTGCCATCTCGCTACCACGCGAAATACGTTGGGTGTAGTTGCCGCTTTAAATGCTTAAATAAGCATTTCGGATCGCCTCACAAGCTGGTGTGCCTTGCGAAGACGCGTCCTTAATCCTTGCGCTGCTGGAGCCGCCGTAACGATCTCTCACGCCGAGTATGTTCCCGGCTGAGATCCAGCAAAATCTCCTCGATAAACGCCAAGTGACGGTGCGAGGCTTCGCGAGCCTTTTCTGGCTCACGTGCCACTATCGCCTCAAAAATCCCGGCGCGGTGGCTGCTCACTTTTGCCAACATTTCACGGCGCGAGTAGAGCAATTCAAAGTTCTGACGGACGTTTTGTTCCAACATCGGCCCCATACAGCGAAGCAAATGCAGTAACACCACGTTATGAGCCGCTTCGGTGACCGCGATCTGATACTGCATCACCGCATCCGCTTCAGCGTCGAGATCGCCACTTTCCTGAGCCTGCTGAATCACAATGTGGCAATCGCGAATGCGTTCCAAATCTTCATCCGTACCGCGCAATGCTGCGTAATAGGCAGCAATGCCTTCAAGCGCATGGCGCGTTTCGAGCAGATCGAATTGTGATTCTGGATGATCGGCCAGCAGTTCAGCCAACGGATCGCTGAAGCTTTGCCAAAGATTGGTTTGAACGAAAGTACCGCCGCCCTGACGACGCAAGAGCAACCCTTTTGCTTCCAAGCGCTGAATAGCCTCTCTCAGAGAAGGACGGGAAACATCAAACTGTTTCGCCAGCTCGCGCTCGGGAGGCAACTTTTCGCCTGGGCGCAACGTACCCTCGAGGATCAGATATTCGAGCTGTTGCTCGATGACGTCTGACAACTTAGGCTGGCGGATTTTGCTGTAGGCCATGAGTGATTTCTTCTCTGCGAATGGCGCGGAGTCAATTGGTAATACCAATTTCAAAAACGTGATGGTAAAGTAACAAAGTATTCACCTCCTGTCCATATGACCCTTGATCGAAATCAGGGACACCCGCACATTTTAACACCTCGAACGATACCCTGCTGCAAACTGGTAACCCTTCAGTGGTAATACCATTTACGTCATCAACGTGCGATTTAACGTTTAAGAAACCTTTGGTTAGGCAGACTGAACCGTGAATAGCGGAGTTTGATTGCAGACGTATTAAGCTTTGGTGAATATCCCTTCTTCTGGCAGCCGTGACATTAGTCACAATAAGACACAGGCCAGCCACGGGTTAAAGGCAATCGGTATGAAGATTACTGTGACTGATTGCTTATTTTGTGCAGCCTTCCCCCTCTTTGGTCACACAATCCGCATTTTGTCGCCTAAACTGCTGAAACCTTAACCACTCGCTGCATAAATCAGGTGCAAAGATTTTCGCTTAACATTATTCTTCTTCGAACGGTAGCTTTCCCGTTAAATCAACAAACACAACATTGTAAATAAAAAAATACACTAAGCGTATTAACAGCCTTACAGCCTGTGGGCATTCTGCAACGACAGAGGGGAAATTGATGGATGGTCAACAACAGGGCGACCAGCTGAAACGCGGCCTGAAAAACCGCCATATCCAGCTTATCGCCTTAGGTGGCGCTATTGGTACCGGGTTATTCCTCGGTATCGCACAAACAATAAAAATGGCCGGTCCGTCGGTCATTCTGGGTTATGCGATCGGTGGTTTTATCGCCTTTCTGATCATGCGCCAGTTGGGCGAAATGGTGGTAGAAGAACCGGTGGCTGGATCATTTAGCCATTTTGCCTACAAATACTGGGGCAACTTTGCGGGTTTTGCCTCTGGCTGGAACTACTGGGTGCTGTATGTTCTGGTCGCGATGGCGGAACTGACCGCCGTCGGCATCTATATACAATACTGGTGGCCGGAAATCCCTACCTGGGTGTCAGCGGCGGTCTTCTTCTTGGCGATTAACGCCATCAATCTTGCTAACGTCAAAGTTTACGGTGAAATGGAATTCTGGTTCGCCATTATTAAAGTGGTGGCGATTATCGGCATGATTCTATTCGGTGGTTATCTGCTGTTTAGCGGCATGGGAGGCCCGGAAGCAACCGTGACCAACCTGTGGGCACAAGGCGGGTTCTTGCCAAATGGCGTGATGGGGTTAGTCATGGCCATGGCGGTCATCATGTTCTCCTTTGGCGGTTTGGAACTGGTGGGCATCACCGCAGCAGAAGCCGATAACCCGGAGAAAAGCATTCCAAAAGCCACCAATCAGGTGATTTACCGTATTTTAATTTTCTACATTGGTTCTCTGACCATCCTGCTTTCCCTTTATCCCTGGGGCAAAGTGGTTGAAGGCGGCAGCCCATTCGTCCTGATTTTCCATGCGCTAAACAGCAATCTGGTGGCCAATGTACTGAATATCGTGGTGCTCACCGCCGCGTTGTCGGTTTACAACAGTTGCGTGTACTGCAACAGCCGTATGCTTTACGGCTTGGCCAAACAAGGAAATGGGCCAAAAAGCCTGTTAAAAGTCGATGGCCGAGGCGTACCGGTGATCGCCATCGGCATATCCGCCCTAGCGACCGCGTTCTGCGTGCTGATTAACTATTTAATTCCGGGGCGGGCTTTCGAATTATTGATGGCTCTGGTGGTATCTGCGTTGGTGATTAACTGGGCAATGATCAGCTTGGCGCACCTGAAGTTCCGCGCGGCTAAGAACCGTGAAGGCGTAACACCAAAGTTCAAGGCCTTCTGGTATCCGTTCAGCAATTATCTGTGTCTGCTGTTTATGGTCGGCATTTTAGTGATTATGTATCTCACGCCGGGGATTCAAATCTCTGTATTGTTGATTCCGGTATGGGTGGTAATACTCGCCATTGGCTACATGATTAAACAACGTAACCAACGATCGGCAAACAGCACAACTAATTGATTATATACACTTAATTAAGCCCGCACTGACATGCGGGCTTTTTCTTACCTGATGATTTTGCCAACTGCTTCACACTTCTCTTGCCGCGACACGTTTGTCCATCTCAATAACCATGAACTCCTGATGCCGCAGCATCAGGCAAGGTAATAATCATTGTCATTCAGTCTGATCCTGCCAGCGCGGAGAAAATGTCCATGAAGAGCACTGCACTTTCGATAAAAGAAAAGATCGGCTATGGCATGGGAGATGCCGGCTGTAACATGATTGGTGGTGCAATTATGTTATTCCTCAATTATTTCTACACCGATATTTTTGGCCTGACGCCGGCATTAGTGGGGATTTTGTTACTGTCGGTACGGGTAATTGACGCCGTAACCGACCCGATTATGGGCGCTATCGCCGATCGCACCCAAAGCCGTTGGGGCCGTTTCCGCCCTTGGCTGCTGTGGATTTCGCTGCCTTATGTGCTGTTTAGCGTCTTGATGTTTACCACGCCGGAATGGAGCTATAACAGCAAAGTGGTCTATGCCTTTGCCACTTATTTTCTGATGTCACTGACCTACACTGCCATCAACATTCCTTATTGTTCGTTGGGCGGCGTGATCACCGCCGATCCGCACGAACGCGTTTCCTGCCAATCCTACCGTTTCATCATGGTCGGTATCGCCACGTTAATCTTGTCGATGACGCTATTACCGATGGCGGAATGGTTTGGTGGCGATAACAAGGCACGGGGTTATCAAATGGCGATGGGCGTGCTGGCGCTGGTCGCGCTGGGCATGTTCTTGTTCTGCTTCGCTACGGTCAAAGAGCGTATTCGTCCGGCAGTGCCAACCCACGACGCATTGAAATCCGATCTGAAAGACGTATGGAAAAATGACCAATGGGTGCGGATCTTATTACTGACCTTCTTTAACGTCTGCCCCGGCTTTATCCGCATGGCGGCTACCATGTATTACGTCACCTACGTGATGCAGCAATCGGCATCCTTCGCCAGCTTGTTCATCAGTTTGGGCGTCATCGGTATGATGTTCGGCAGCGCGCTGGCCAAACCGCTCACCGATCGCTTCTGCAAGCTGAAAGTGTTCTTTTGGACCAATATCGTGCTGGCGATCTGCTCTTGCGGTTTCTATTTCCTTAACCCGCAGTTGACATGGCTTATCGTGGTGGCTTACTTCCTGTTGAATATCCTGCACCAAATCCCCTCCCCGTTGCACTGGTCACTGATGGCTGACGTCGACGATTACGGCGAATGGAAAACAGGGAAGCGCATCACCGGTATCAGTTTCTCGGGTAACCTGTTCTTTCTCAAAGTGGGGCTGGCCGTTGCCGGTGCAATGGTCGGCTTCTTGATGTCGTTCTCTGGTTACCAAGCCGATGCAGCCAGCCAAAGTGCCAGCGCCCTCAACAGCATCGTGCTGCTGTTCACCGTCATCCCTGGCATCGGCTATTTAATTACCGCAGGCGTCGTGCGGCTGCTGAAGGTAGACAGGAATTTAATGAAACAAATTCAGATCGACTTAGAAAAACGCCGTACCAATTATCAAGAGCTGGCTGAATACCGCGAGCAACAGCTTGAAGCCAAACATCCGTAAGGAATCTGAGATGAAACAGTACCCTAATCCATTAATTGAACAGCGTGCCGACCCATTTATCATTCGCCACAGCGACGGTTATTACTACTTTGTCGCTTCAGTACCGGAGTACGACCGGCTAGAGTTACGCCGTGCCACTAGCTTGTGTGCGCTAGCGCAGGCAGAACCTAAAGTCGTGTGGCACAAGCCGGCCAGCGGGCCGATGAGCGCTCTGATTTGGGCACCTGAACTGCATTTCATCGATGATAAATGGTATCTCTACTTCGCCGCCGCCCACAGCCCAGAAATCGCAGACGGCCTGTTTCAACACCGCATGTTTGCTTTGGAGTGTGACGCAGCAAATCCGCTAGAAGGTAAATGGCAGGAAAAAGGGCGTATTTACAGCCACATTGACAGTTTCTCGCTCGACGCCACTTACTTTTCCCACCACGGCAAACACTATTATCTGTGGGCGCAAAAAGATCCGGCTATTCGCGGCAACTCAAATTTGTATCTGGCTGAAATGGCTAATCCATGGACGCTGAAAGGCGAGCCGGTCATGCTGAGTAAACCGGAACTCGCATGGGAAGCCAAAGGATTCTGGGTTAATGAGGGGCCTGCGGTAGTGGTACACGGTCAGCGAATTTTCATCAGTTATTCCGCCAGTGCGACCGATGAAAACTACTGTATCGGCCTGCTGTGGGCAGATATCGACAGCAACCTACTTGATCCCCGCCAATGGCATAAGTCGCCGCAGCCAGTGTTTTGCACCAGTTATGAGCATCATCAATACGGTCCAGGGCATAACAGTTTCACCGTTGACGAAAACGGTAACGATGTGCTGGTTTATCACGCGCGAAATTACACTGAAATTGACGGTGACCCGCTTTATGACCCCAATCGGCATACGCGCATTAAACCATTAGCATGGAGCGATGACGGTATGCCCCTATTTGGCATACCGCCAGCCGATACGCTTTAACCCCCGACTGTCACGGCGTTTTCATTACACGCGCCGTGACAGGTTGCAATTGTGCCAAAACCATCCTTAACTTCTATATCGTTTCCCTCCCCCAGAGTTATGACACTCACGAGAATAATCAACATGGTGACAGGTATTGTGATCGCCGCCGCCGGGCAAGGTAAACGGTTTATTCAGGCGGGCGGCAAAGGTAACAAGCTGAATGCGCCATTGGGGGAAGTGACAGTGTTTGAACAAACATTGCAACACGCCTTGGCGTCTTGCTTACCCGTGCATGTGGTTACTCGGCCAGAAAATAGCCTGCTGCAAAACGTTTGCACTGAGTACCACGTCAATTTCACTCTGCTAGAGAGTCACGGGTTAGGCGATTCCATCGCCGCAGGCGTAACCGCCACAAAAGAATGGGACGGTTGGCTGATTCATTTAGCAGATATGCCGTTTGTGACACCGCAGATATTTATTCAGACGGCGGCGGCATTGCGGCAACATGCGATCGTGCGTCCTTGCTTTAACCAACAACCGGGGCATCCGGTCGGGTTTTCTGCCGCGCTACATAAGCCGCTGTGTGCGTTGCAAGGCGATGACGGCGGGTATTCCATACTGAATGGCCGACGGGTATATCTGTTGCCGATTTATTTGGCGGAGATGGTGCAAGATATTGACCTGCCGTCACAGTTACCAGCCAGCGAGTAAAGCGCCTATGCAGCATCTTGATATTAGCGTAGTCAGCCAGTCTATTAGCTGGCTTATGCAACAGCCCGTCTGGTTTTGTACTGTGTTGAACACCTATGGCTCGTCACCGCGTTCCCCAGGTGCGCTGATGGCCGCGATCGGTAATGGGCATTATTGCGGTTCATTATCCGGCGGCTGTGTGGAAGAAGACTTTTTACAACGCATCGCTACCGGCGAATATCAAGCTGCCAGCCAGGTGGTACGCTATGGTGAAGGCGGCCTGACGCCCAACGTGGCGCTGCCCTGCGGCGGCGTGCTCGAGGTGCTGATTGAGTACTTACCGGCTGGTGATGACAGTATTGCCTATCTGGCGCAAATCGCAGCCGCGTTAGATGGCCATCACGCGCTGCTCAAGCGCCTGCGCCTGCCTGATGCCTGTACAACGTTAGCCACCAGCGATTTCACTAGCGCCACCCGAGTGATACGGCAAGGAAATGACATTACCTTATACATTGCCGCCGCGCCGCGCCTGCTTATCGCAGGGCTTTCAAACGTGGCGCTGTTTTGTGCCGACTTCGCCAACGCGCTTGGTTTTGAGGTCATTGTCTGCGAAAGCCGCCCCGAGGCATTGGAAAACTTCGCGAGTCAGCTAAAACCCAATATCACATTGCTACAGCAGTTCCCGGCTAAGTTCATCGAAGAAGGCGGCTGTCATGCCAACACGGCAGTAGTGGCGCTAACCCACGATCCACTCATGGACGATCTAACCCTGATGGAAGCGATACATACGCCTGCTTTTTATATCGGCGCCATGGGGTCGCAGCAAAATAGCACTCGCCGCCGCCAACGCCTGCGTAAGATCGCCGAACTCTCTCCACAGGAACTGAGTCGTATTCATGCTCCGATCGGTTTGCCGCTAGGCAGTAAAACCCCGGCCGAGATTGCTCTGGCCGTGATGGCGGATATCGTGCAACAAAAAAACCGCGCAACCGCCGTCTAATCGCAGTTACGCCTATAAACACAGCCTTGCCCCTTTCCTTTTCCATAAAAAAACTGATAACGATTACATGATAAATTCATCATATTAAAGTAAATTAGCAATTGATATTAAAGAAAATTATAAAAACTCAATGATGCTAAATTAATAACAATCAGCTAAAAATGTAATCGATTACATTAATGTGATCCGGCGCACTTTTACCTTCACGCAGGTTCCATAACATAGCCTTAAAGCCGTTTACCCAGTTTTATATGGAGGCGTTATGACGACAACTACCGCAGGCAAGGGGCGCTCCCCTGCGCAACTGACCTTCTTTGTCTGTTTTTTGGCTGCGCTAGCTGGTCTGTTATTTGGGCTGGATATTGGTGTGATCGCCGGTGCATTACCGTTTATTACTGATGAATTCCAAATAACGTCACAGCAACAAGAATGGGTAGTCAGCTCAATGATGTTCGGCGCGGCGGTCGGCGCAGTTGGCAGTGGCTGGCTGTCTTATCGATTGGGGCGTAAATACAGTCTAATGATCGGTGCCGTGCTGTTTGTCGCCGGTTCACTGTGCTCGGCCTTCGCCCCCAATGTTGATGTGTTGCTGGTTTCTCGCGTGCTGTTAGGCTTAGCGGTCGGTATTGCCTCGTTCACCGCTCCGTTATACCTCTCTGAAATCGCGCCAGAACGTATTCGTGGCAGTATGATTTCAATGTACCAATTGATGATAACCATCGGTATTCTGGCCGCCTATCTGTCAGATACCGCATTCAGCTACAGCGGCTCATGGCGCTGGATGCTCGGCATTATCACCCTTCCGGCATTACTGCTGTTAGTCGGCGTGTTCTTCCTGCCGCGCAGCCCACGCTGGCTGGCATCACGCGGGCGAGATGTCGAAGCGCACAAGGTATTGGAAATGCTGCGAGACACCCGCGAACAAGCCAAAGCCGAGCTGGACGAAATTCGTCAAAGCCTAACGATCAAACAAAGTGGCTGGACATTATTCAAGAACAACAAAAACTTCCGCCGTGCGGTATACCTTGGCATTTTGTTACAAGTGATGCAGCAATTCACCGGTATGAATGTGATCATGTATTACGCACCCAAGATCTTCGATCTGGCCGGTTTTGCCAGCACGGCACAACAAATGTGGGGAACGGTCATCGTCGGGTTGGTTAATGTACTCGCAACCTTTATCGCCATCGGATTAGTAGACCGTTGGGGGCGCAAGCCAACGCTGAAGCTGGGTTTTCTGGTGATGGCAATCGGCATGGGCATACTCGGCACCATGATGAATGTCGGCATGGTGACACCTGCGGCGCAATACTTCGCTGTCCTGATGTTACTGATGTTTATCGTCGGTTTTGCCATGAGTGCAGGCCCGCTGATTTGGGTACTCTGCTCCGAGATCCAGCCGCTAAAAGGCCGAGATTTCGGCATTACCTGCTCTACCACGGTGAACTGGATTGCCAATATGATCGTGGGCGCAACCTTCCTGACCATGCTCAACAGCTTGGGCAGTGCACACACCTTCTGGGTTTATGCAGGCTTGAACCTACTCTTTATTTTCCTGACCATTGCTTTGGTTCCTGAAACCAAAAATATCTCACTGGAACATATCGAACGCAATTTGATGGCGGGAAAACCGCTACGCGAAATGGGATCGCGTTAACGCGGTTTGCTTTCTGCTTATGCCGCCCGCTAAGGGGCGGCATTTTTATTACGCTTATTTCACGCAGCGTGCACACTGTGCGCTTTGAATCTTCTGGAAGAAATCATTACCTTTGTCATCCACCAGAATGAACGCCGGGAAGTCTTCTACTTCAATTTTCCAAATCGCTTCCATGCCCAACTCTGGATATTCCACGCACTCCAGGCTCTTGATACTTTGCTGAGCCAGCACCGCCGCTGGGCCACCAATGCTGCCGAGATAGAAACCACCATGCTTGTGACAGGCGTCAGTGACTTGCTGGCTACGATTACCTTTTGCCAACATGATCATACTGCCACCGTGAGATTGCAGCAGATCGACATAGGAATCCATACGCCCTGCGGTCGTTGGCCCCAATGAACCGGAAGCATAACCCTCTGGCGTTTTGGCCGGCCCCGCATAATAAATAGGATGATCTTTGACGTACTGCGGCAGCCCTTCCCCACGCTCCAGGCGTTCTTTTAGTTTCGCATGGGCAATATCACGGCCGACGATAATCGTGCCGCTTAGCGACAATCGGGTAGAGACAGGATATTGCGACAGTTGCTGGAGGATCTCAGCCATCGGCCGGTTCAGGTCTACTTTGACAGCTTCGCCTTCCCCCGCCTGACGCAGCGCCGGAGGAATATACTTACCCGGATTATGCTCCAGTTTTTCCAACCAGATACCTTCGCGGTTAATCTTGGCTTTAATGTTGCGGTCAGCCGAGCAAGAAACCCCCATGCCTACCGGGCAAGAAGCACCGTGGCGCGGCAAGCGCACCACGCGGATATCGTGCGCAAAATATTTGCCACCGAATTGCGCCCCCAGACCGAGGTCTTGTGCTGCTTTTAGCAGTTCTTGTTCCAGCGCGACATCACGAAATGCCTGACCGTGTTCGTTGCCCTCGGTCGGTAAATTATCATAATACTTGGTTGATGCCAGCTTTACCGTTTTCAGCGTCGATTCCGCCGATGTGCCACCGATGACAAACGCCACATGGTACGGAGGGCAAGCAGCGGTGCCTAACGTGCGCATCTTATCAACCAGATAATCTTTCAGTTTACCCGGGGACAGCAGCGCTTTGGTTTCCTGATACAAATAGGTTTTGTTCGCTGAACCGCCGCCTTTGGCAATGCACAAAAATTTGTATTCATCGCCGTCTACGCTGTAAAGATCGATCTGGGCTGGCAGGTTGCTCCCGGTATTCACCTCTTTATACATATCCAGCGCGGCGTTCTGCGAGTAGCGCAGATTATCTTCAATGTAGGTATTGTATACCCCTCGAGACAGCGCTTCTTCATCACCACCGCCGGTCCACACGCGTTGGCCTTTCTTACCGACGATGATGGCTGTTCCGGTATCTTGGCAGGTAGGCAAAATCCCCTTGGCGGCGATTTCTGAGTTACGCAAAAATTGCAGCGCGACGTACCTATCATTTTCGCTGGCCTCAGGATCGGCGAGGATGTCGGCTACCTGTTGCTGATGTGCCGGACGCAGCATGAATGAGGCATCATGGAAAGCGTGCTGGGCGAGGAGCGTCAAGGCTTGCGGCGCCACTTTAAGGATCTCTTGCCCTTCAAATTCAGTGACGGCAACGTGGTCACGGCTCAGCAGATAGTATTCTGTCTCATCTTTGCTCAGCGGAAATGGATCTTGATAATGGAACGGTTTATTCGACATTTATCTCTCACTTGCAACATCAGCTGCGTTAAATTCACACTTTCAGCGCATTCGGGTTCGCTGCGTCAAAAAAACTCACCACACCTTACGTATTTTCAGGTCGTTGGTTATTGCGCTAAATCGCAAAATAACCTCGCTAATCGCAAGGAGTTTATCTCCATTGAGTTTTTTCAACCTCGTCCGTTGAAAACTGCGGGTACAGACTCATCAATCACGAATTATTATCCCGCAGTTAACAGCTTGATTACAATCAGCGGTTATCGATCGAGTTATCATTATTGCGGGTTATTGTCTAAGACGTTTCCCTGACCTATGCTACGCCGATGAACAAAGTCAGAATTCCCATTGCACTGCAACAAGCGGTAATGCGCTGCCTGCGAGATAAACTTCAGTTGGCAGAGCAGCATTTTTCCGAAACGTTTCCCGACCCCAAGGTCGTCTACCAACAACGCGGCACCAGCGCGGGCACCGCCTGGTTACAGGCTTGGGAAATTCGCCTTAATCCCGTGTTATTGCTGGAAAATCAACACAGCTTTATTGATGAAGTCGTTCCGCATGAATTAGCGCACCTGCTGGTATTTCGTCGTTTTGGCCGCGTAGCGCCGCACGGGCGCGAATGGCGATGGATGATGGAAACGGTGCTGCATGTATCAGCCAACCGTACCCACCAGTTTGAAATCAGCTCGGTGCAGAGCAAAACGTTTCCTTACCAATGTAGCTGTCAACGCCATCAATTAACGGTGCGCCGCCATAACCGAGTGCTACGCGGTGACAGTGAATATCGCTGTCGTCACTGTGGTGATAAGTTGCGCTTTATCACTGGCGAAACACTCGAGCGATAACCGCGATCGTTAAATCTCACCAGGCACAATCGTCTTGACGCATAAGCGGATAGCAACGATTTACCGTTTAAAACAAGGCGATATCAAGATTTGCGCCTACTGGTCACATCCGTTACCCTGCCTGCTTTTCCAATTTTGAGCTGTTTTGGAATATGCTTCGCAAATTTTTTTTCGCAGTGGTTCTCATTTCTGGCGCGGTACAGGCGCATGGCATCAATAACTTTTCGCAGGCAAAAACGGCGGCGGTCAAAATCAATCAAGACGCCCCCGGCAGCTTTTACTGCGGCTGTAAAATTAACTGGCACGGTAAAAAAGGCATTCCCGATCTCAATAGCTGCGGCTATCAGCCACGTAAGAATGCTCAACGTGCCGGGCGCATTGAATGGGAACATGTTGTTCCTGCTTGGCAGTTCGGCCACCAACTGCAATGTTGGCAGCACGGCGGACGCAAAAACTGTAATAAAGATCCCAGCTATCGCCGGATAGAAACCGATCTGCATAATCTGCAACCTGCCGTTGGCGAAGTGAATGGCGATCGCAGTAATTTTATGTATAGCCAATGGCGCGGCGGCGAAGGCCAATATGGTCAGTGCCCAATGAAAGTCAATTTCAAAAGTAAACAGACAGAACCCCCGGCGCGCGCGCGCGGTACGATTGCCCGCACCTATTTTTATATGCGCGATCGTTATCATCTGCGTCTGTCACGTCAGCAAACCCAACTCTTTGAAGTGTGGAATCGCCAATATCCGGTAAACGATTGGGAATGCCAGCGCGAGGCACGCATCGCTAAGGTGCAAGGGAATCACAATCCGTATATTCAGCAGGCTTGTCAGCGACAAAAGAGCTAACATAGCTTTGATAGTTCAACTTGCAGCCGCATCGGCTGCGCGTTTCGTCAGGATGAGAAAATAATTATGCGCATACCTCGCATTTACCACCCGGAGCCGCTAAGTTCCCATATTGACATTGCCCTGAGCGAAGATGCGGCTAACCACGTCGGGCGTGTTCTACGCATGAGCCCCGGCCAAGCACTGCAACTGTTCGACGGCAGTAACCAGGTGTTCGATGCCGAAATCACCCTAGTGGATAAAAAAAGCGTGCAGGTACGCGTTCAAGGTGGGCAGTTGGAAGATCGTGAATCACCGCTTAACCTGCATTTAGGCCAGGTGATTTCTCGTGGAGAGAAGATGGAGTTCACTATCCAAAAGTCTATTGAACTGGGCGTGAACACCATTACCCCACTGTTTTCAGCACGTTGTGGCGTTAAATTGGATGGCGAGCGTTTGGCTAAGAAACGACAGCAATGGCAAAAAATCGCCATCGCCGCCTGTGAGCAATGTGGCCGCAATCGCATCCCGGAAATCCGCGAAGCGATGCAGCTCGAAGCCTGGTGTGCGGAACAAGATGACAGCCTAAAGCTGAACCTGCATCCACGTGCTAGCCATAGCATTAATACCCTGCCACTGCCGGTGAACCATGTTCGCTTGCTGATTGGGCCGGAAGGCGGTTTATCCGCTGAAGAAATTGCGATGACCACCGACCACGGATTTACTGATATCCTGCTGGGGCCACGCGTTTTACGTACAGAAACCACCGCGCTCACCGTAATTACTGCGCTGCAGGTGCGTTTTGGCGATCTGGGTTAAAGGAGAAGAGAAACAATGATTAAGCTCGGCATCGTGATGGACCCTATCGCATCCATCAATATCAAAAAAGACACCAGTTTCGCCATGCTGCTGGAAGCTCAGCGCCGTGGCTGGGAACTGCATTATATAGAGATGAACGATCTCTATTTACATGCCGGTGACGGCCGTGCCCGAACCCGGTTGTTGAATGTTAAGGAAGACAAAGAAAACTGGTACAGCTTCGGCAGCGAACAAGATCTGGCATTACACGATCTGGACGTGATCCTGATGCGTAAGGATCCGCCGTTTGATACCGAATACATCTATGCCACCTATATTCTGGAACGCGCAGAAGTACAAGGTACCTTGGTGGTCAACAAGCCGCAAAGTCTGCGCGACTGTAATGAAAAGCTGTTCACCGCCTGGTTCCCAGAACTGACGCCAGACACTTTAGTCAGCCGTAATGCGGCGCACATCCGCACCTTCCACCAGCGTCACGGCGACATCATCCTCAAGCCGCTAGACGGCATGGGGGGCGCTTCCATTTTTCGCGTTAAGCAGGAAGATCCAAACCTGTCAGTGATTATCGAAACGCTGACTGAACACGGTAGCCGTTTTTGTATGGCGCAGAACTTCCTCCCTGCGATCAAGGAAGGTGACAAACGCATCCTGGTGGTTGATGGTGAGCCGGTTCCTTACTGTCTGGCGCGCATCCCGGCTCAGGGAGAAACGCGGGGTAATTTGGCCGCCGGTGGGCGTGGAGAAGCCCGCCCACTGAGCGAGAGCGACTGGAAAATTGCCCGTGCGGTTGCACCTACGTTGAAAGAGAAAGGACTCATTTTTGTTGGTTTGGACGTTATTGGCGATCGCCTGACAGAAATCAACGTCACCAGCCCAACCTGTGTACGCGAGATCGAAGCCGCCTTCCCGGTTTCCATTACCGGTATGCTGATGGATGCCATCGAAAAGCGTCTGTCTACACGTTGATGTAATGATGTTACGGGTCAGACTATCGCCCGTAACCTCGTGACTTCGCCACCTTTTCACCGCATACTGACGACAATTCACTTAACTTCTTATATCGCTATGAATTTACAGCATCATTTTCTTATCGCCATGCCAACGATGCAGGATCCCCGCTTCAAACACGCAGTGATTTATATCTGTGAACATAACGAAGACGGCGCCATGGGTTTGGTGATTAATAAACCTATGGAACAATTCACGGTCGAAAGCGTGCTGAGCAAACTTCAGATTTTGCCTAGGGAGCGCGATCCGTCCATTATCCTGGATAAACCGGTATTCGCTGGCGGCCCGTTGGCTGACGACCGCGGTTTTATTCTACACACGCCACGTTCTGGGTTTGACTCAAGCATACAAATCTCACCGGACACCATGATCACCACCTCTAAAGACGTGCTGGAAACGCTGGGCACTCCGGAACAACCGCAAGATGTACTGGTTGCTCTTGGTTACGCCGGTTGGGAAAAAAACCAGCTTGAACAAGAAGTGTTGGAAAATGTCTGGCTGACCTGTGAGGCTGACAGCGATATTCTGTTTCACACACCAATAGCCAGCCGCTGGCGCGAAGCGGCAAACCGTTTGGGTATCGATATTCGCCGCATCGCCAATCACGCAGGACGTGCCTGATGAGCAACCGCACCCTTATCGCCTTTGATTTCGGCACTAAAAGCATTGGCGTTGCCATCGGCCAGGAAATCACCGGAACCGCCCGTGCCCTGGCAGCGTTCAAAGCGCAAGACGGCACGCCAGACTGGCAGAAGGTTGAAAAACTGCTGAAAGAGTGGCAACCGGATCTGGTCATCGTTGGCCTTCCCCTGAATATGGACGGCACCGAACAACCGCTGACCGAACGCGCTCGCAAGTTTGCCAACCGACTGCATGGCCGCTTTGGCGTACAAATCGCGCTGCATGACGAGCGTCTGAGCACCGTGGAAGCCCGCTCTCACCTGTTTGATCGCGGCGGCTGCCGTGCGTTAGACAAAGGCAGTGTCGATTCAGCCTCGGCAGTGGTTATTTTGGAGAGCTGGTTTGAACATCATCCAGGTTAACTTTACGCGCTGGGGCAAACCGGCTAAACATAATCGCCCCAGCGGTCGGCACCACCTCATTCTCTGGCTCAGGCAGTTCCTCATCCTCCGGTAGATTGAAAGTATCCAGCGACAGTCGGTTGACTCGATAAGGGGTCAACATGCCAACCACGGCATAGCCGCGCCAATCGGTAGTCACGCCATATTGGTTATCCACACCGATGCCAGGAGAACCCGGCACGCTAACTATCGCCATGGTTTCTTCCAGCATTTGCCCCAGCGTAACCCCTTCTTGGTGTGCCATAATACTGCCGGTAAGCTCGGCGTTTTGCTGCCGGTAACCCTGGCCTTGCGAATACCCAAGGCGTAACGAGCCCGCATTGTATTGATAGCTGGCGCTTGCATCTTGGCTACTGCCACGGTTTTGCCTTTGAGTAGTACTCAAATCGTAGCTCAGGCTATAGTCCGACAGCGCAGTGCCGCTAATGCCCACTCGTCGGCTATCCGCGCCATTCTTCGCAAATGTGTGGTCGTAATTGAGTTTGAGACGTGGCATCGATAGTTTATCAAGCGGCACAGAGAAAGAGAGTCCAACCTGACTCTGCTCTTTGCCCCACGACGTTCGGTTGTATTCCGCAAACAGGTTTACATCAACTGCGCCCCAAGTCGAACTGTACCCCAACTCAACACTACTATTACCTTTATTTCTGCCGCGTCTGGCCTCCCGCGCCAGCGTCAGGTAAAGGTTGTCTGAGTCTGACAGATATTGAGTATAACGCGCTTCGAGCCGGTACTTTTTCTCATCATCAAAGTCACCGACATAAATACCGTCTTCCCAATCCCACCAATAGGTCGTCTGCTGCTCGATAGCATCACCAAAAGTCCGATAGCGCTGCCGCGGATAGTACTGCGCTAACACACTGACTGAAGACTCCCATCCCTGAAAAGCTTTCGCATAACGCGCCCGAACCATCTTACCTTTGTCTGATGACGGGCGACGCGGTTGCGTAGCCAATGAATAGTTGTAATCCAGAGAGAATGCCCCCCATTGGTTAAAGCTTTTACCAATCCCCACGGCAACACTGTGATAAATATCCGCTGCTTGCAGGCCACCATATAACGTCACTTTGCCCGGTAGACCGTAGCTTAATGATGCCTGCATAAATTTGGGCTGTTCTTCTTCCATGCCAAAGTAAGGCCGATACTTCCCTACGCTAACGTCATAGCGCCACTGGTCACCATGAACTAGATTAGGCATTGATGAATAAGGAATTTTACGTTCAGTCTCGCTACCGTCACTTTCTTTTATCGTCACGGTAAGGTCACCTTGGAGATCGGGAGGATAAACATCTTTCAAGACAAAAACCCCAGGAGGGACAAACGTCTGGTAGATCACTTCACCATTTTGCCGTACTTTCACTTCGGCATTACTGCGCGACACGCCACGAATCCAAGGCGAGAACTGCCGTAATCCCTCAGGTTGCATTCGGCTATCAGACACCAAGGTGATACCGCGAAATCTGACATTTTCGAACAATACCGACGGCGTCGAACTGTCACCCACCGTGAGTAGCGCGCGCCAGGCTTTAATATCCCGGTACGCTAACGCCTTCTCCGTATGCCAGGTAGGATTGCCCCAGGTATCTTTCTGGTAAACCGGTTGATAACGCAACCGCCAAGCCCCGATGTTCGCCCCAGCAAAAAAGTCTGCATACAGACTGTAATTGCGTTCAGCATCACGAGACTGCTCAGCAGAATAATGGCCATAGTTAACCTGATAACTCACAAAAGCCGCATTAACGCCGTCATCCCAACGCGCCATGGTGTCGTTTACTAACAGTTTGGCGGGGATATCCACGGTGAGCAACTCTGCAACAGCATCGTATGACACGTTGATTTTCTGCTCTTGCAACACCGCTGGCAGAATACAGCCCGTAGCATCTTTCTCCATCGTCTGGATAGACGCCTCAGGAACACCACCTTCCTGTAGTAAAGGCGCAGTGATGCATGGCAATCCATCGACGCCAAGGTGAACAGGCACCTCGCCCTTAAAATTGTCATTTAAGATGAGATAAATGGGGTTGTCTTCAGCCAAGACGCTATTGGCGAACAGAGCTAAAGGCGCAATAGCAAAACGAAAAGCGGGTTTCATTCTATCCCTGAGTGCAAACCACAAAATCAATGTATTAACACACGCAAAAAGAGGCGCATCAGCGCCTCTTGGTTACCACAACATCTCCACCTATCCCGCTTGATTCAAGCAATGATAGCTGCCGTGGCTATATGCAATCAGTTACTTCTGCAGAGAAGCCAGCTCAGCACGAACCTGTTTCAGTTCTTGACGGATTTCTTTCACGTCAGCTTTCTTGTCTTGCAGTTTACGCTGGTACTTAGCGATTTTCTTAGCGTCGCCGCGAGCCTGAGCTTCACGCAGATCGGCTTGTACTTCGCGTACGTCTTCTTGCTTATCAGCCAGCTTACGTTCCAGTTTAGTTACTTTATTTTGCAGGTTTTGAATAGCGCCTGCGTTGTTGTCAGTCAGGCTGCAACGTGCTTTCACTTCATTCAGAGCACGCTTCAAGCCAGCTACTTTGTAGTAGTTACCATAGCGTTCAGCCTGCTGAATTTGATATTCAATAGCTGCAACTTTCGCATCACAGTTATAACCGTAGCCAGCATTCGCTAATGAAGAGAAGCCAACACCCAGAGCCATAACGATTGGTAATACAGCCAACTTAGTCATCTTTTTCATTATGTTATCCTTTAACATTACTAAACATGGAGAGGAGCCCCCTCCTTCCTGGAGGACAAAGATTAGTTTGAACGGACTTACATTAAAATCTGCAGACGTCTCAACTACCCTGTAGGAAAGGACTATTCGTTTGTAGTCCGTAGACTCTTCCTTAGTTCAACACTTAATAGCTGGGCTTGTGACAACACAGCCTCAGCGGTGCCCAGACCCGGCTGCTCCTGCAATAGCTGACACGCCTTGCTCATCTCTTCAGCATTTACCAGTCTTGCGGCACCCGCTAACTTATGCCCCAATGCCATCAAGTTTTCTGCTGCCAACGGCTGGGTATCGAGCTCAAGTCTCAGTTGCGCGCAGTCCTCTTGCAGGCATTGCAACATCGTCGAAATGAACTCCTCAAGGACTTCTGGCTGACGCAGCTCCGCTGGCAAGCGATCCAGACCCGAAAAGCTCGTTTCTTGGCGGTCACCGACGCTCGTAGCAGGCAGTGCGATCAATTGGCGCTTTAATATCTCCAGATTAATCGGTTTGAACAGGCAATCATCCATACCGGCTTGTAAACAGGCCGCACGCGCTGTTTCCTGTGCGTTGGCGGTTAAGCCCCAAATTGTCACCGGTTTCAGTTGCCGCTCACACTCACCTTGGCGAATTCGACGGCTAAGACTATAGCCATCCAGTTTTGGCATCTGACAATCGGTAATAACCAAATCAAAGCGTTGTTGCTCAAACAAAGCCAAAGCCTGCTCCCCATCGGCTGCCGCTACGGGCTGATGACCGAGAAACAAAAGCTGCTGAGTCAATAACATTCTGCCTGCGGCATGATCCTCTACTACCAGAATCTGTAAACTGACGGATGGGGATACGGAACCGCTTGCCCTTACCGACTGTGGGCTGAACTTCAACAGCCTGGCCACCGATAATGTCACCGTCGCCTCGCTGCCAATGCCTACTTCACTGCTTAAGCTGATGGTGCCCCCCATCATCTCTATCAGTTTGTGACAGATATATAACCCAAGCCCCGCACCACCGCTCTCGCCGCCGCCCTGAGTGAAGGGTTGGAACAGGCGTGCTTGCATCGCTGTATCAATTCCCTTACCGGTATCGGAAACCCGCAGCCGCAGATCAATGCGATCTTCACTGATTTGCTCTACCGCTGCGCAAATAGAGACTTGCCCATGGGCGGTAAATTTAATGGCATTGCTCAATAAGTTGGAAAGTACCTGCTTGAAACGCACGGGATCGATAAATACGTCGCCGGAAATCTCGGCGTCAATATCCAATTTGAACGCCAGATCTTTTTGACGAGCCACGCCTTCAAACAACATGGCAACCGATTCGATCAAACGACGAATATCGGCTCGTTCAGGATGCAGAATCAATCGATCGGACTCAATGCGCGAAATATCCAAAATATCGCCAATCAGCGCCAATAAAGAATGAGCAGATTCATGCGCAATGCCGATGAGCGCCATGTCCTGATCCTTATCACTCTGTTTACGGCTCAGTACCAGTTCCAGCATACCGATAATGGCATTCAATGGCGTACGAATCTCATGGCTCATCGTGGCTAAAAACGTTGTTTTAGCGCGATTGGCACCGTCAGCATGCTCCTTGGCCTGCCGCAATTGAGCAATCAGGCGGTCACGCTCAGTCACATCAAGCCACCCACCCAATTTGCCCTCTACCCGCTGGTTTTCGCGCATCAGTAATCGGCTCCACTGCTGTAACGTGCGCGGCTCCGCCCCAATATTAATGTGTCGGGTAACGAACAACGTCTCGCCCTGCTCCTCGTCACCGAGCTCAAGATTTAACGATGCGGGGGTTTTCAACTGATAATCATCCAACAAAGCGCCGACAACCTCAGCAGCCGGTGCATTAACCGCCTCAAAAAATTTAATGTTCCCCATAATGATGCGGTCTTTCCAATCGGCTAAATAGATCGGCAACGGCACGCTATCAATAATAAATTGGCAACGCTGCTGTAAAAAACGCTTGTGCCGAATACGGCTAATGATCAAGCTTGTTGCCATCAACACTAGCCCCATAACCAGCCCTAAAAGTAACCAAGGGTAATAGCGGTACTTTATTTTGTTATCGCTTTGCGCCCCTTCAAGTAAATAGGTGTTGTTGTACCAGGTGCTGGTCATCGCATGAATATCTTCCGGAGGAATATTCAGTAAGGCCTTATCGATAATCGTGGCTAATGGATATTCATTCCCCGAAATACCAATCACAAAACGGGCCGGTTCCGTGTTTAACGAACTTAGAATACGTAACCCATCAGGAGGTTCATGGGCTAGAAAATAATCCGCACTGATCATCGGCAACACCAAAGCCTGCGCCTTTCCTTTTCTCACGGCATCGATCCCCGCTTGCGGCGATGCCACCGGAACGATATGGCTACCAGGATATTGGGCGGAAAGAAATTCCCGCAAGGGATGTCCATCTACCAACGCAATCTTGCGTGGTTGTTCCTCCTCATCCTGCGAAGGTAATCCAACCAAAACCCAAGAATTAAACAGGTAAGAACGCGTTGTCTGTAAGCCATTCGGCCACGCCGCATCAACCGTGACGCCAGCAACCACATCCGCCTTGCCTGCTTTAATCACATTTAGCGAATCTTGCAAAGATTTTGCACGAATAATATCGAACTCAAGTCCGGTACGATTGGAGATAGCATCCAGAATGTCGGCAGTTAAGCCACGAAAGGTCCCCTGAAAATCGAAGAAGCCTAGTGGCGCAAAATCACCATTAACCACCAATCGAACCTTGCGATGCTCTTCAACCCATTTTCTTTCCAGCGATGTCAACAAGAGATGCTTTTCCCCTTGAGACATTTGGATGCCACCGTTCCATCTGCTCTGAATCGCAGCATGCGTACTTTCGGGGATCATACCGAGTACCGAATTCACGATTCGCTGCAATCGCACATTGCCATCCGTCACACCAAATGAAAAACCATGAATACCCGATAGCGGCAGCATTTGCAGTCGTAAATTATTTAAGTTTCCCTGATTGATCAAATAGCGTGCGACAGTAGCATCACCGATAAACTCATCAAGGTTTTTGAATGACAACGCCTCTAATGCACGCCGTGGCACGTCAAAAGTCTGAAAATGCGCGCCGGGATATTGTTTGATTAAACTCGGGTTATCACGATACAAACGCTCAACGGCAATATTTTTGGGCTGATGTTGCCGCAACAGGCCGTCAGTTCGCGCCACTAATGCAGGCGTCACGGGAACATAAGGTGTAGAAAGCAGCAAGCCAGAGGCCACGCCACGCTTTATCGCCACATTACCAATGAGGTCAACTTTTCCTTCGGCTAAATCTTGGCGTAATGCCGCATTATCCTCGTAGTAGCGAACCTTGATCTGGACGTTGAGGTTGTAACCAATAATGCCAAGATAGTCCGCATTAATCCCGCCATAATCGCGCATACCGCTGGTGATATCAAAAGGAGGGTAATTCGGTGCAGCAAGACCGAAAATCAACACGCGTTTACGGCGCAGCCACTGCCAATCAGCATTACTTAACGTTGGCTCAGATAACTGAATTTTTCCTCTGCCGACTAAATTAATTTCGCGATAAGGTAACGAGCCTTCGGCCGAGGCCGTCAAACAAATAAACCACAGTATAAAAAATAACTTACTCATCATCGACACACGTTTTCTGATGTTCAAAGAAAGTAATCAACTCTTCCATGTTATCTATCTTTAATTTCTCCATCAGACGAGTCTTATAAGTGCTGATAGTTTTATTACTCAAAATCAAACGATCGGCAATTTCTTTATTGCTCAGCCCTTCGGCTAAATATCGTAATACTGCCAACTCTCTATCTGAAAGAAGCGCTAATGTGTTTTCTTTTTGTACTGGCGCACGCAATAATGGCGTAATAGTCGTTTGCGGAAAGCAGGCGTAACCTTGCAACACTAATTGGCACAGTGGAACCAATTGGACAATATCCATATCCTTGCTAAAAAAAGCAGAAGCCCCTGCACGTAATGCCCGTTCAGCATAGATATCAACAGGCAATCCAGTATAAACAATCACTTTGATGTTGGGCTCAATCTGACGAATATGTTGTAGAACTTGCAAACCATCCATTTTATTTAACATGATATCTAAGATGACCAAAGCGGGCATTTTTTCTTTTATCTGCGCCAGCGCTGTCATACCATTGGTTGCAGTGACAATATGATTATTACCAAGAGGGGACAAAATAGCCTTTACTGCAAAACAGATAGCAGGATGATCATCAACAATCAGCCAGGTATTCATAAGAATTTCCTTATTCAACTTAGAATAATCTGAGACAACCTTTCTCAAATACCCATCATACAGCCACGGGCACTTCGCCAAGAAAATAGTCTTAGCAAGTAAATAGATGGATATTTATAATATCCTGCACATTTTAATTAATTTTCGTGATTGTGGCATTATAATATTCCCTGCGCAACTCGATGCTGCAATCCCTGCTCGAAGGTTTGCATGCCAAATTGCGCCCCCGTTTGCAACACGCTAGCTAACTGGTGAGTTTTTCCTTCACGGATCATGCTACTGACCGCCGGGGTGGTCGTTAAAACTTCAAACACCGCCGTTCGCCCTCCAGCTGGCTTACGCACCAGCTTTTGCGCAATCACCGCCTGCAGGCTGTTGGCTAGTTGCGCCCTGACATAAGGTTTTTCTTCTGCCGGGAAGACATCCACTAACCGCTCTACCGCCTGAGGCGCATTGCGAGTATGCAACGTTGCCAAGACCAAATGCCCGGTTTCCGCCGCCGTCAACGCCAGACGAATGGTCGTTGTATCACGTAATTCCCCCAATAAAATCACGTCAGGATCTTCGCGCAGTGCCGCACGTAACGCCTCATCAAAACTGTGCGTATCACGCCCTAACTCCCGCTGCTGAATTAATGATAATTGGCTGTGATGAATAAATTCGATCGGATCTTCCAAAGTCAGAATGTGTCGCCGTTGATGTTGATTGATTTCATCGATCATCGCCGCCAACGTCGTCGACTTGCCGCTGCCGGTGGCTCCCGTGACTAAAATCAGGCCATCCTCGCGCTGAATTAACGCACCAATACTCATCGGCACCTGCAACACTGCCAACGACGGACACCGCTCGGCTATCATCCGCAGAGCCACTGAAACACCGCCGTTACGCAAAAAGAAGTTAGCACGTAATCGTCGACCGTCAGTCGTTGACAATGCGCTGTCAAGTTGCCCACTCTGCTGTAATACCTGCCGTTGCTGTGGCGTCAGCAGCGTATTACACATCGATTGCATACGCTCCGCAGACAAAATGCTCCCCTGGGTAAGTGGCTGGAGCTCACCATCTATACGTAACATCGGCAGATGACCGGTACAAAGGTGCAGATCGGAAGCATTATGCTTTACACTAAGCGCCACAAACTCATCGATATCCATATCAATCTCCTGGGTCAATAATGAGCACTATCCAACAGAATCTGCAGGATGTCAGGAGCCGTATTGATGCCGCAGCTAAAAACTGCGCACGCGCTCCAGAAGAAGTGTCACTGCTTGCCGTCAGTAAAACCAAACCTGTGGCGGCAATCGCAGAAGCCATTGCCGCCGGTCAACGGGCATTTGGTGAAAACTACGTGCAAGAAGGCGTCGACAAAATCCAGTATTTCAGCTCGCAGCCAGAAGGAGCGGGTTTAGAGTGGCACTTTATTGGCCCACTACAATCCAATAAAAGCCGGCTGGTGGCAGAAAATTTTGCCTGGTGCCATACCGTTGACAGAGTACGCATTGCTCAACGCCTGAACGATCAGCGCCCATCAGTTCTGCCGCCGCTCAACGTGTTAATCCAGATAAATATCAGCGATGAGCAAAGTAAATCTGGCATTGTATTGGCTGAGTTACCGCCATTGGCACAGGCATTGGCGGCCATGCCGCAGTTAACCCTGCGCGGCTTAATGGCCATACCGGCACCGGAAAGTGATTATCAGCGTCAACTGGCAGTGTTTCAGCAAATGAGCGATGCTTTCCACGCCTTGCAACAGGATTATCCGCAGGTAGATACCTTGTCGATGGGCATGACTGACGATATGGCTGCGGCCATCGCCGCGGGCAGCACGCTGGTTCGCATCGGTACCGCGATTTTCGGCGCCCGCAATTACTCACAGGCCTGACAGAACATACGAGGGAAACGAAATAATGCAACATCGTAAAATTACCTTTATCGGCGCTGGCAACATGGCACGCGCTATCATTGCCGGTCTGGTTAGCGGTGGGTATCCCGCCCAATCGATCAGCGTTTGTGCCCCTTCCGCCCACAATCGAGACGCGCTGGCTGCCGATTACGGTGTGGTTAGCAGTGACGACAACATCGCCTGTGCGCAACAGGCCGAAGTCATCGTGTTGGCGGTTAAACCGCAAATCATGGCAGCGGTGTGCCAACCGTTGCAGCAGCACGTCGATTTAAGCAATAAGCTCATACTGTCAATCGCCGCTGGCGTGCAGATCGGTCGTTTCTATCAGATACTGGGTGACAACCTTAATATCGTGCGTATTATGCCGAACACCCCTTCGCTGGTGGGCAAAGGCATGAGTGGTTTGTTCGCGCCTTCGCAGGTCAGCCAACAGGATCGTGACTTCACCAGCGAACTGATGAATGCCGTTGGTAAAGTTTGTTGGGTCGATGACGAAAATGGCATCAACGGTGTCATTGCGGCCGCAGGCAGCGCGCCGGCCTACTTCTTTTTGTTTATGGAAGCCATGCATCAAGAAGCCATGCGCATGGGCTTTAGTAGCCAACAGGCGCGTGAGCTGGTACAGCAAGCCGCCAGCGGTGCGGCAGCGTTGGTCGAAGCCAATGCCGATACGCCGCTGTCGACCCTGCGTGAGCAGGTGACATCAAAAGGCGGTGCTACCGCTGAAGCATTGCGCGTATTCAATGAACAACACTTGCCTGAAACCGTCGCTAAAGCGATGCAGGCCGCTGTTTCCCGTGCACAAGAAATGGAAAAATCATTTTAATAGGAGAAGGGCTACTACATGTTAACGCTGACTTTTCTGGTCAAGACCGTTATTGACCTTTACGTCATGGTGCTACTGTTGCGCATTTGGATGCAATGGACGCGCACCGACTTTTACAACCCGTTCTCGCAGTTTGTGGTTAAAATCACGCAGCCGATTGTCGGGCCATTGCGCCGCATCATTCCCTCGTTAGGGCCTATCGACAGCGCGTCATTACTGTTAGCGTTCTTACTGATGACCGTCAAGTATCCTCTGTTGTTACTGATCCAAGGCGGCGCGATTTCTCTTAGCCCGTATAACTTGCTATTTGGTCTGATTTCGCTGGTAAAATCAGCCGGTTATCTGATCTTCTGGGTGATGATTATCCGCGCATTGATGAGCTGGATCAGCCAAGGGCGCAACGCCATCGACATGGTGATGTTCCAATTAACGGAACCGTTAATGGCACCGATCCGACGCATTATTCCGGCAATGGGTGGCATTGATTTCTCGGCCATGGTGGTGATCTTAATTCTTTATCTGATCAACTACTTGGGCATGGATCTGTTCGGCGAGATCTGGTTCTTGCTGTGAGTGTCGTCACCCCGATATTGGACGGGCTGGTTATCAGGCTTTATATTCAGCCAAAAGCCAGTCGCGACCAAATCATTGGCCTGCATGGCGACGAAATTAAAGTCGCCATCACGGCTCCGCCAGTCGATGGTCAGGCCAATGCCCATCTGGTTAAATTTCTCGCCAAACAATTTAAAGTGGCGAAAAGCAATATCACCATTGAAAAGGGCGAACTGGGGCGGCACAAGCAGATACGTATTCTACATCCGCAACTGATCCCGCCCGTTATTGCCGCGCTCATCGAATAATATTCAAGGTATTTACTATGCAAAAAGTCGTTCTTGCCACCGGTAACGCCGGCAAAGTGCGTGAACTCGCCGATCTGCTGGCCAATTTCGGTCTTGATGTGGTGGCACAAACCGAACTGGGCGTAGATTCTGCCGAAGAAACCGGCCTGACGTTTATTGAAAACGCCATTCTGAAAGCCCGCCACGCCGCGCAACTGACCGGCCTGCCGGCTATTGCCGATGACTCAGGTCTGGCAGTGGACGCGCTGGGCGGCGCACCGGGGATTTACTCCGCCCGTTACGCAGGTGACAACGCCTCAGACCAACAAAATCTGGCTAAGCTGCTAACGGTATTGAAAGATGTGCCTTCAGGCCAGCGCGGTGCACAATTTCACTGCGTACTGGTTTATCTGCGCCATGCCGAAGACCCGACACCGCTAATTTGCCACGGCAGTTGGGCCGGTGAGATCGCTCACGCGTCCGTCGGCGAAGGCGGCTTTGGTTATGACCCGATTTTCTATGTACCGACGCTGTCACGCACCGCCGCCGAACTCTCACGTGATGAGAAACGTGCCATCTCGCACCGTGGCCAAGCATTGAAGCTGTTGCTGGAAGCGATGCGTCATGCCCAATAATACCGTGCAGTTACCCCCGCTCAGTCTTTACATTCACATACCGTGGTGCGTCCAGAAATGCCCTTACTGTGATTTCAATTCACATGCGTTGAAAGGCACTGTGCCACACCAAGAATATGTCGATCACCTGCTGGCCGATCTGGATGCCGATTTACCGCTGACCAGCGGCCGCGCTATCAGCACTATCTTTATCGGCGGCGGCACACCAAGCCTATTAAGCGCCGAGGCGATGCAATCCTTATTGGACGGCGTGCGGGCACGAATTCGGGTGGAAGATAACGCCGAGATCACCATGGAAGCCAATCCAGGCACCGTTGAGGCCGATCGCTTCAGCGGCTATCAACAAGCCGGGGTGAACCGTATCTCGATCGGTGTGCAAAGCTTTAGCGCCGAGAAGCTAACGCGCCTAGGGCGCATCCATGGGCCAGAAGAAGCGAAACGCGCAGCGCATCTCGCCACCGGCCTTGGGCTGCGCAGTTTTAACCTGGATTTGATGCACGGTTTACCGGATCAATCGCTGGAAGAGGCATTGGACGATTTACGCCAAGCCATCGCCCTCAACCCGCCGCATCTGTCGTGGTATCAACTGACCATCGAACCGAATACCTTATTCAGCTCACGTCCGCCACAGCTACCGGATGATGATGCACTGTGGGATATTTTCCAACAGGGGCACGCGTTGCTGAGCGCTGCCGGTTATCAACAGTATGAAACATCGGCCTATGCCAAGCCGGGCTATCAGTGCCAACACAACCTAAATTATTGGCGCTTCGGCGACTATCTGGGGATTGGCTGCGGTGCCCATGGCAAACTGACGTTCAGTGACGGGCGTATTGTGCGCACGGCGAAAACCAAGCATCCACGTGGTTTTATGCAGGGTAATTATCTGGATAAACGGCATGATGTGGCGATCGCGGATCGGCCATTCGAATTTTTCATGAACCGTTTTCGCCTGCTAGAAGCGGCACCGCGTGCTGAATTCAGCGCCTACACTGGCCTTGAAGAAAGCGTGATTCGCCCACCGTTGGATCAGGCATTAGCAAAAGGCTATCTGGTGGAAACCGCGGAATACTGGCAGATTACCGAAACAGGTAAGCTGTTCCTTAACTCACTATTAGAACTGTTTTTGGCTGACGAATAGTGCGAAAAAGCGCTGATTATTCAGTGCGTAACACCGAGAATGACCGCGTATATTGCTAAGCCCGTAGGGGTCGAACCTGTTCGAACCACACTTATCAATTCAGTGATGCCATCAGCTTGGCATCACTGAATGAAATCATCCCACGTTACTTCAACGCGTTGAGCAAATCTTTTCGCTGGGTTTCCAACGCTGTCACGCGGTTGCACACGTCACGACCAAAATTTTGGAAATCCTGCTCTTGGTTGTTCCACTCGTTCTGAATGGCTTTTTGCAGGCCACCCAAGTTACCCATAATCGCCTGCAAAGGGTTGCCACCGCTACTGCTCGCCTGCTTGATTCCCATTTCATTCAGGCTATCTTGCAACACGCCGCCCATACTTTGCTGCACGATATTGCGGCCATCCTGCTCCACCTGATCGATCGCTTTGTGATGGAAAGCCAGACCATCTTGGCGGTGTTCAATAATGCGGTTCATCTGCTGCTTCAATTGTTGGTTCAGCGTCGTCAGACGATGACGCACATTGCTGTCGCTGCCCAACTCACTCACGATCACCTTATCCAGCGCGGAACGCGCCTTTTCCAGATGCTGCTGTGCGCCGTTATCAATCCACGGTAAATCCTTACGTAATGCGGTTTGGTAGCGGAAGGCTTTCTGGCGTTGCGTGTCGGTAAGCGTCAAAGTCTGGCCATCGCGCGTCACATCCCCATCCGGTGAAATTTGCAGATTGCCGCTGCTGCCCACTACTTGCACATTCTGCTGACTAATAATCACGTCGTCTTGGGGTTTTACGTTGCACTGATAGGCAGCATGCGCCTGTGAGGCCGTTAACAACAATAAGGCTAACCCGGTTTTCTTCAACATAGTTTCTCCTGAGACTCCCTTCCAACCCACGCTACGGAGGATTAAAAAATCGAACGATTAATTCGTTGAGACAACAGTTCCAGTGCCGCAGTTCCCGCTAATGAGTTACCGGAGGTGTCCAACTCCGGCGACCAGACGACAATCGCCATTTCATCCGGCACGATGGTAACAATACCGCCGCCAACGCCTGACTTGCCCGGCATCCCCACGCGATAAGCAAACTCGCCGGCACCGTCGTACATACCGCTGGTCATCATCAGCGCATTAATTTGCCGCGCCTGTAATGCCGTAATCACTTTATTGTTTTGCAAATCGCGCCCACGGTTCGCCAGATAGACGAAGCTACGCGCTAATTCCTGGCAGCTCATCCGCAATGCGCAATAGTGGAAATACGTTTGCAAAACGGTGAGTACATCGTTTTCAAAATTACCAAACGATTTCATCAGATAAGCTATCGCCGCATTACGATCGGAGTGTTCAAACTCGGATCGCGCTACGCGGGCATCGTAGGCGAGATCGTCTTCTCCGGCCAGTTGCCGCACCACTTCCAGCATCCGCTGTTTTGGCGCGCTGAGCCGCGTTTGCAGCATGTCGCATACCACCAGAGCCCCCGGGTTAATGAAGGGATTGCGCGGTTTTCCCTGTTCCATCTCTAACTGCAATAACGAGTTGAAGGGTAAACCAGACGGCTCTTTGCCAACCCGCTGCCAAATTTCACTTTCCTGATAACGCGTTAATGCCAGCGTCAGGCTAAGCACTTTGGAAATAGACTGAATAGAAAATCGCTCGGCGGCATCACCCGCCTGAAACATTTCACCGTCGACGGTACACACGGCAATGCCTAAGCGTTCGGCGGGGATCTCAGCCAACGCCGGGATGTAATCAGCCACTTTACCGCTGCCAATCAGCGGACGAACCTGTTGCAGGATCTCTTCCAGCAACGCGTTATCCAAGGTTGTAACCACTGAGCCACACTCCAGACAAAACAAAGGCGCCGTAAAGGCACCTTCCATTAATGCTGCTGTAAACCGGGCCAGCGTCGCTTGGCCCCTACGTTGCAACTGGGGGCGTTAGTCCCACCAGATATCAAACAGAGCGCTGACTTTCACGTCCGACAGTTTACGCGCTTCCAGCCAGTTTTTGACCAGTTCGCGTTGCTCGTCGGTACATTGACCGATCTTCTGCAAGCACACCAAGCCTTCCCACTGCAGATAGCCGCTACCGTCAAACGCCAAGCCATTTGGTTCAATTACTTCATCAATGAATGCATCAAGCGTGCTGTCGATATCCTCAACCGCAGTGCCTTCTGCAAAACGCCAGGCGACGGAAAAGCCCAGTTCCTGAAACTCTTCTATGTGCAACTTCTTACGTAAACGACGACTGCGGTTGTTAGCCATTATGCCTTCCTCTCAAACATCAAATCCCAAACGCCATGTCCCAGACGTTGGCCGCGTAATTCAAATTTTGTCACCGGGCGTGAATCAGGGCGTGGTACGTAATCGTTATTCTCGGAAAGATTACGATAATCAGCAACACCGTTCATCACTTCTAACATATGTTCCGCATAGGGTTGCCAGTCAGTGGCCATATGGAAAACGCCCCCTACCTTCAACTTGCGCAGTACCAACTCAACAAACGGCGTCTGTACGATGCGACGTTTGTTATGGCGCGCCTTGTGCCACGGATCCGGGAAGAAAAGCTGCACCATATCCAGTGAGCCAGCCGGGATCATGTTTTCCAGCACTTCTACGGCGTCGTGACACATCACGCGCAGGTTGGTCAACCCGGCGTCGTGGGCATCAGCCAGGCAAGCGCCTACGCCCGGCGAGTGAACCTCAATCCCTAAAAAGTTCTGCTGCGGGTTATTGCCCGCCATGGCCACCAGCGAGGCCCCCATACCAAAGCCGATTTCCAGCACGGTGGGCGCGTCTCGGCCAAACATCGCGGCAAGATCGACAGGTTGCGCCTGATATTCCACACCCATCACCGGCCAATAGTTATCCAGCGCATGTTGCTGGCCTTTGGTCAACCGCCCCTGGCGGCGCACAAAGCTACGGATACGGCGCATCGCGCGGCCGTTCTCATCAAATTCCGGAGAGATGACGTCATTAATCATAGTGCTTTCTGTCCGTTTGGCTGCCAATTAGGGAAACGCGCATTATGCAAAGATAGACCGCTTTAGCAAGTCTTCTTGATACTTCAAGCTTGTTAGCGGCCAGCGCACCGGCCGCTTTACGCCATCTTCATCCGATACTTGGCTCGCTTAACTGCTACGCGCCAATAAAACGTGTCGGCTATCGCCATTTGCTGTACCTGACGTGCTACGTCGGAAAGTTCCGGTTTACACCACGTAGACTCTATGCTGCAATCGCGCATCAACGATCAGCCTGATACGAACCCGATTATGATGCAAGCGCAGCAGTTCTCGCACGTAGTGCTTGACTGGTACCAACGCTACGGCCGTAAAACCCTGCCGTGGCAGCTTGATAAAACACCTTATCAAGTATGGCTCTCTGAGGTCATGTTGCAACAGACTCAGGTTGCCACCGTTATTCCTTATTTTCAGCGATTCATGGCACGTTTTCCCAACGTACGCCAACTGGCCGCCGCGCCGCTGGACGAAGTGCTGCATCTGTGGACCGGGCTTGGCTATTACGCACGAGCCAGAAATCTGCATAAAGCGGCACAGACTATTGTCGCACAGCACGGCGGCGAGTTCCCGACAACCTTCGAAGAAATTGCCGCGCTGCCGGGCATTGGCCGTTCGACTGCCGGTGCTATTCTGTCATTGTCGCTGGGGCAGCACTACCCCATCCTTGATGGTAACGTCAAACGCGTGCTGGCACGCTGCTATGCGGTTGAAGGGTGGCCGGGCAAGAAAGAGGTTGAAAAACGCCTGTGGCAACTGAGCAGCGACGTCACGCCAGCCAACGGCGTTGGTCAATTCAATCAGGCAATGATGGATCTGGGCGCCATGGTGTGCACCCGTTCCAAACCCAAATGCGAGCTGTGCCCACTCAACGCGGGCTGTATTGCCTACGCTAACCACAGTTGGGCGAACTATCCTGGCAAAAAGCCCAAACAAACGCTGCCGGAAAAAACCGCCTACTTCTTATTGCTGCAACACCATGAACGCGTGTGGCTGGAGCAACGCCCGGCAGTAGGCCTGTGGGGCGGTCTGTTTTGTTTCCCGCAGTTCAGCGAACGGCAGGATTTAACTCTGTGGCTGCAACAGCGCGGTCTAAAAGGCGGTGAGTTACAACAGTTAACCGCATTTCGCCATACATTCAGTCACTTCCATTTGGATATTGTGCCAATGTGGTTGCCGCTCAATCAGGCGGGTAGCGGCATGGATGAAGGCTGTGGTCTCTGGTATAACTTAGCCCAGCCGCCGTCGGTCGGGCTGGCCGCGCCGGTTGAGCGCCTGCTACAACAACTGGCCAAACAAAGCCCAAGCCAACCATCTTTATATCCGGTTGATTTTTGAAGCCAAAAACCATCGGATTAGCGCCATTAACGAGGAATTAGCATGAGCAGAACCCTTTTTTGTACCTACCTGCAACGCGAAGCAGAAGGCCAGGATTTTCAACTGTATCCCGGTGAGATCGGTAAACGTATTTACAACGAAATCTCGAAAGAGGCCTGGGCTGAATGGATGAAGAAACAAACCATGCTGATCAACGAGAAAAAACTCAATATGATGAATCCAGACGATCGCAAGTTGCTGGAAGCAGAAATGGTGCGTTTTCTGTTTGAAGGGCATGACGTCCATATTGAAGGCTATACACCGCCGAGCGAATAATCTGTTTCGGGGCCGGGCGCTGGCCCCTGCATCACCAAAAAAATATTACGGCTTAAGATGAAGAAAATTTTAGCGTTGCTAGTGATAGCACCTTTGCTGATTTCCTGTTCCAGTAAAAAAAACGATGAGTTCAACGAGGCCTGGGTGAAAGACACCAACGGCTTTGACATTCTGATGGGCCAGTTCGCCCACAACATCGAAAATATCTGGGGTCTGAGCGAGGTACTGATCGCTGGGCCGAAAGATTACGTCAAATATACCGATCGGTATCTGACACGCAGCCACATCAACTTTGATGCGGGCACCATCACCTTTGAAACGATTTCGCCAACCGATCCCGCCGCCAGCCTGCGCAAAGCGATCGTGACGACGTTATTGATGGGCGACGATCCCGGCTCTGTCGATCTCTATTCCGATGCCAACGACATCCAGATCAGTAAAGAGCCGTTCTTGTACGGCCAGGTGCTGGACAACAACGGCGAGCCGATCCGCTGGGAATGGCGGGCATCACACTTTGCCGACTATCTAGTGCAGAACAAGTTACAAAAACGGACTTCTGGCCTGCACGTTATTTACTCAGTGACGGTTCAACTGGTCCCCAATCACTTAGATAAGCGTGCACACAAATATCTACCCATGATTCGTCAAGCGGCAGTGAAATACGGGGTGGAAGAATCGCTGATTCTGGCGATCATGCAAACTGAATCGAGCTTCAACCCGTATGCGGTCAGCCGCTCCGATGCGCTTGGTCTGATGCAGGTCATGCAACACACGGCGGGTAAAGATGTGTTCAAACTGCGTGGCAAAGGGGGCACACCAAGCCGCAGCTATCTGTTTGATCCCGCCAACAATATCGACACCGGCACCGCCTATCTGGCGATATTGCAGAACAACTACCTCGGCGGTATTCAAAACCCGACCTCGCGGCGCTATGCCGTGATTACCGCCTACAACGGCGGTGCGGGCAGCGTATTGAGGGTGTTCTCCAAAGACAGAACTCAAGCGGTGAGCATCATCAACGGTCTACAACCGGGCGATGTATTCACCACATTGACCAGCAAACATCCGGCCAGCGAATCCCGTCGTTATCTGGTGAAGGTCAACAACGCGCAGAAGAGCTACCGTAGACACTAATACGTTCCACGCATCCACTCAGAGCCGGTTAATAGCCGCTCTGAGTGGATGAAAACACGTGTGATTAGGGAAAGCGTGCCGAAGGGGTCAACGTGGCTTGCTGCCGGAGCGCCAGCCCCGAGTCTCTCGGGTTCAAAGGCAATGTTGTCATCAATCTTGGCTCTTTTTATTGTTTGATCATGTAACCAAAAATACGCTTCCAGCCATGATCTTTCTTCTCGATATACACCCCTTGCAACTCCGGCGAGAATCCCGGTAAACGGTTGATGCCGGCTTCCAGCGCCAGAAAATAACGCTGTACCGCCCCACCCCAGACCTCCCCCGGCACCACGCACAGCACGCCCGGAGGATAAGGCAATGCCCCCTCAGCGGCAATGCGCCCTTCTGCCTGCGCGATCGGCACCAGTTCGACGTTATCGCGGATAAACTCCACGTTGGCGTCCTGCGGATTCATCATCACCGGCGGGAAATGCGCCTGGCGGAACATCTCTTTTTGCAGTTGCTTAACGTCATAACTCACGTATAAATCGTGCATTTCCTGGCACAAACGCCGCAGCGTATAACCACGATAGCGCCGTTCATTTTTGCGATAAACCGTTGGCAACACCTCACTTAACGGAGCATCTTGCTCGACAAACCGTTCGAACTGCACCAACTTATCCACCAGATGAGCCATCTTGGCGGGATTCTCTGCCGGAGTTAGCAGAAACAGGATCGAGTTCAGATCGCATTTCTCCGGTACGATACCGTTTTCACGCAGGTAGTTGGCCAGAATGGTCGCCGGTATGCCGAAATCGCTGTACTGACCCGTTGCCGCATCAATACCCGGCGTGGTCAGTAACAGTTTGCAAGGATCGACCAGATACTGATCCTGCGCGTAACCGTCAAAACCATGCCAAGTCTCACCGGGTGAGAAGGTGAAGAAACGCGCATCGCCGGCAATCTCATCGGTAGCCACGTCCTGCCACGCCTGCCCTTCTACCTGCAACGGGATAAATGGTTTTAGCTGTGAACAGCACTGCAATAGCTGCTTGCGTGTCTCAATGCCCAGCTTCACGCAATCCATCCACATACGTCGGCCTGCTTCACCGGCGTGCATTTTGGCATTGACGTCCAACGCAGCAAACAGCGGATAAAATGGGCTGGTTGACGCATGCAGCATAAAGGCATTGTTCAGATGCTTATGATTACAATGGCGCTTCTGCCCTTTGATATGGTCATCTTTTTTGTGGATTTGCGAGGTTTGCGAGAAGCCCGCTTGCTGCTTATGCACGGATTGTGTCACGAAAATGCCCGGGTCGAGTTCGTCTAACTCCAACAACAGTGGCGAGCACTCTTTCAGCATGGGGATAAAGCCTTCATAGCCCACCCAGGCAGAATCAAACAGGATGTAATCACACAGATGACCGATAGTATCAATAACCTGACGCGCGTTATAAATAGTGCCGTCATAGGTACCCAACTGGATGATCGCTAGCCTGAACGGCCGCTCTACATTAGCCTTCTCCGGCGCGACAACGCGGATTTGTTCCCGTAAATAATGCTCATCGAAACAGTGCGCATCAATGCCGCCGATGAAACCAAACGGATTACGCGCAGTTTCCAAATAAACCGGCGTTGCCCCGGCCTGAATCAGCGCACCATGATGGTTGGACTTGTGGTTATTACGATCGAACAGCACCAGATCGCCACGCGTCAATAACGCATTGGTCACCACTTTATTGGCTGCCGAAGTCCCATTTAGCACGAAATAGGTTTTATCGGCGTTAAATACCCGTGCCGCGTGTTTTTGCGCGTCTTTGGCCGAACCTTCATGGATCAGCAGATCGCCCAACTTCACATCCGCGTTACACATATCTGAACGGAACAGCGTTTCACCGTAAAACTCGAAAAATTTGCGCCCCGCCGGATGCTTACGAAAGAACTCGCCGCCCTGATGTCCCGGACAGGCAAAAGTGGCATTTTCCATTTCAACGTAAGTTTTCAGCGTTTTGAAGAACGGCGGTAACAGTGCCTGTTCATAAGCATCCGCCGCCGCTTCCAATTGCGCCATGTAAAATGCTTTGCTGGCATGGCTCAGTGCCAATACGCCAGAGATAAACGGCAGGTAATCAGGGGAAAGCTGCTCCTCCCCTTCAACAGCAACAAACGTTGGGATGTGAAAGCCCGTAGCCTGCAATTGCGCCAAAATACCGGCATCAATGTCACCGACCGACACCACCACCGCCGCCACGTCGGTAAAATCGGTCTGCTCGATGCGCACCACTTCACGCAAGGTTTCAATGCTGGCGACCAGGTTGGCGCTAGATGCTATTTTCAGTTCTTTCATAAAGCTAACTCTCAAACGGTTAAGGATGAGGGCGTGCCACAGGCACACAATGAGACAACAGCGTTATCCCGACAAATGGCGCCATTGGCGCCGCAGAAAAGCGAAACGTACCGGGTAATGCACGGCATTCAATAACTATCGGCAACTGGGATCGGCCGCGTCCGATAGACATCAGTAAAATCAGAGTAAGACTCTATTTTTAATAATGTCTAACAGCGAGCATCAGGTAGCCTTACCGCATAAGAGTATTCGGGTAACAGGCAAGCTGCGGAAGAAAACAACGGCGGCAGGGAGGTAACATCAGATGTCGTGCGCGCAATGGCGGCTGTAACACAAAACCAGTCATGCACGTAATCCTCTACGGTAATGAATATCGCCTTAGCGATAAAATTTTCGCAATGATTACATGTTTTTTCATCGGCTTCAAGCCAGCATTATGCGCATAAAATCAAGAAAAAAATAAATCAAATAACTGATATTAAATAAAAAAATAAATAACGATTAATTTATTAACCACTTGAAGTGCATATTTATATTATTGATTCAGCGCAGTTTACCCAGCTACGCTGAATCAATCTGATTTAGAACAAACTAAATTTGTAATCAACCTGCAGCTCTATCGAATGGTTTTGCGCCCGCATCGGTTTGCCTTCGGCCGTCAGCTTTGGCTGATTATTCTGACTTTGGTAATTCCAAGAAGGGCCGCCAGAAAGCTGTATGCTCAAATCCTTCACCGCTGAGGGGGTCCAACGGGAATAGACTAAGGTTTCACCACGCTGGATACTGCGGTTTTGATACTTCATACCCCAGCCGTAATTTGTGACCATGCCCAGTTCAATTTCCGGCGTTGCCGCATAGCCAAACGTCCAAGCAAGCATTTTCTCTCTATGGCCAACATAATCGTTGCCCCAACTGTCGGCCATCGAATTAAAGGTACCACGGCTGTGTTTGGCTAAGTGCCATTCGAAGCGCCCCAAACCTTGGGATAAACGTGCATGCGTATAGGAAACGCCCGCCTTGTTTTTCCATCGCCCAGCCTGCCAGTTGACCGCTAGCGCAGCATGGTATGCATTATCATCAAAGGTTCTTTTACCCGTCGACATACTCCGCCAACCCTGCAAACCGTGATTCATATAGAGTTGGCTACTCAGCCCAAAACGATACTCCGCCAAATCAGCTGGTCGCCAGTCGATTTCAAGGCCATGACGTTGGAGATAATTATGGCTTTCCCCGAAGAAGTAGCGGGCAGCATATTCACGCTGGGCGTAACTCAATTCGCCAGTGAAAATCTGGTTAATCTGTTTTTTATCCGCAGTAACAAAGTGAATTTTTTCTGGTGAATCCCTGTCACTGTAACGCGTCACGTAGGCACCGCGCAGCCGTAGCGGCCCACTCCCAGCTTCTGCGCGCCAACCAAGATAGGTGCTGGGGATCGCGCGCGTCGAATTATTCAGTGCCCCCCATTTTTTTATCTGCTGCCAGCCGGAATAGAGATGGAAATAGGTCTCTTCATCCCCCAAACGCGCCTTCATATAAAGCTGCCCCAGCTTATTGAAGCCTTTAGCATGGCCGTGATCGTTATACAATACGCTTCGCCCCCAGAAATCATCACTGGCGGCTAGTTTTATGACGCCATAATAAGAGGCATCGACACCGAGCATATTATTTAAATAACCGGATTGATAATCCAATGTCACGCCTTGGCCCCAGGCGGTTTGATTGGAGCGCTGGCCATAATCCTCAGTGCTGAGGTTTTTAAACACATTGCGTAGTGACAAGTCGGCATGACTGTCATGAATAAAATCGTTAAATAAATTATTTTTCTTGTTTACTTCTACAGCACCGATATCAAAAGAGAGTAGCAGCGCCGCACCCAAAGTTATTGATGAAACATTACGCTTGAGCCGAATTGTATTTTTCATAGAAATATTCCGTTTTCTATTTTTTATTAAAAATTGGTAAACGCTATTGACGGGTAGAAACAATAAAGATGGACTAATCATCGCTCCCGAGAAGGAGTCCGTTTTATCATCACCCAATAATGTGACACCAGCACATCAATATGCTCAGCATTCCATGTTGCTATGCCTCGTGCCACACCGGGTAGATAAGCGTAGATACTCGCCATCATTCGCGCTGCATCCAAGTGGCGAGCCCCCCAGCCACCGGATGCCACTAACGCACAAACAACGTGAAGTATAATGAATAAAGTAACCGCCACGTGCTATTGGCTTTTTATAGGCGGCCATATTCACCACGCTTATTTTATTCAATGCTCCTTTTATTTTTTCTGTAAATCAATACGATAAATAGCAAAACCAATATCATCTTTTTCAAGATACGTCATCGGGTGTTGCGCTTCAGCCATTATTTTCTTCTGCGCATCCTCGACTGGCGATGTTTCAATACGAATGTCCAGTTTTTTCGGCGATGTTATTGGCGCTATACGCCAACTGTTTTTAGCCACTGGGGAATAAGCACCATTTTCCTTGGTTTGCAAACGAATATAGTCAGCAATAATCGAACGTACTTCATCAGGTGCATTGATCGCCACATTGCTGGCGCCGGTTCCCGCAAATTTCCCGGTAAAGGCACGGTAATTATTCACCGCCACCAAGAAATCAGCCTGAGGATCGATAGGTTTACCCTGGTAGGTCAATGATTCAATACGCTGAGCCTGCGGATTAATCAGGTTGCAGTCGACGTCGTAACGCGCCGGTTGCGTAACATCGATCTGATAACTCAGATCGTCGAACATATCAAAGTTATAGGCGCGGAATTTCTCCCAGTTAAGCAAAGACTGCGGTTTTTCACTGTTGATGTTGATCTGGTTATACATACCCGCTGAACATTCTAGCCACTCTTTGAGATCGCTTCCTTTCACCTTGACGGCAGCCAGCGTATTCGCGTACTGATATAACTCGGCCGCGTTACGGAAACTCAATTCGCCTTTAGTAATATCAACAAAATCATGCGGATCGTTCTTCCTCCCCCCGACTTTAAAGGGCGCAGAGGCAGCAAGCACCGGCAATTCCGCCAGATCCGGATCCCCCTGAATCGCATTTTGGATATAGGCTTTTTGCGCATCACGTATTATCTGCATAGCCGCCGAATCCTGTACCAATGCCAGATAGGAGTTGATATCCTCAGACAGCTTCCCAATCGGCTGATTGACATAGTGGCGAGTACTGTCGTGCGCTTCTTTCAGCACGCTAACCAGTTCAGGTTTCGCAGCCACTAATGCTTTGTGCGTTTTCGCATCATAGATCGGCCGAGCGTGCGCTTTACCAGCCACAACCTGCCATTGCCCCTCTTTATCGGCCAATGTCAGATCAATCACCCCCAGATGATCGGCCCAACGCCCCGGCATCACCGCAGGGATACCATTGACGGTGCCATTCTCGATATCAACGCCATCAATCGCAGCAAAATTATGGCTCGGGAATACGCCATGGGAATGACCGAAAGCAATCGCATTAATACCTTCGACCTTGGAGAGATAATAGACCGAGTTTTCTGCCAGGGCTTTATAGGGGTCGGCAGAAAAACCGGAGTGGGCAATCGCGACCACAACGTCAGCGCCTTCCTTACGCATCTGAGGCACCAACTGCTTGGCGGTTTCGGTTATATCTTTCACAATAACCTTACCTTCAAGGTTTGCTTTATCCCACAACATGATCTGCGGTGGCACAAATCCAATATAGCCGATGCGTAAATTATGTGTTTTGCCTTCATCGTCTTTAACTTCGGTATCAACAATCAGGTACGGCTTGAAATAATGCTGCTGGGTTTTAGCATCAAAAACGTTGGCATTCACATAGGGGAATTTAGCGCCGCTGAGTGTACGCTTTAAATAATCCAACCCATAGTTAAACTCATGATTCCCAATATTACCGACAGCATAGTTCAACGTATTCATGGCCTGATAAACCGGGTGTGTTTGTCCTTGTTCCAAGTTTGCCGCAGCGTAATCCGCCATCGGGCTACCTTGGATCACATCGCCGTTATCCACTAATACCGTATTCGCCGCCTCCTTACGCGCCTGATCGATAAGCGTAGCGGCACGGACCAGACCAAATTGCGACGTTGCTTTATCTTTGTAGTAATCGTAATCCATCATGTTGCCATGCATATCCGTTGTTTCCAGTATGCGCAGGTTAATGGTGGAAGCATTGACTGAACCGGCAATCATCATCGCCAATAACGTTAGTTTGTGAGAAAAAGTCAATTTCATCATACGTTCCCTGTTTAATTGCAATAATGCATTAATTTATGCTGAGCGATAGCGGTTTACCCGCCATACTTCACGCTGCATCATCGTTGGCGATACGTGCTAACCCGAATCACTGACTGATGTCAGCTCATCGGGATGCATGAATTTACGCCGTGATGCAGCCAAGTTGGCTAAGACGGTTAAAAGAACAGACCCACCACCGTGGCATTAAGAAAACTGACCAAGGTTGAACCGTAAAGCAGCTTCAGACCGAAGCGGGCTGCGGTATTACCCTGTTTGTTATTAAGCGCTTTAATCGCGCCGACAATAATGCCGATAGAAGAAAAGTTAGCGAAGGACACCATAAATACTGAAATGATCGCCACGGTACGCGTTGAGAAATTAAAATCGCCCTGTGAGAAGTTCAACATGGCAACGAATTCGTTACTGACGATCTTGGTCGCCATCAACCCGCCCGCCTGTACCGCTTCATGCCAAGGAACACCGACCATAAATGCCAGCGGTGAGAACAGGTAACCTAAAGCCTGTTGGAAAGAGATGGTAAATAAAGCGGTGAACAATGCGTTAGCCATGGCGATGAGCGCAATAAAACCAATCAGCATCGCCCCAACAATAATCGCGACTTTGAACCCATCGAGAATATACTCACCCAGCACTTCAAAAAAGCTCTGTGACTCTTCCTCGACGACCTCCAGAAGATCCTCCTGCTCGGAAACCTGATAAGGGTTGATCAATGACGCCATGATAAAACCACCGAACAGGTTCAACACCAGTGCCGTAACCACATAGCGCGGCTCTAACATCACCATATAAGCGCCAACAATCGACATCGATACGGTAGACATGGCGGAAGTACACAAGGTGTACAAACGGTGCTCTGGCAACAACCCCAATTGCTTCTTAACGGAGATAAACACTTCCGACTGCCCCAAAATCGCAGAGGCTACCGCATTATACGACTCCAGACGCCCCATCCCGTTAATTTTACTTAGCCCCAGGCCTATATACTTAATGACGAACCCCAAGATACGCCAATGCTGCAAAATGCCGATCAGCGCCGAGATAAAAACAATCGGTAGTAATACAGAAAGGAAGAAGGACGTTTCCCCATGGTTGAGCAACCCGCCAAAAACAAACGTCACCCCTTCTGTGGCGTACGCCAGTAAGTTGCCAAACACATCGGCAATCACCGCGATCACTCGGTTGCCGACATTGGTTTTCAGCAGTAATGCCGTCAGCAAGAACTGACAGGCCAACATGACAAACAGCGGGCGATAACGAATGCGATTGCGGCCATTACTCACCAACATAGCCAAGGCGAATATGATGAGAATGCTAAATATCCCTACGATATACTTCATTTTTTCCCTTATGCATCAAAATATAATTCGTTTTCTTTGGCAGACTCGGACGAAGAAGACAGCCGACCGTTGTTATTTGATTAACATTATCAGGGGTGAAATGTTATAAAAGTGACACAATGCACAAAAAAACACCTAGGCAATCAAAAAAAACCATTTTATTACAATCAGGTAACACATTCGATTTTTAGCGATGATTGATCGCCATAGATTGATATTTTTTTTTTATGGTTTTCAGCATGAATTCGATCGTTGGAGTAAGTTGAAACACATTGTAACTCGCCTTGCGGCGCCGAATCATTATTGTG
Organism: Serratia sp. NPDC078593; assembly: GCF_050268245.1. Classification (NCBI taxonomy): domain Bacteria; kingdom Pseudomonadati; phylum Pseudomonadota; class Gammaproteobacteria; order Enterobacterales; family Yersiniaceae; genus Serratia; species Serratia sp. NPDC078593. Next base: position 2,133 of record NZ_JBNNGK010000015.1, on the reverse strand, counting down.
TTACTGGCTGAAAAGAAAGCAAACAATCGCCTTTGTTGTAGAAACCCATTGACGTCGTCAGAGCTTTACGGTTTAATGCGCCCCGTTGCCCGGATAGCTCAGTCGGTAGAGCAGGGGATTGAAAATCCCCGTGTCCTTGGTTCGATTCCGAGTCCGGGCACCACTATTCAAAGAACCCGCCCAAAAGGCGGGTTTTTGCTTTCTGGGGTTCCGGTAGATTTCTGGTCGTTGCAGCACGTTATTTGTTTGCTGGATTTCTCGCCACTTTCGCAGATCCTCTTTGTTGTTAAAGACATCTACACCCTCTAACAAGCCTATCTCTTACTTCCCTGCTACGGTCTGTTGCGGTTTCTCACATTTCTAGTTGTTCATAATGATGCAAAAGCGCGGGGGAAGAAGGGAATTGGCATTTCGCCTTATTCTGCTGGTCTCCAAAGGATTCAGGATAGACCATCAGCCCGACTTATACGGAAAACAACAGATGCATCGGGGCATAGCCCTTTCCGAATCTGTCATATCCAAGCGCGGTACCAGCAATCAAGAGCAGGAGATTTGGGTTAAGTCGTGATTGCTGTATGATGCCGGCGAGTATAACCATTTATATATTGAGGGTTTAATGATGGCAAGAACACTGGCCGGCCTTGGCGACAAAACCAGCCATGAAGAAATCATTTCTGCCACCGCGACCGGGTTTAAAGGAAATAAAGCGATAGCCCAAACCAGCGATAAGGCACCCTGCAGAGAATGTGATGGCTACCTTGAACTTCTAGCCTCTCTTAGGGCAGCGGCAAAGAAGGATCGACTAATGTTGCTACAGCGACAATTATTGGACAATTTACCAATCATATAAAAAATAAGAAATTATAGGAGTTAAAATTGAAAGTAATAAAAAGAATTTCATTTGGAGTTATTTTGTTGTCTTTAGTCAGTTTAGCCGGCTGCATGCTTATAACACGATCAAATTTTTACGATATTCCTTATGAGTCAACGTTGAATTCTAAAAACATAGGGTATATTGACTATCAGTCTAGTGATTTATTAAACCAGCACATACCTTTTATCAATGCAAATATCATATACACTGGCAATAAAGGGCCTTACGATAGAAAACAAGTCAGTATATCAAACCTTCAACCTAAAGATGACTCTGTCAGAATCTATGTACCTTACGTTAAAGGGGCAAAATTTGAACAAGTTGATCTTAACTTTGATTATGGCACTGTCAGATTATTTTCTACGCCTCTTGATACTGACTCAGCAAGCCATAAAAGACTGGTAAAAGGTATACCAACTGAACTCACCGATAATGGAAAAAAAATAACAATTACTTCTGAAATAACTGCCTCTGAACCATATTCAGCATCTATGTTGAGAAGGATTAAAAAATAAAATCGCGCATTATAATTATTAAGTTACGAGAGCATTTTTACTTAGAGAAGACCCCACACAAGGAGAGGGTCGTAGATTATTTTTGGCAAATGATGGCACCTTTACCCCTACCAAACTTCCCCGATTACTTGGCGTACAGCTATTTAAAATAATAAAAAGCCTGCATTAAGCAGGCTTAGTTTACAGCAAAATGATTATGAGCAATATACGCGAGCTTCACGCGGAGTGTAGATGCCAAAGGTCACAAATCCAAGCAACCCATTAACGAAGGTTTGCTGTACTTCTGTACGGACAACTTTGTCAGCCCCACCACAAACAGCGGCAGCATCAATAGTTTTCTTCTGACCAATACCAGCCACAAAGAAGTGGTGAGTAGTGATCTGTTTTGGTGTTACCGCTACATCTTTTTTTACGATAAATGTTTGCTGAGCACAGCCAGTAACAACCATTGAGAGAACTACAGTGGCAAGTAACTTCTTCATAACTATTCCTTATGTAAATTAGCAAAAAACTTTAACGATAATCCTTTTACATTAATTTACAGGTTGGAGTCAATTTTAACAAATAATCACACCGTACTCCGCATATCACTAGGTTGGTAGTTGTCTTCGCGAACCTCGTGTAAATATGCCACGGTCGCGACGTTATCTGATCCTACCCGCGTAATGTGGACACGGCCCTAAGCGAGATTCTGGTTTTCAAATTGTTCCGGACTGAGTCCGCCACAGGCACTGTGGCGACGCC
>NZ_JBNNGK010000014.1:0-95449 GCF_050268245.1 Serratia sp. NPDC078593 | reverse complement strand
CAGCACCGGAGATAAAACTCATCGGTGCGGGCTGCGTATACTACGCTTTTCGCCCTGGGAGTCAAGCGTTTATTTCGCTTTCTTCCCGCTAACCCGGCGACTTGTCAGTCGTTGTTCCCGGTCAGTGGAGGCGCATTATAGGGAGTTCTCAGAACGTCGCAACCCCTAATTTCAAAAAAGTTTTCAACCGTTGAACATTTAACCAAAACGTCGTTAAAGCGGTAGTTTTTTCAACGATTTGAAGCCATAGCCCTGCAAAACGGGCAATAAAGCATCAGTATCGTTATTCAACGCCATACAATAAGCCATATTCTCTTCTTGTGATGACACCACATTTTCTTGTGAGGAAATCAACCAGGCCGCTCGACGAGCAATTGCTGCCCCTGAATCTACCAAACGAGTGCCTTCCGGTAACACCTGCATTAACTCTGGCGACAATAAAGGGAAGTGGGTGCAACCCAACACGACGGTATCGGGCGGTTCGCGCATGCTCAACCAAGGCTGTAGGATTTTCTTCAATACCGGTAACGGCACATCTGCACCGTGCAGTTTCGCTTCAGCCAGTTCTACCAGCTCGGAAGAACCCAACAGCTCGATTTTGCAGTCCGTGGCGAAACGGGCGATCAACTCATGCGTATAAGCACGCTGAACGGTACCGCGCGTGGCGAGTAAACCGACAACACCATTTGCGGTCAATCTGGCGGCGGGCTTGATGGCTGGCACCACGCCCACAACCGGGAAGCTGAAGCGTTCGCGCAGGGCGGGTAACGAGACGGTGCTGGCCGTGTTGCAGGCAATAATGACAATCGCCAGAGGGTGACGTTGTTGCACGGCGCCGACAATGTCCAGTACGCGTTCAACGATGAACTCTTCAGATTTCTCGCCGTAGGGAAACGCCACGTTATCGAAGGCGTAAATATAGTGGAGGTTCGGCAACAGTTGCCGAACCTCTTGATACACTGAAAGCCCACCAACGCCCGAATCAAAAACCAATACCGTCGGGCGAGGAGTTGCAGTGCAATTAGAAGGTATAGCTTCCGGTGAGATAGTATTCTCTTCTTGGAGTAGCATAGCCATATGCCGTCTCGTAATCTTTATCAAACAGGTTGGCAATTCTACCACGAACTGTCAGATGTGACGTGACCGGATATGAAACAGCAAGATCCCACAGGCTAACGCCCCCCAATTTGACGCTTTGCTCCGGGTAGGTACTGTAGTCTTTATCATAGCGCTGGCCTAAGTACTGATAAGTGACCGCCCAATCGAAGTGGTACCACTGCCAGTCCAGCTCATATTTTACCTGCTGCTTGGCACGGCGCAGTAGCACCTCATTGGTTTTAGCATTACGCGGGTCGACATAGTCATAGCCCAGTTGGTGCGTCAGCGGGCCCGTTTCAAACGACGCCGTTGCTTCAATACCTTTAATCGTCGCTTTACCAACGTTGTAATAAACGTAATTCGTCCCAGCGGTAGCATCGATCAGGTTATCAATATCATTACGGTAACCAGAAATGCGCCAGGTTACCGGCCCGGTCAATCCCTCAAAGCCCCCTTCCCACTGTTTACTTTCTTCCGGTTTGAGATCGGCATTATTGCCGTATTTACCATAGAGCTGGCTCATATTTGGCGCTTTGAATGCCGTGCCATAGGATGCGATGAAGCGATAACCGTCAACAAACTCCCAGGCAGCGCTAGTCTGCCAAGTTCCATGCCGCCCAAACTCTGAGTGCGAGTCACCGCGAACCGCCCCTTCCAACGTCACGGGGCCAAACAACTGCTGAGCGGTCAAATAGATGCCGGTATTATGTTGACGCTTCTCACCATTGACGCTGGTTGAGTCCGGTTTAATTTTTTGCTGCTGCCAGTCAATTCCAGAGCTGACGGTTCCCCGCCCGATTTGCAGGCTGTTTCCCCATTGCACATTGTACTGTTCAGAATCGACCAAGCTTGCCGAACCGTCATGCATGCCTTTACGCGGATCGTAATCATAATCTTTGCTGTGGCTGTAACTACCAACCAACTGCGTCGCATAAATGCCATCCTGATAGCGCAAACCACTATCCCACGTTTGACTATACAATTTACGGGTATCAACGCCGGAAAAACTGTCATACCCCGTACGGTTGTCATACCCGTAACCACGCACAAACCCACTGATCGCATCATTGAACTGATGGTCAACTGCACCGTAAAGCGATTTACTCATAAAGCCATCGCGATCCTGCTGCGGCACACTGCTACCGTAAGCGACGACATCATAACCTTTGGTGTACGTATAGTTGCCCGCCAACGTGCCAACGGTACGATCGCCCAGTGACTGTTGCGTCGCTGCGTCATAGGCTTGATAACCCTTCGAGCCCACCCCGGCAGACAACGTTGTGCCATTCTTTTCACGGGTGGTAATAATGTTAACGACTCCGCCAATGGCGTCAGAACCATACACGGCCGAACGTGGCCCGCGAATATATTCGACTTTCTGCACCAGTGAAATCGGGATCTGGCTGAGATCAGAAGAACCACTGACGCCGGCCTGATTCAGACGGATACCGTCAATCAGTACCAACACATGGCTGGAGTTGGTGCCGCGGATAAACAGCGAGCTTTTTTGCCCCAATCCGCCATTCTGACCAACATCGACACCGGGTAAGCGGCGCATAACGTCAGTCAGACTTTTCGCCTGCCAGCGATCGATCTCCTCCTTGGTCACCACCGAAGTCGGAGCCAATACGGAAGAAACCGGTTGTTGAAATCGGTTGGCGGTAACCAGCAGATTATCACTCTTATTCGATGCAGTGTGGTCTTGCGCCCAACCAGAAAAAGCCGTGACGGAGGAAACCACCGCCAACAACGTATTTTTTATCATTGTCATTATAAAGAAGCATCCAAACTTAATTGGCGGATGCCGCAGGTTCATAGGCTGGTAATTCGCGACAGCCATGAATAATGCGACGTAATACCGGCAGGTCTTCGGGCTTGGGATTTGCCGATTGCAGAACACAACCGAACACCGGGCGACGACTTCCCATCCAGCAGTGGACAGTGTCTGCATTCTTACGCTATCGCCGTGACTTCCCCATACCGCTGCGCGTCAGCTCCGGATTCACACCGGATTCCCTTTTCACTCGCTGCTTGAGGCCGGACAACAATGCTACGATCAATGAAAATAGATGTCTAGACTTCCAATAATGTAACAAATAATAAGGCTGACAAAACTGGACTTCACTGACCAATTCCCTACAATCCCCGCAGATCCAATTTGACTGACGAGAAGACCATGACGCCCGAGAATTTACCCATTGAACGTTACGACGAACAACTGGCGGAGAAAACCCATCGCCTGAAAACCATGATGTCGCCGTTCGGGGCGCCAGAGCCGGAAGTGTACCGCTCGCCAGTTAGCCACTATCGTATGCGCGCTGAATTTCGTATTTGGCATGATGGTGACGAGATGTACCACATCATGTTCGATCAGCAGACCAAACAACGTATCCGCGTTGACCGTTTCCCTGCGGCCAGCGAACTGATTAACCGTTTAATGCCCGTGTTGATCGCCACCGTCAAGTCAGAACCGATTCTGCGTCATAAACTGTTCCAGATAGATTATCTCTCAACGCAAAGCGGCAAAATCATTGCCTCACTGCTGTACCATCGCAAACTGGACGAAGAGTGGCGGCAACATGCAGTGAAACTACGCGATGATTTGCGCGCACAGGGATTCGATCTGCAACTGATTGGTCGCGCCTCAAAGATGAAAATCACGTTGGATCACGATTACATTGACGAAGTGCTGACGGTCGCCGGGCGCGAGATAATTTACCGCCAGGTAGAAAACAGTTTCACCCAGCCTAATGCGGCGATGAACATCCACATGCTGGAATGGGCGCTGGATGTCACGCAGCATGCCAAAGGCGATCTGCTTGAGCTGTACTGCGGCAACGGTAACTTTTCGCTGGCATTGGCACGCAACTTTGAGCGCGTACTGGCCACGGAAATTGCCAAACCGTCGGTGGCCGCCGCGCAGTACAATATCGCAGCTAACCATATCGATAACGTGCAAATCATCCGTATGGCGGCGGAAGAATTTACTCAAGCGATGAACGGCGTGCGCAGCTTCAATCGGCTGCAAGGCATCGATTTAACCGGCTACAACTGTGAAACGATTTTTGTCGATCCACCGCGTAGCGGTCTGGATGAAGAAACGGTGAAGATGGTGCAGGCCTATCCGCGCATTCTGTACATTTCTTGTAACCCGGAAACGCTGTGCGCCAACCTGACCACATTACAGGCGACACATCGGGTCACGCGTCTGGCGCTGTTCGATCAATTCCCCTACACCCATCATATGGAATGCGGCGTCTTGCTCGAAAGACACGGCTGACTTTCGCCGATACGGCCAATCAAGAATCAAATCAGCCCGGGCTTAGCCCCGGGCTGATTCATTTATGGCTGCGGATTATTATCCAGCGCCTTACGCGCTTTCAGCTTAATGCCAATCCACAACACTAATGCCACGCAGAGAATCGATGGCAGGAAGTTTGAGCCAATTTGCGGATACTCCGCGCGCACAATGGCGCTATACAGCAACAGGCCGAGCATGAAGCACGCCGCTGCCAGCCGCGGTATACCGTCCGGCATCGCCCGGTTCAGGTAACGCTGGTGCAGACAATACGCCGCCAGCACTAACGCAATCAGGGGAAAGATCGAAAACGGTACTATTGCGCTGAACAGCGCAGTAAAAGAACCATTGATCGAAAGGCCGGCAATAAACGCCAGCAGTAAGGTGCCATTCTCACGGCCTAGTTTTTCCATCACTTTCTACCTTTTTATACAGGGGACACAGATGATTTTTCTTGCTCGCGGCGATACCAGTAGTAAGCCCCTTTGGAGATCATCCGCAATTGCAACACTAACCGTTCCTCCAGTTGGCGTCGCTGTTCGATATCGACATCCAGCGCTTCCGCACCCGCGCTGAACACGATGGTCACCATCGCTTCAGCCTGCGCTTCGGTAAAGCTACGCGGCATGTGATTTTCCAGTTCGAGGTAATCTGCCAGTTCAGCGATAAAATGTTGTATCTCACGCGCCACTGCCGCACGAAAGGCCGACGATGTGCCGGATCGTTCGCGCAACAGGAGCCGGAATGCATTCGGGTTGTTGCCAATGAACTCCATAAACGTCGACACAGAAGTGCGGATCACGCTGCCGCCCTTGGCGATACGCTGACGCGCCTGACGCATCAACTGCCGCAGCATCAGACCGCTCTCATCGACCATGGTCAATCCCAGTTCATCCACGTCGCGGAAGTGACGATAAAACGAGGTGGGCGCGATGCCCGCCTCGCGTGAAACCTCTCGCAAGCTCAGACTGGCAAAACTACGCTCGGCGCTCAGTTGGCTAAAGGCCGCTTCGATCAGGGAACGACGCGTCCGTTCTTTTTGTTGTGCTCTGACGCCCATATGCATATCCAGATAAGATCCATCCACTCAGTCTAACGCCCTAAAGGTGGCAATATAGCAAATTTTATTGCAACAGCATTTATACAAACGCGCCCAGTCACAGTTCCAGCCTGCAATGATTGCGCTTTGCCTCAAAAAGCCTAATGGTTATTGGGCGTACAGCGCTATGATGTTAATATACCGTTGTAATTTTGTATAAGAATAGGTCTAACCTCACATGCAACAGCACTATCAATTTGATGCCATTGTTATTGGCTCGGGCCCTGGTGGTGAAGGTGCCGCTATGGGGCTGGTTAAACAAGGTGCCCGCGTCGCCGTTATCGAACGTTTTAATAATGTTGGTGGCGGTTGTACCCACTGGGGGACTATCCCGTCTAAAGCCCTCCGCCACGCCGTTAGCCGCATTATCGAATTTAACCAGAACCCGCTCTACAATAACTCCCGCACGCTTAGCGCCACGTTCCCTGACATTCTCCGCCACGCCGACAACGTGATTAACCAACAAACCCGCATGCGCCAAGGCTTCTACGAGCGCAACCAATGCAAATTGTTTGCTGGCGATGCGCGTTTTATTGACGCAAACACCGTTAGCGTGACTTATCAAGACGGCACACAAGACACCATCCGTGCCGATCACATCATCATCGCCTGCGGGTCACGGCCTTATCATCCGACCAACGTCGATTTTACCCATTCGCGTATTTACGACAGTGATTCTATTCTCGAATTGAGCCACGAACCCCGTCACGTCATTATTTACGGTGCGGGGGTGATTGGTTGCGAATATGCATCGATCTTCCGGGGCTTGAACGTCAAAGTAGATTTAATCAATACCCGCGATCGCCTACTGGCGTTCCTCGATCAAGAAATATCAGATTCGCTGTCTTACCACTTCTGGAACAACGGCGTGGTAACGCGTCACAATGAAGAGTTCGAGAAGATAGAAGGCACCGAAGACGGGGTTATCGTCCACCTGAAATCCGGTAAAAAAGTAAAAGCAGATTGCCTGCTGTACGCCAACGGCCGCACCGGCAACACCGATGCGCTGGGGCTGGAAAATATCGGGCTAACATCAGACAGCCGTGGCCTGTTGAAAGTCAACAGCATGTACCAGACAGCATTGGCCCATATCTATGCCGTTGGCGACGTGATTGGCTACCCGAGCCTGGCTTCCGCCGCCTACGATCAGGGGCGTATTGCCGCGCAGGCGATTGCCTCCGGTGAAGCCAAAGCGCATTTGATCGAGGACATCCCGACCGGGATTTACACCATTCCAGAAATCAGCTCCGTCGGCAAAACGGAGCAGGAACTGACGGCGATGAAAGTGCCGTATGAAGTGGGTCGAGCCCAGTTTAAACATTTGGCACGGGCGCAGATCGCTGGCATGAACGTCGGCAGCCTGAAGATCCTGTTCCATCGTGAGACGCTGGAGATCCTCGGGATTCACTGCTTTGGCGAACGGGCGGCAGAGATTATCCATATCGGCCAGGCGATCATGGAACAAAAAAATGGAGGTAATACGCTCGAGTACTTCGTTAATACTACCTTCAACTATCCGACCATGGCCGAGGCCTACCGGGTGGCTGCGCTAAATGGCTTAAACCGCCTGTTTTAACGAGGGATCCATATAAGCCTGCATGTGCTCACGTATCGCCTCGGCTAACTGCTCATAACGGCTACGCAATGGGGAACCGGGGCGATACACCAGAGCAATGGTGCGCTTCGGTTCCGGTTTATAGCACTCAAGATAACAGACACCGTCACGTTCACGCTCTTTCGGTACCGCAAGCGAAGGCAGCAGCGTTATGCCGCTACCGGCAGCGACCATATTACGCAGCGTTTCAAGGCTGGTAGCACGAAAATGGGTATCTTCGTCGGCACCCGCTTGGAAACAAAAGCCCATCGCCTGATCGCGCAGACAGTGGCCATCCTCCAGCATCAGAAGTTTCTCACCGGCTAAATCCGCCATCGCCACGCGCTCACGCTGCGCCCAAGGGTGATCGGCATAGACCGCCAGCTTCATCGGTTCATCAAACAAGGGCACTTCGATAAACGCCTCGGTTTCTTTCACTAACGCCAGAATGGCGCAGTCCAGTTTACCGCTGTCGAGCTGCGCCAGCAGTTGCTGGGTTTGTGCTTCATGCAGATACATTTCCAATTTCGGAAACGTTTTATGCAGCGTAGGGATAATCTGCGGCAGCAGATACGGCCCAACGGTCGGGATCAAACCGATATGTAACGGCCCCGACATGGCTTCACCCTGTTGGCTGGCCATCTCTTTCAGCACTTTGACTTCCCGTAGGACAGTACGCGCCTGCTCCACCAGCAATAATCCCGCCTGGGTGAACAACACTTTGCGGCTGGTACGCTCAAGCAGCATCACACCGAGTTCATCTTCCAGCTTGCGGATCTGCCCACTGAGTGTGGGTTGGCTAACATGGCAAGAATCGGCAGCGCGCCGGAAGTGGCGGTGCTCGGCCAAGGCGACCAGATACTCTAAATCACGAATATTCATTGTTTCCCTCCAGGCTACGATAGCTCGTAGCGATAGATAAGATAGCAATGAGCGATTAGATCTATCAACCCCCAGCATGAATAATGTCCATCAACAAAGCGACATAACGTCAGCACCAAAAAATTATTTTCCTAATTAAGGGGTTATTCAATGTTTACCAGTCAAGAAGGCAAAAAAGTCCCTCAGGTTACTTTCCACACGCGTCAGGGCGACCAATGGATTGATGTCACCACGGATGACCTGTTCAAAGACAAAACTATGATTGTGTTTTCTTTGCCGGGCGCATTCACCCCGACCTGCTCTTCAAGCCATTTGCCACGTTATAACGAGCTGTCTAACGTATTCAAACAACACGGCGTCGATGGCATTTTATGTGTTTCCGTCAACGATACGTTCGTTATGAACGCTTGGAAAGCCGACCAACACGCGGAAAACATCACCTTCGTGCCAGACGGCAACGGTGAGTTCACCAAAGGCATGAATATGCTGGTTGAGAAAGCAGATTTGGGCTTTGGCCCACGTTCATGGCGTTATTCCATGCTGGTTCGCAATGGTGTGGTTGAAAAAATGTTCGTTGAACCCAACAAGCCAGGCGACCCGTTTGAAGTCTCTGACGCCGACACCATGCTGAAATACCTGGCACCTGAATTCAAAGTGCAGGAATCCGTCTCCGTATTCACCAAGCCGGGTTGCCCATTCTGTGCCAAAGCCAAACAAATGCTACAAGAGCGCGGTATCCAATATGAAGAAATCGTATTGGGTAAAGATGCCACCACCGTTAGCCTACGCGCCGTTAGCGGCCGTGCCACCGTTCCACAGGTGTTCATCGGCGGTCGTCATATTGGTGGCAGCGATGATTTGGAAACGTTCTTGTCAGCCTGATTAATTAGTAAAAACAAATCCAACATGACCTTTTGGCGGGCTCAGTAAAACGACCCGCCTTTTTTATCCTACCGGAGTGTAGTTATGAAACAACTGAACGTAGACGTCGCGGTGATCGGTGGCGGTACCGCCGGGCTGGGCGCATATCGCGCAGCTAAACTGTCTACCCCGAATGTGGTGATGATTGAAGGCGGCGTGTACGGCACCACCTGTGCCCGCGTGGGCTGCATGCCCTCCAAATTATTGATCGCCGCAGCGGAAGCGGTACATCAAATCGAACGCGCGCCAGGGTTCGGTATACATCCAACCGCTAAGCCAACCATTAATGGCCGTGAGGTGATGAATCGGGTTAAACGCGAACGCGATCGTTTCGTCGGCTTCGTGCTGGAGGGCGTCGAGGCCATTCCTGCTGCCGACAAAATCCAGGGTTATGCCCGCTTTATCGATGACAACACCTTGCTGGTCGACGACCATACTCGCATCACTGCGCAGCGCATCGTTATCGCCACCGGCTCACGCCCTAGCTGGCCTGCCGCGTGGAACGATCTGGGTGACCGACTGATCATCAACGATGACGTGTTTGATTGGGACGACCTGCCACAATCGGTCGCGGTGTTCGGGCCTGGCGTCATTGGTTTAGAATTGGGCCAGGCACTACATCGGCTCGGGGTTGAAACGAAAGTCTTCGGCGTCGGTGGTGCCGTTGGGCCACTGACCGACAGCACCGTTCGTCACTATGCTAGCCGTACGCTGGGTGATGAGTTTTATCTCGATCCCGACGTGAAAGTCGACATGATGCAGCGCGAAGGCGACAAAGTGTTTATTCGCTATCAAGGCTTGGACGGAAAACCACAGGAAACTTTGGTGGATTACGTACTCGCCGCGACCGGCCGTCGCCCCAATGTGGATCGACTTGGCCTAGAGAACACCCAGTTAGTGCTCGATGCGAAAGGCGTGCCACAGGCCGATCGCCTAACGATGCAGACCAGCGTGCCGCATATTTTCATTGCTGGCGACGCCAGTAACCAGTTGCCGCTTCTGCATGAAGCCAGCGATCAGGCGCGCATTGCCGGTAGCAACGCCGGCAGCTACCCAGAAATCAACCCGGGCCTACGGCGCAGCGCGATTTCAGTGGTGTTTTCCGATCCGCAAATCGCGATGGTCGGTTCCACCTTCCGCGAGTTGAGCCAGAAATTCGGTGCCTGTGGTTGCTTTGAGGTCGGCGAGGTCTCGTTTGAAAATCAAGGGCGCTCTCGCGTGATGCTGCGCAACAAAGGCATTTTGCATGTGTATGGCGAGCAGGGTACTGGCCGCTTCCTCGGCGCGGAGATGATCGGACCAGACGTTGAACACATCGCGCACCTGTTGGCCTGGGCTCATCAGCAACACATGACCATCAATCAGATGTTAGCTATGCCGTTTTATCACCCGGTAATCGAAGAAGGGTTGCGCACGGCACTGCGCGATCTGCAAGCCAAGCTGAAACTCAGCGAAGCGGAGGCGGAACGCTGCCAACGTTGCCCGGGGGAATAACCATCGACAACGGCGCAGTATCCTACTGCGCCGCTGCGTTTTCCTACTTGATGCTGGATTACGCCAGACGCTGTTTGGCGTCGGCAATCGCGCTGGCAACCTGCTGTGGAGCCACACCGCCTTTGGCCGCACGTTTGTCCAGACAAGATTGCAACGCGAGAATTGGGTAAACATCGTCACCAATGATCTCACTGAACTTGCGCAAATCATCCAGTGGTAAAGCTTCTAATGCTTTACCCTGACGGATGGCTTCTACCACCGCTTCGCCGACAATATGGTGGGCTTCACGAAACGGCACGCCTTTAGCCACCAAGTAATCGGCCAGCTCAGTCGCGTTGGCATAACCTTGTTCCGCCGCTTCTTGGCAACGTGGGCGTTTCACCTGGATACCGTCCAACACCAACGCGGCCATTTGCAGGCAATCCATCCAGGTATCGAGCGCATCAAATAGCCCTTCTTTGTCTTCCTGCATATCTTTGTTGTAGGCCAACGGCAAGCCTTTCAGCGTCATCATCATGCCGGTCAATGCGCCCTGCACACGGCCGCACTTGCCACGAATCAGCTCTAACGCGTCCGGGTTTTTCTTCTGTGGCATCAGTGAAGAACCCGACGTCACGCGGTCTGAAAGTTCGACAAACGCCGCCTCGCCGCTGTTGAAGAAGATCAGGTCTTCGGCAAAGCGCGACAGATGCACCATGCTAATCGCGGCAGTAGACAGCAGCTCCAACACATGATCGCGATCGGACACGCTGTCTAAACTGTTACGGGTTGCCGAAGCGAAACCCAGCCATCCGGCAAGCTGTTCACGGTCGATCGGATAGGCCGTACCGGCCAGCGCCCCGCTGCCTAATGGGCTGACATCCAGCCGCTTTAAAGTATCCTGCAAACGGCTTTCATCACGCGCCAGCATCTCGACGTACGCCAAACACCAATGTGCGAAAGTCACCGGTTGTGCACGTTGCAGATGGGTGTAACCCGGCATCACCGCATCCTGATTAGCCTCGGCGGTTTCCACCAGCGCTTGCTGCAATTGCACAATGGCCTGTAGCAGCTCACTGACCTGCTGTTTGCACCATAGCTTCAGGTCAGTGGCAACCTGATCGTTACGGCTACGCCCGGTATGCAGCTTCTTACCCAGATCGCCGACTTTCTCGATCAGCTTCTGCTCCACCCAACTGTGAATATCTTCCGCATCGCTCTGTACAATCGCCAAGGGATCGGCCTGCACTTCTTCCAGCAAGACATTTAATGCTGCTTCTAACCGCTGTTGTTCTTGCGCCGTCAAGACATTGACGGTCACCAGCGCTTTTGACCAAGCCACGGAGCCAACGATATCTTGCTGTGCCAGACGATAGTCGAAACGCAGTGAGTCATTTAATTGTTTGAACCGCTGATCCGCCGCCTGACTGAACCGTCCGCCCCAAAGTGCCATAATCTGCTCCTGAATTTTTTTATGCTTGTTGCTCAGAACATCAGGGGCGCAACATGCGGCGCCCCTCAAAAGTCACAACCGGTAAATTTATTTCTTTTCGTTCAACGCACGAATGCGTGAAGACAGCGAGAACAGGCGGATAAAGCCGCCTGCATGGCTGTGATCGTAAACTTCATCTTCGCCGAAGGTAGCGAATTCTTCTGAATACATGCTGTTCGCCGATTTCTTCTGAATCGCCGTCACTTGGCCTTTATACAGTTGCAGCACGACTTCGCCATTGACGTCTTCTGCCAACGCTTCGGCAGAAGCCTGAATGGAACGACGCAGCGGCGCAAACCAGCGACCATCGTAAACCACATAGGACATTTCCAAGCCCAGCTGTTCACGCCATTTGAAGCTGTCACGGTCCAGAACCAACTGTTCAATGCCACGCAGCGCCGCCACCATAATGGTGCCCCCCGGGGTTTCGTAACAGCCGCGGGATTTGATACCCACCAGACGGTTTTCTACGATATCGATACGGCCAACACCGTGTTTAGCTCCCAGAACGTTGAGCTTATCCAGGCATTGGAATGGCGTCAGCGCTTCACCGTTTACCGCCACTACGCGGCCTTTTTCCACCGTGACACTGACGTGTTCCGGCTGATCCGGCGCATCCTGTGGATCAACGGTCCATACCCAGCAATCTTTGTTCGGCGCGTTCCACGGGCTTTCCAACACGCCGCCTTCCGTGGAGATATGCCAGGCGTTTTCATCACGGCTGTATATCTTTTCCAACGACGCGGTAGTCGGGATATTGCGCTCTTTCAGGTAATCTAGCAGAGCTTCACGGGAACGCAGGTTCCATTCACGCCACGGCGCAACGACTTTCAGCTGCGGCGCTAATGCGGTGTAGGTGGTTTCAAAACGCACCTGATCGTTACCCTTGCCGGTTGCACCATGACACAATGCATCGGCACCCACTTTCAATGCCAATTCAACCTGTGCCTTAGCAATAATGGGCCGCGCCATGGAGGTACCCAGCAGATAACTTCCTTCATACAGCGCCCCGGTTTGCAGCACCGGATAAACATAATCGCTAATGAACTCTTCACGCAGATCGACGACGTGACACTCAGAGGCACCCGATTGCAACGCTTTTTGCTCAACGCCTTCCAGATCGCCACGCTCTTGGCCAATATCGGCGACAAAGGCCACCACTTCACAGCCACCGTAGTTTTCTTTCAGCCAAGGGATAATAGCCGAGGTATCCAGGCCGCCAGAGTAGGCAAGAACGATTTTTTTGATGCCTTGATTTTGCATGGTGATGATTCCTTTTTAATTCTTAATTTAAGCGAGGATCCGGGTGCCAATAGACTCGCCGTTAAACAGAGCCGGAAGTTTTTCTGCATTTCGCCAGCTGGCGATATCGACCGGGCGGCCAAGGGTACGGGCGGCATCCAGCGCCGCATTCACTTTCACCACCATGCCATCGGTGATGATCCCTTGGGCGATCAGCTGTTGTGCTTTTTGCGCCGTCATTTCGGCAATGCGTTGGCCTTTACCGTCGAGAATGCCGCTGACATCCGACAGCAGAATCAAATCAGCACCCAGCGTAGCGGCTAACGCGGTCGCGGCTTGATCGGCATTCACATTCATCAATTGGCCTTCAGCAGTGATGCCGATGGAACTGATCACCGGCAGATAGCCCGCCCCCAGCAGCGTTTGCACCAGCGCGGGGGAGCCCGGCTGCGCATTACCGACGTGGCCTAGCTCAGGATCGAGCTGCGTAACACAAACACTGCCACCGTCCGCTAGGCTCAGGCCAACCGCACTGATTTGGTGTTTTACCGCCCAAGCCAACAGCGTTTTATTGGCCGTCCCCGCCAGCGCGCCAGTGATAATGTCAATTTGGTCGGCCGGCGTGACGCGTAAACCGTTTTTCTTCATCACCGGTAGAGAAAGCTGCTTCATCAACTCATCTACCACACAGCCACCGCCGTGAACAATCACCAGCGGACGCTGATACTGGGCGCGATAGCTATCCAGCGCAGTAAACAAACGTTCCAGCGCTTCTTCACTGTCTAATAAAACGCCACCTAACTTGATAATTAACGGATTCATCGTTGTTTACTCACACAGGCTTAAAGTAATGACTCGGTTTCCGGGAACCCGAAACGAATATTCAGGCACTGCACCGCCTGAGCGGCTGCACCTTTCAGCAGGTTATCTTCCGCCGCGACGGCGATCAGATGCTCGCCCTGAACGGCAAAACCAATATCGCAAAACGGCAAGCCCACCACCGCTTTTAACGCGGGCACTCCGTTGTCGTACAATCGCACCAACGGTTTGCCGTCATAGGCGGCATGATAGGTCGCCGCAACATCCTGCGCGGTCACCCCCGCTTTCAGGCGACAGGTGATAGTCGCCAAAATACCCCGCGGGAAGTTGCCTAAATGCGGCGTGAAAATAACCGGTGCGCCAAGATGCGCGACAATTTCCGGGTGATGCCGATGGTTGAAAATGCCATAGGGTTGCAGGCTGACTTCACAGACGTTGGTATTCACGCTCGCCTTACGCCCGGCACCGCTGACGCCGCTGGTGGCATTAATCACCGGCCACTGCGCCAAGTCCAGCAGTTGCTGATCGATCAGTGGTTTTAACGCCAACTGAGCCGCGGTGGGATAACAGCCCGGCACCGCGATCAACTGCGCCTGCTTGATTTTTTCGCTCTGCCACTCCGCCAAACCGTAGACCGCCTGCTCGAGCCATTCTCCATGCTGATGCTCAAAACCGTAATACTGGCGATAAAACTCGGCATCCTGCACGCGGAATGCACCTGACAGATCAAACACCACACAACCGGCTGCTAAAAACGCGGGCGCGATGTCATGGCTAACTTCGTGAGCGGTCGCGAGAAAGACCACGTCGATGCCTTTAGCCGCTTCGGCGACGTCAACCAGCGGCTGCAACGGCAAATCAACGATGCCTTTCAACTGGGGATGCAGCTCAGAGAGCAATTTTCCTGCATCTACACTTTGCGCTGAAACCGCTAAAGCGGTTATGTTCATATGTGGGTGGCGGTTCAAGTAAGCAGTAAGTTCTGCTCCGGCATAACCGCTGGCACCAACAATCAGCGTATTCAACATGTGGCCTTTTACCTTCTTAACGTGCACGGTGGTCGCTGGCGACCGCGGTAGCAGGGTTCGACCACATTGTTGCGCCGATCACCTACGTGGTTGAGCATTGATGTTTTTATAAACATCCGGGTCTCGGGTTCCCTTACGCTCTAGCTTACTGTATTTTTATTCAAAATAAATGCATGAATATTGATACTATCCTAACGAAAGGCTGTCAACAGTGAAGATGAAATTACCTCCATTTATTGAGCTGTACCGGGCGTTGATCGCCACTCCGTCGATCAGCGCCACCGATGCTGCGCTCGATCAGAGCAATGAAGCGTTAATCAACTTACTGGCCGGATGGTTTAGTGATTTGGGTTTCCGTGTCGACGTACAACCGGTGCCAAATACCCGCAACAAATTCAATTTGGTGGCAAGCTACGGCGAAGGCAGTGGTGGCCTGTTATTGGCGGGCCATACCGACACCGTGCCTTATGATGAAGGGCGTTGGACGCGCGATCCTTTCACCCTGACCGAACATGACAACAAGCTGTACGGTCTTGGTACCGCCGATATGAAAGGTTTTTTTGCTTTTATTCTTGATGCCGTGCGCGACATCGACGCCAGCACCTTGACCAAGCCGTTATACATCTTGGCAACCGCCGATGAAGAAACCACCATGGCTGGCGCACGTTATTTTGCGGCTTCCACATCAATCCGGCCGGATTTCGCCATTATTGGCGAGCCGACCTCACTACAACCGGTGCGGGCACACAAAGGCCACCTTTCCAATGCGATCCGCATTACCGGTCAGTCAGGCCATTCCAGCGATCCGGCGCGCGGCGTTAACGCCATTGATTTAATGCATGAATCCATCGGCCATCTCATGGCGTTACGCAAAACGCTGCAACAGCGCTACGACAATCCGGCATTCGCCGTGCCCTATCCCACCATGAACTTTGGCCATATTAGCGGTGGCGACGCCGCGAACCGTATCTGCGCTTGCTGCGAATTGCATATGGATATTCGACCGCTACCGGGCATGACGCTGGATAACCTTAATGAGTTGCTCCACGGCGCACTGGCACCGGTGAGCGAGCGCTGGCCGGGTCGATTAAGTATTGAGGAGCTGCATCCGCCGATCCCCGGCTATGCCTGCCCAACCGATCATCAGATGGTCGCGGTGATTGAAGAATTGTTGGGCTCACGCACCCAGGTGGTCAACTATTGCACCGAAGCGCCCTTCGTGCAGCAAGTGTGCCCGACGCTGGTTCTCGGCCCCGGTTCCATCAATCAAGCCCACCAACCGGATGAGTACCTTGATACCACCTTTATTGAGCCAACGCGCAAATTACTCGGGCAGTTGATCGAACACTTCTGCTATCGATAACCCTGAGAAAATACAAGGTTTATGCTTTATGATGGCATACCTATAAAGTGGTATTTCGCTCTATGATAAGCCAGACTGATAACACGCGAGCCGTAATTAAATTTCAGAAAATACGTCGATTTTGATGTTTTTTTGCTAAAAATAGTGTCAATTGGTGACTGGACAGGCACGCGTTTGAGAGAAAAGGGTTATTGCGCCTCACGCGTGAAACATACTTACAAGATATAAAATCATACAGAAATGGGTCAGGGGTTATATGAACGAACAATATTCGGCAATGCGAAGTAATGTCAGTATGCTCGGCAAATTACTCGGCGAAACCATTAAAGAAGCGCTGGGTGAGCATATTCTCGATCGCGTTGAAACTATCCGTAAGCTTTCCAAATCATCACGTGCTGGTAACGAAGCGCACCGTCAGGAGTTGCTGAACACGCTGCAAAACCTTTCCAATGACGAGCTGTTGCCGGTGGCTCGCGCCTTTAGCCAGTTCCTCAATTTGACCAACGTCGCTGAGCAATACCACAGCATTTCGCCCAACGGCGAGGCGGCCAGCAACCCGGAAGTGCTGACACAGTTATTCAGCCGGCTAAAAGACAAAAAACTCAGCGACCAAGCGCTGCAAGATGCCGTAGAGCAGTTGTCGATCGAATTGGTGCTGACCGCCCACCCAACAGAAATTACCCGGCGCACGCTGATTCACAAACTGGTTGAGGTGAACAACTGCCTCAGCCAACTTGATCACAACGATCTCGCTGACTACGAACGCAACAAAATCATGCGTCGTTTGCGTCAGTTAGTCGCCCAATCGTGGCATACCGACGAAATTCGCCACAATCGTCCCTCACCGATCGATGAAGCCAAATGGGGCTTTGCCGTGGTGGAAAATAGCCTGTGGGAAGGTGTGCCTGCGTTTCTACGCGAACTGAATGAACAGCTCGAGAGCGCCATCGACTACAGTCTGCCCGTCGAAGCGGTGCCGGTGCGTTTTACTTCATGGATGGGCGGAGATCGGGACGGCAACCCTAATGTCACCGCCGAAATCACCCGACATGTGCTGCTCCTGAGCCGCTGGAAAGCCTGCGATCTGTTTACCCGCGATATTCAGGTGCTGGTCTCCGAACTGTCGATGACGGAATGTACACCGGAACTGCGTGAACGGGCGGGCGGTGACGCGGTTCAAGAACCGTATCGCGAAATCATGAAGCACTTGCGTAGCCAACTGATGAGTACGCAAGCATATTTGGAAGGGCGTTTAAAAGGCGAACGCGTACTGCGCCCCCACGATCTGCTAGTGAGCAACGAACAGCTTTGGGCGCCGCTGTACGCCTGTTATCAATCACTGGTCGCGTGTGGCATGGGCATTATCGCCAACGGCCAACTGCTGGATACGTTGCGCCGCGTGCGCTGCTTCGGCGTTCCGTTGGTACGTATCGACGTCCGTCAGGAAAGTACTCGCCACACCGAAGCCATCGCCGAACTGACCCGTTATCTGGGGTTAGGCGATTATGAAAACTGGTCAGAAGCCGATAAGCAGGCGTTTCTGATCCGTGAGCTGAACTCCAAGCGCCCGTTGGTGCCGCTAAAATGGGAACCAAGCGCTGAAACGCAGGAAGTGCTGGAAACCTGCCGGGTGATTGCAGAAGCGCCGGAAGGCTCCATCGCCGCTTACGTGATTTCGATGGCGCGTACGCCGTCTGACGTGCTGGCAGTCCATTTATTGCTAAAAGAAGCCGGATGCCCATTCACCCTGCCGGTGGCACCGCTGTTCGAAACCCTCGACGACCTGAACAATGCCGACGACGTCATGACGCAACTGCTGAGCATTGATTGGTATCGCGGCGTCATTCAGGGCAAACAAATGGTGATGATCGGCTATTCCGACTCGGCAAAAGATGCCGGCGTGATGGCGGCTTCGTGGGCACAGTACCGTGCACAGGATGCGCTGATTAAAACCTGTGAAAAAGCGGGCGTTGCGCTGACGCTGTTCCACGGGCGCGGCGGCTCAATCGGCCGCGGTGGCGCACCAGCACACGCTGCGCTGCTTTCTCAACCGCCGGGCAGTTTGAAAGGTGGCCTGCGCGTGACCGAACAGGGCGAGATGATCCGCTTTAAGTTCGGCCTACCGGAAGTCACCATCAGCAGCCTGGCACTGTATACCGGTGCCATTTTGGAAGCCAACCTGCTGCCACCGCCAGAGCCGAAAAAGGAATGGCGTATGCTGATGGATGAGCTTTCCGAAACCTCGTGCAACATGTATCGCGGCTACGTGCGAGAAAACCCAGACTTCGTGCCCTACTTCCGGGCGGCAACGCCGGAATTAGAATTGGGTAAGTTGCCGCTGGGATCGCGCCCGGCAAAACGCCGTCCGAATGGTGGGGTGGAAAGTCTACGCGCCATTCCGTGGATCTTCGCCTGGACGCAAAACCGTCTGATGTTGCCTGCCTGGCTGGGCGCAGGTGCCGGTCTGCAAGAAGCGGTAAAAGCGGGCAAGCAGGATCAGTTAGAAGCCATGTGCCGCGATTGGCCGTTCTTCTCAACGCGTATCGCTATGCTGGAGATGGTCTTCGCCAAGGCCGATCTGTGGTTGGCGGAATACTACGACCAACGTCTGGTGGATAAGTCACTGTGGCCGCTGGGCAAACAGCTACGCGACCAGTTGGCCAGCGACATCAACGTGGTGCTGACCATCTCCAATGACGATCATCTGATGCAAGATCTGCCATGGATCGCCGAATCCATCGCCTTGCGCAATGTCTATACCGATCCGCTGAACGTGTTGCAGGCCGAACTCCTGCATCGCTCGCGCCAGCAGGAACAGACGGGTGAAGAAGATGCGCGCGTTGAACAAGCGCTGATGGTCACCATTGCTGGCGTCGCCGCCGGGATGCGTAACACCGGTTAAGCTAGAGTCGTTCTTGTCATTTCATCTTGTGCCCATCTTCCCTGATGGGCACTTTTTATCCTCATTTTTGTGCCATCGCCAGCACCACCTCATTTCCTCATAAAAAAAGTGGACATTGATTATTGTTGTTGCATACAGAAAAGGAAGCGTTCCTCTGTATATAACAACATCCAATCCAATAACTTTTATGAGGAAATTTTAATGCCAAGTATTACTGATCAATACCCAATGGAAGAAATGCGCCGTTTGTACCTGGCTAAACTTGGTAAAACCGTTGACGGCCGTCTGCGTCTCCACGGTGATATGGGATTACATAAAACTGCTCTTGGGATAAGGGCATACTACTGGTTTACTTTTATAGACGGCGATTTTACCTATTTGGCCTCTTGTTCAGTCCCGTTAAGACAGAAATCAGGTACTGATTATATTGAGTCATTAAACCCGTTTACTGATGAATCAGATCGTTACACGGTCAGACTTGTCTTTACCAACCATGATTATGATACCAATTTATTCGGTCTCAACTTCACCACCACCCGAGAAACCTCAGATCATTACCCATTATGATTTGCTTAGTTATAACGGTTTAATCATCCGGTCATAGGGTTAGTTTATTGCGTTACGGGCAACGGCATAATGTACTGAAATTCGTAGGGGCGAACCTGTTCGCCCCACGATCGACGAATAATGATATTGGCGAACATAGCCAAGATTGGCATTACATTACGCTGATGCCCATCGTCTAAACCCCAGCCTTCGGTTGGGGTTTGCTTATTGTCCTTCAGGCCACAACTGCCGGGCGAACACCCAGCGTATGGCAAATTGCATAGCTCATTTCTGCACGATTCAGCGTATAAAAGTGGAAGTCTTTTACCCCTTCACGGCTCAAGATTTTCACCATATCCATCGCGATATTGGCACCGACCATCTTGCGCGTTTCAGGGTCATCATCTAATCCTTCGAACATGCGAGTCATCCAGCTAGGCACCCGCACATTGGTCATGGTGGCAAAGCGTTGTAATTGTTTGAAGTTAGATACCGGCAGAATACCCGGCACAATCTCCACATCAATGCCGGTCGACACACAGCGATCGCGGAAGCGTAAATAGCTTTCTACATCAAAGAAAAACTGCGTGATGGCACGGTTCGCACCGGCATCAATTTTACGCTTTAGATTGATCAAATCCGCCTGCGCACTTTTCGCCTCTGGATGTACTTCGGGATAAGCCGCCACCGAAATATCAAAATCCCCCACCTCTTTCAGCAAGGTGACCAGATCGGTGGCGTACATTTCCGGTTTACCGCCGCCCGGTGGCAGATCGCCCCGCAGCGCCACGATATGCCGAATACCACTGTTCCAGTAATCCGTCGCAATATCACGCAGCTGTGCAGGCGAAGCATCGATACAGGTCAAGTGCGGCGCCGCATCTAAACCGGTGCGATCCTTGATCCCTTTGATGATGCTGTGCGTACGATCGCGTTCGCCAGAGTTTGCACCATAGGTGACGGAAACAAATTTAGGCTTGAGGCTGCTCAAACGGTCAATCGACTGCCACAGGGTGTCTTCCATTTCGCTGGTACGCGGCGGGAAAAACTCGAACGATACGTTAATCTGGCCACTTAACTCCGCCAGGCTTTGGTTCAGCGCTTCCCGCTGGTTTGCGTGAAAAAAACTCATACCCTGTCTGCTCCCATCGATCGCTATGCTGCTTTATTTTAGTAAGCGTCTATACGTTTAGACGTCTAAAATAGAAAATGCCGTAAGTTGGCGAAAGAGTCAACAAGAAAGCGTGGGGAGTACGATGATTAATCCTCATACGCTACGCGAGAGAATTTCATGATTGGCAAACGGTCATCAAGGCGCTGAGAACAGCGCCTTGCCATAGTGGGATGCACGTTACGCGCGTAGAAAATTACAGCAGTTGGGTCAACCGGTTAAGATCTGACTGGATAGCGCCGGCCGTCACATCACGCCCGGCTCCCGGCCCACGAATCACCAGTGGGTTATCGCGATACCAGCGGCTTTCAATAGCAAACACGTTGTCACAGGGTAACAGCGAAGCCAACGGATGTTCTGGCCGCACGGCTTCCACCCCAACGCGTGCTTTACCGTTAGCATCGAAGCGCGCCACATGGCGCAGCACCAAGCCCATTTCACTGGCGGCTTCAAAACGTTGCAACATTTGTTGGTTTAACGCCTCGCCATTTTCGAAGAATTGATCGACCGAACCCTGCTCAGCGCCCGCAGGCACTAATGACTCTACCCGCACCTGATTTGGCTCAATGTCGTAACCGGCTTCACGCGCCAGTATCACCAGCTTACGCATCACATCTTGGCCTGAGAGATCGACACGGGGATCCGGTTCGGTTAAACCTTGCTGCCACGCCAAATCAACCAGTTCCGTAAACGGTACGGTGCCATCGAACTGTAAAAACAGCCAAGACAGCGTGCCAGAAAAGATGCCACTGATAGCTAAAATGCTGTCACCGCTGTCACGCAGGTCGCGCACCGTGTGATTGACCGGTAAACCAGCACCCACGGTAGCGTTATACAGCCAATGGCGACCGGTTTTAGCAAAGGCATCACGAATTTGACGATAGGTAGCGCTGCACGATGCGCCCGCCAGTTTATTCGCACTGATCACGTGGAAGCCGTAACTGGCGAAATCCAGATACTGCTCGGCCAGATTTTCGCTGGCGGTCACATCAAGCACCACCAAATCATCAAACGGATGCGCACGCATCCATAAAAACAGCGATTCCTCGTCCAATTCTTGCGCTTCGCTGTCGAAGAACGCCAATGCGCGGCTGGCGTCTAATCCTTCGTAATTCAGCAAACTGCGGCGGCTATCCACCACCCCGGCCAACGTAAACTCGAAACCGCTGCGGGCAGACAGATTCTCCTGCTCTCGCGCAAACAACTCCAACCAACGCGAGCCAATATTCCCTTTGCCAAACAGCACCAGACCAATGCGTTTTTCTGCCCGGAACAGCGTCTGGTGCAGCCCCTGAATCAGCGAGCTGGTTGGCCCCTGACGCAGCACCGCAACCAGGCTGATGCCGTCTTCCGCCTGCCAGATAAACTCGACCGGCTGATCTTTTAACTGTTGATAAAAGCGATGGCTGTGCAGCGGATTTTTGCAGACGCCAGCCCCCACCATCGCCACTAACGCAAGCCCTTCACGCAGTTGTACTTCGCCCGGTAATGCGGCATCTTGCAATACGTTGAGCACACTGCTGGCCACCTCCGAGGTGTAACACAGTTGGATCAAATTACGATCGGGATGGAGGCCGATCGAGAGCGGTTTGAGCTGCGCACGTTTTAGCACTCGATCCAACTCTTGTTGCGCCAGCTTAAAATCATGCTGTGGCGCCACCGTCAGTTCAATCAGGCACACATCATCGTGGCTGGTGACAATTTTCGCCCCGGTGCCAGAAGCCAACACCCGCTCAATGCGCGTAGAACCTTGTTCGGGATGATAGCTGCAACGCAGTTGCAGATCGATATCGCTGCCGGAAACGGGTTGTAACGTACGCGTGTGCAATACCGGCGCAGCCAGACGTGCCAGCTCGCTAGCTTCATCTAATCGCAGCAGGGGGAGCAGGCAGGCATCCTTTACTTTACGCGGATCCGCGCTGTACACACCCGCCACGTCACTCCAGATTGTCACGCGCTCCGCGCCAGCCAATGCACCGATCTGCGTCGCAGAATAGTCACTGCCGTTACGCCCCAACAGCACGGTTTCGCCGGCGTCATTGCGCGAGATAAACCCGGTTACCACCAGACGCTTGCCCGGGTGCTGTGCCATTAATTGCTGCAATAAAGGATAGGAACGGCCTTCATCGACCTGCGGCTGCGCTGCGCGTTCGGCGCGCAAAAAATCGCGGGCGTCCAACCACGCCGCCTGCATATCCCGGCTTTGTAGCACTTCAGCCATCAGGCGCGCAGACCAGATTTCACCGTGCCCGACCACCTCCGCGTAAATCACGTCGTCAATTTTACCGTCCAGCAACACCGCCAGACGTTCCAAATCACGAATGAATGCGGCGATCAACGGTTCGGCGCTGTCCGGCGGTAACAGGCCGCTAATGAGTTCACTATGATAACGACGCAGCGTCTGTTGCACTTGATGCGCGGAAAGGCGATCGCTCTGGCTCAGTTTTAACCAGTTAATCAGTTGGTTCGTGGTGCTGCCTGCCGCCGACACCACCATCAGGTCTCCCGGCTGACTGTATTCGGCCATAATGCCCGCCACCCGCAGATAACACTTCACATCCGCCAGACTGCTGCCACCAAATTTGTGCAGTTGTCGCCCGCTGACAGGCCCTGCTACCGCAATTGCATTCATGCTTACCTCGTTGCCGCCGCCTGGAAAGCGCGTTCCAGATCGGCAATCAAATCTTCACTGTCTTCAATACCCACGGAAACGCGCAACAGGCTCTCAGAAATGCCCGCTGCCGCCCGTGCTGGTGCCGCCATACCGGCGTGGGTCATCGTCGCCGCATGCGAAATCAAACTTTCCACCCCGCCCAGCGACTCTGCCAATGTAAACAGCGTCAACGCCGACAAGAAACGGCGCAGTAACGCTTCGTCTCCATCCAACTCAAAACTGAGCATCGCGCCAAAGCCGCGTTGTTGACGGCACGCAATCTCGTGGCCTGGATTCTCCGGCAGGGAGGGATGATACAGCTTTTTGACCAAGGGTTGCTGCTGTAAATAACTGACAATCGCCTCAGCATTCTGTTGCGCCGCCTTGATACGCGGTGACAACGTACGCATACCGCGCAACAGCAAATAGCTGTCGAACGCGCCGCCGGTCACACCGATGTTATTCGCCCACCATGCCAGCTCTACCGCCAGTTCAGGGTCTTTGGCTATCACGGCACCGGCAACAACATCAGAATGGCCGTTAAGATATTTAGTGCAGGAATGCACCACCAGATCCGCGCCCAGGGCGATCGGTTGCTGTAATGCCGGGCTAAGGAAAGTGTTATCCACCACCGTCAACGCCCCTACGGCATGAGCCGCCTGACAGATGGCGGCAATATCCACCACCCGCAGAAGCGGATTGCTCGGGCTTTCGATCAGTACCAGTTTCGGTTGTTGCGCCAGCGCCTGTTGCAGCGCGGCCTCATCTCCTTGATCGACAAACACCACACGGTACGCGCCACGCTGGCTCAGACTGTCAAACAGTCTATAGCTGCCGCCGTAACAATCGTGCGGTGCCACCAGCAAATCGCCGGGCTGTAGCAATGCCGTGGTCACCAAATGGATCGCGGACATTCCGCTGCCGGTCATCACCGCGCCCGCGCCCCCTTCCAACTCGGCCAACGCACGCTGAACCACATCCCGCGTTGGATTGCCGCGGCGTGAATAATCATGTGCCCGTGGTTGGTTAAAGTCAGTGAAATTATAGGTACTGGAAAGGTGAATCGGCGGGACAACGCAGCCGTACTGTTCGTCATCGTTCAGACCGCTTCGCACGGCGATCGTGGCAGGTTTACGCGTCATAGCAGTGGCTCGGCTCTCGAATACGGTGAATGAGGCCTCAAGATTAATCGCATGATTGATGGACGTCAATACATCTGGACATCTAAACTTCTTTGCGTATAGATTGAGCAAGGGCATAATACCCGCTAAAATTATGACGGTTTGATATGACGTTATTATGTTGACGCACTAAGCATAGGTTATAGCTATTAATAGCCGGCTCTCAGTGACGTTGGTCGCGTAAAATCGACATTTATTTAGTGAGAACAGTGAAGATCGGGCATAATCAGCCGGTTTTTAGAATTTTGTAATTTTTCTGACAAATTTAAGGTGTCCCATGGCTGAGTGGAACGGCGAGTATGTCAGCCCTTACGCTGAACACGGTAAAAAAAGCGAGCAAGTAAAAAAAATCACGGTATCCATTCCGCTGAAGGTGCTGAAAATCCTCACCGATGAGCGCACCCGTCGCCAGGTCAACAACCTGCGTCACGCCACTAACAGTGAATTACTGTGCGAAGCGTTTCTGCATGCCTTTACCGGCCAGCCGCTGCCGAACGATGAAGACCTGCGCAAAGAGCGTAACGATGAAATCCCGGAAGCAGCAAAAGTGCTGATGCGAGAATTGGGTGTCGATCCCGATACGTGGGAATATTGATCGCCGTCGGCAAACGCGGACGAGAAGCAATAAAAAAGGCGCCGAAGGCGCCTTTTTTATCGAGCGGTAAGAAAACTTATTTCTTAGCGCCTGGTACGCTGAAACGCTTGTTGAAGCGATCAACGCGGCCACCGGTAGCAACATCACGCTGCTTGCCAGTGTAGAACGGGTGGCATTGGCCACAAACGTCCAGGTTCAGATCGTGACCCACTGTAGAGCGGATAGAGATCGAGTTACCGCAAGAGCAGTTCGCAGTAACGAAGTCGTATTTTGGGTGGATACCTTGTTTCATGGGAAACCTCAGTTAAGGCCGTGTCGCTATCCAGCCCTGTTTCGCCAGACACCACACGTGATTGATGATAATTTCTTGGTATCGAATTATACCAAAGGCGGCAAATTATACAGAATAAAATGGCCCACGCAATCGGATCCGTACAATTCGCCGCCCACCGTGTAAACTAATCTGCAATTTTTCATCTTGGACGATCTCATGCCCGTTGTTCACGTTGCTTTACCGGTTCCACTCGCCCGAATTTTCGACTATTCGTTGCCACCCGGCGTGCAACCGGTGGTTGGCGCGCGCGTTTGCGTTCCCTGGGGCCGGCAACGCGCCATCGGCATCGTCACAGGCAGCAGTGAAACCAGCGACGTGCCGCCAGAAAAGCTAAAGCCGATCGACAGCATTATCGACCACGCGTCGCTGTTTTCCCCCAGTCTCTGGCGCATTCTGCACTGGGCCTGCGAGTATTATCACTATCCGATCGGGGAAGTTTTGTTTCACGCGCTGCCAGTGCTATTACGCCAAGGTAAACCCGCCGAGGCCACACCGCTGTGGCAATGGTTCGCCACAGAACTCGGCCGGGCTACCCCGCCTGCCAGCCTAAAACGCGCGCCCAAACAACAACAAGCGCTCGCTGCGCTATTGCAACGCCCCATTTATCGGCATCAGGTTAGCGAATTGGATCTGACCGACAATGCACTACAGGCTTTGCGTAACAAAGGGCTCACCGATCTGCGGGCACAGACGGTTGCCGCACCAGATTGGCGGCCTGACTTCGCCGTGCTGGGTGAACGATTACGGTTGAATACGGAACAAGCCACGGCGGTCGGCGCAATACGCAGCGAGGACGAACAGTTTGCGGCCTGGCTGCTGGCTGGCGTCACTGGCTCGGGCAAAACTGAAGTGTATCTCAGCGTGTTGGAAAACATTCTGGCAAAGGGCAAACAGGCGTTGGTGCTGGTGCCCGAAATCGGCCTGACGCCACAAACCATTGCGCGCTTTCGTGAACGTTTCAACGCGCCGGTAGCGGTGTTACATTCAGGCCTGAACGACAGCGAACGTTTGGCGGTATGGCTGAGCGCGCGCAGCGGTGAAGCCGCGATAGTTATCGGTACGCGTTCGGCGCTGTTCACGCCGTTCTCCCGTTTGGGCGTCATCATCATCGATGAAGAACATGACAGTTCGTATAAACAGCAGGAAGGCTGGCGCTACCACGCACGCGATCTGGCGGTCTTTCGCGCCCATATGGAAAATATTCCCATGGTGATGGGCTCAGCCACTCCCGCTCTGGAAACCCTGCACAATGTGCAACTGGGAAAATACCGTCAGTTAAAGTTGACCCAACGCGCTGGTAACGCCAAACCCGCGCAACAACATTTGATCGATCTGAAAGGCTTGCCGCTCAAAGTCGGTCTGTCGCAGCCACTGTTAAAGAGCATGCAGCACCATCTCAACAACGGCAACCAAGTGATGCTGTTCCTTAACCGCCGTGGCTATGCCCCTGCATTACTGTGCCACGAATGCGGCTGGATTGCCGAGTGTCAGCGCTGTGACCGTTATTACACGGTACACCAGAATTATCGCCAGTTGCGTTGTCACCACTGCGACAGCCAACGTCCGGTGCCCCATCAATGCCCGCAATGTGGTTCGACGCATTTAGTGTCGGTTGGCGTAGGTACCGAACAACTGGAAAACGAATTGGCACCGCTGTTCCCGGAAATCCCGATTACCCGTATTGACCGCGATACCACCAGCCGCAAAGGGTCACTGGAACAACATCTGGCGGATATTCATCGCGGTGGCGCACGCATTTTGATCGGTACGCAGATGCTGGCGAAAGGCCACCATTTTCCTGATGTCACGCTGGTCGCCCTGTTAGATGTAGACGGCGCGCTGTTTTCTGCCGACTTCCGCTCCGCCGAACGCTTTGCCCAACTGTATACCCAAGTTTCTGGCCGCGCTGGCCGCGCCGGTAAACAGGGGGAAGTGCTGCTACAAACTCACCATCCAGAACATCCGTTGCTGCAAATCTTGCTGCAACAGGGTTACGATGCTTTCGCCAAACAGGCACTGACAGAACGCCAAAGCGTGTTCCTTCCCCCGTACACCAACCACATTCTGATACGTTCGGACGATCACGATAACCAGCAAGCCTCACTGTTTCTGCAGCAACTGCGTAACCTGCTGGAAGCCAGCCCGTTAAAAGATGACGCGCTGTGGGTCATGGGCCCGATACCGGCGTTGCAATCAAAACGGGGCGGGCGTTTCCGGTGGCAATTGTTGCTACAGCACCCCTCACGGCGCGTGCTTCAGCATTTGATGAAAAACACATTGCCGCTGATCGCGATGCTACCACAGGCGCGCAAAGTGAAATGGTCGCTAGATGTTGATCCCATTGACAGTTAAAGCCGGAAAAGTCTGATTTAGCCTTTGCGAGGCAAACGTTTACCCTTGAATTTGCGAGCGAACGCGAAAAAAACCTCTTAAGTCACACTTTTTATGCAAATTAGGTAACAAAAGCAGGTCGTAATCTGTTTAGAATATCTGTAAAGAGTTTTTATCACTTGTGAGCATACCTACCCCTCGGCGTTGAACGTACCTCAACCCGATCGGGTATCGCAGTCGTGGCGTTAGCATGAGGCTAACGCAAGGAGAAAGGCGTTGGAACACAAGAAAGAACTACCCTTGGCAACCATGAAAGACGTTGCCGAAATGGCAGGCGTTTCAACAGCTACCGTATCGCGAGCGTTGATGAATCCGGAAAAGGTGTCCACGCCGACGCGGCAGAAAGTGGAACAAGCCGTGCTCGCCGTCGGCTACTCTCCCCATGCGCTTTCTCGCAATATCAAACGCAACGAGTCCCGAACTATCTTGGTGATCGTGCCAGATATTTGCGATCCCTTCTTTGCCGACGTGATCCAAGGGATCGAGCAAACTGCAGCCCTGCAAGGGTATCTGGTACTGATCGGCGACTGCGCCCAGCAAAATCAGCAGGAACGCACCTTCGTTAATCTGATCATCACCAAACAAATTGACGGAATGCTGCTGTTAGGCTCTAACCTGCCCTTCGACGCCAGTAAGGAAGAGCAACGTAATCTGCCGCCGATGGTGATGGCGAACGAGTTTGCGCCAGAGTTGGAGCTCCCAACGGTGCACATCGATAATCTGACCGCCGCGTTCGAAGCGGTGCATTATCTCCACCAGCTCGGTCACTCGCAGATTGCCTGTATCGCCGGGCCGGAGCACATGCCGCTCAGCCATTACCGACTGCAAGGTTACATTCAGGCATTACGCCGTAATGGCATTACCGTCGAAAGCAGCTATATTACCCGGGGTGATTTCACCTTCGAAGCGGGCGCAGAAGCGCTGGCAATGCTGATGGCGCTGCCTAACCCACCAACGGCGGTGTTCTGTCACAGCGATGTGATGGCGATTGGCGTATTGTCACAGGCGAAGAAACTCGGCCTGCGCGTACCGCACGACCTGTCGATTGTCGGCTTTGATGACATAAAACTGGCGCAATATTGCGACCCACCGCTCACCACGGTGGCGCAACCGCGCTACCAGATTGGTCAGCAAGCTATGTTACTGTTGCTGGAGCAGTTGCATGGGCAGGCGGTCGCCAGTGGCTCGCGTTTGTTAGACAGCGAGTTAATGATCAGGGGCAGCACCGCTGCGCCGAAACGCTAGTCAAATATTTTAGGGTTCAGTAACATGACGAAATTAATTCCTTATAAAGACACAGCGGAAGAATAGTGGCACAGAAAGACTATGTAGGCCGTGGGCGCTCTGGCGCGCAACGCAAAAAACCTAGCCGTAAAAAAAGCCGTTCTCCGAGGGTATCGACTACCGTGGTGGTGCTTGCTGTTGCCCTGCTGGTGATCTTTGCCGGAGGCCTCTACTTCATTACCCATAACCAGCCGGACGAGACGCCGCTGTTGCCTACGCATAACAATCGACCAGGTAATGGCCTGCCGCCGAAGCCGGAGGAGCGTTGGCGTTACATCAAAGAATTGGAAAATCGCCAATTAGGTGTGCAAACCCCGACCGAACCCACTGCGGGGGGAGAGGTGAACGCCAAGACCCAACTGACGCAGGAACAGCGCCAGCTGTTGGAGCAGATGCAGGCGGATATGCAACAACGTCCAACTCAATTGAACGAAGTGCCGTACAACGACGCGTTGCAAAGCAACGCACGCCAACAGCCTCAGCAACAAACGTTGCAACCGCGCCAACAGCCGCAAACTCATCCGCCGCGAAATCCGTTCAACAATGGAACGTCACCTGCGCAGGTGCCACAGCCATCCAAGCCTGTGGCAGCACCACCGGAACAACCCAAACAACCGGAACCCAAACCGCAGCCGAAACCCGACGTGAAGCCGGAATCAAAACAACGCTGGATGGTGCAGTGTGGCTCGTTCCGCGCGGTCGATCAGGCAGAGTCCGTGCGCGCTCGTTTGGCATTTGACGGGATTGAAAGCCACATCACCCAAGGTGGCGGCTGGAACCGCGTGATGCTCGGCCCATTCAGCACCCGGGCAACGGCGGATAAAACCCTTTCACGCTTGAAGGGCAGCGGTATGTCAAATTGCATCCCGATTGCTGCGCCCTAAATAATTCGAGCCGCATCGTGAAAGCAGTCCACAGCGATGCGGCTTGAAGTAAGACGGTTCTCAGGGGTTGAAAAGCGCCAATCCTCCCCCATCTATACTCTCAATATGCCTCGTCGTGCCGGTAGACATCGGTGCGGCGAGGGCTTCTTTCAGTCTGCAACGAGGGTCTGCTCGTGACAACAATTGTAAGCGTACGCCGCAACGGCCAGGTCGTCATCGGTGGTGATGGTCAGGCAACATTGGGAAATACGGTGATGAAGGGCAACGTCAAGAAAGTACGTCGCCTGTACAACGATAAAGTGATCGCCGGTTTCGCCGGAGGCACCGCTGACGCCTTCACGCTGTTTGAGCTCTTCGAGCGTAAACTGGAAATGCACCAAGGCCATCTGGTGAAGGCCGCCGTAGAGTTGGCGAAAGACTGGCGTACCGACCGTATGCTGCGTCGTCTAGAGGCCTTGTTGGCCGTCGCCGATGAGAACGCCTCACTGATCATCACCGGTAACGGTGACGTGGTTCAGCCTGAAAATGATTTGATCGCGATCGGCTCCGGCGGCCCGTACGCCCAATCTGCCGCGCGCGCGTTGTTGGAAAATACCGAGCTGAGCGCCCACGAAATCGTCGAGAAGTCGCTCGGCATTGCTGGCGACATCTGTATCTACACCAACAATTTCCTCACTATTGAAGAACTGCCTTCCAAAGCGTAAGGACCGAATACTATGTCTGAAATGACTCCACGCGAGATCGTCAGCGAACTGGACGGTTACATTATCGGCCAGAGCAAAGCGAAACGTGCCGTCGCCATCGCCCTGCGTAACCGCTGGCGCCGTATGCAGCTTAACGAAGAGCTGCGTCACGAAGTGACACCGAAAAACATTCTGATGATCGGCCCAACCGGCGTGGGTAAAACCGAAATCGCCCGTCGCCTGGCGAAGCTGGCCAATGCGCCTTTTATCAAAGTTGAAGCCACCAAATTCACCGAAGTCGGCTATGTCGGTAAAGAAGTGGATTCCATTATTCGCGATCTGACCGACGCTGCCATCAAAATGGTGCGTCTGCAATCCATCGAAAGAAACCGCACCCGCGCCGAAGAAATGGCCGAAGAACGTATCCTCGATGTGTTGATCCCACCGGCTAAGAACAACTGGGGGCAGCAAGAAGAACAGCAAGAACCTTCGGCTGCGCGCCAGGCATTCCGCAAAAAATTGCGTGAAGGCCAGTTGGACGATAAAGAAATTGAAATCGATCTGGCTGCGGCACCCATGGGTGTAGAAATCATGGCACCGCCGGGCATGGAAGAGATGACCAACCAATTGCAGTCCATGTTCCAGAACCTCGGTGGTCAGAAGCAGAAACCGCGCAAGCTGAAGATCAAAGAAGCCTTCAAGCTGCTGGTGGAAGAAGAAGCCGCCAAGCTGGTTAACCCGGAAGAGCTGAAAGAACAGGCAATCGAAGCCGTTGAACAACATGGTATTGTGTTTATTGATGAGATCGACAAAATCTGTAAGCGCGGTGAATCTTCCGGCCCCGACGTTTCTCGTGAAGGTGTACAACGCGACCTGTTACCTTTGGTAGAAGGCAGCACCGTCTCCACCAAGCACGGCATGGTGAAAACAGATCACATTCTGTTTATCGCTTCCGGTGCATTCCAGGTGGCTAGCCCCTCTGATCTGATCCCAGAGCTGCAAGGTCGTTTACCGATCCGCGTAGAGTTGCAAGCATTGAGCACCGAAGACTTCGAACGTATCCTCACCGAGCCAAACGCCTCGCTGACCGAACAGTACAAAGCGTTGATGGCAACCGAGGGCGTGACCGTTGACTTTACCGCTGATGGCATCCGTCGCATCGCGGAAGCCGCATGGCAAGTCAACGAAAGCACCGAGAACATCGGCGCACGTCGTCTGCATACCGTTCTGGAACGTCTGATGGAAGATATTTCCTACGATGCGAGCGAAAGTAACGGCCAAAGCATCACAATTGATGCGGAATATGTCGGTAATCATCTGGATGAGTTGGTTGCAGATGAAGATTTGAGTCGTTTTATCCTATAATCGCTCTATCACTGTCCTGTCAGCCATTAAAATGGGAGGCAATGCCTCCCATTTTTTTATCTGAGGACACAGCCACTTGACCTGCTGAAGCGAAAAATGAGCTCATCAACCTCCACCACCCCGGCCAGAGCCTGGCTAGAAAGTTTACGACCGCGAACCCTCCCCTTGGCGTTTGCCTCCATCGTTGTCGGTTCCGCCATTGCCGCCTGGCAAGGCAGCCTGAAACCGGGCGTTGCACTGCTGGCGTTACTGACTGCTGGCCTCCTGCAAATATTGTCTAATTTAGCCAATGATTACGGTGACGCTATTAAAGGCAGCGACAAAGAAGACCGTATCGGACCGTTGCGCGGTATGCAAAAAGGGATGATTACCCAGGCGCAAATGAAACGGGCGCTAGTGATTACCGTGGTGCTGATCGCCATTGCCGGCTGTTCGCTGATTGCCTTGGCCTGTGAGCAGCCGAGCGATGTCGTGGGTTTCTTGGCGCTAGGCGCTTTAGCGATTATCGCGGCGATCACCTATACCGTCGGCAATAAACCTTACGGTTATTTAGGTTTAGGCGATATTTCCGTGTTGGTTTTCTTCGGCTGGCTAAGCGTGGCCGGAACCTATTATCTGCAAACCCATCATTTTGATAGCATCATCATGTTGCCGGCGACCGCCTGCGGTTTACTGGCTGCCGCAGTGCTAAATATCAACAACTTGCGGGACATCGACAGCGATCGCGCCAATGGCAAAAATACGCTGGCGGTACGTTTAGGGGCAAAAAATGGCCGCCGTTATCACGCCTTGTTACTCATAGGAGCGGTGCTGTGCTTCGCGCTGTTTACCCTCATTAACCTGAAGAGCCTGTGGGGCTGGTTGTTCGTGCTGGCAGTTCCCCTGCTGTGGCGTCACGCATTGCGCGTGCTGCGCGACCCGTCAACGGCAGGTATGCGCCCTATGTTGGAGCACATGGTAAAAGCGGCGTTACTGGCAAATGTGTTGTTCGCGATTGGCGTGATACTCAGTTAAAAACTGATGATTTTGCCAACAGGGCGAAGAAAGGGATATACTGGTTATTCCAGCGGCAAACAGACGTAAAATCCTATGAAATACGATACTTCCGAACTTTGCGACATCTATCATGAAGAGGTTAACGTAGTTGAGCCTCTATTTTCCAATTTTGGCGGGCGTACTTCATTTGGCGGGCAAATCACGACAGTGAAATGCTTCGAGGATAACGGCCTGCTGTTTGACTTGCTTGAAGAAAACGGCCGTGGCCGCGTGCTGCTGGTTGATGGCGGTGGTTCAGTCCGTCGCGCACTGATCAACGCAGAGCTAGCGCGTTTGGCAACCCAAAATGAGTGGGAAGGCATTGTGGTTTACGGCGCCGTTCGCCAAGTCGACGATTTGGTAGAATTGGATATCGGCATTCAAGCGATGGCCGCGATCCCTGCCGGCGCACCAAGCGAAGGTATCGGCGAGAGCGATATTCGCGTCAACTTCGGTGGCGTCACGTTCTTCTCGGGTGACCATCTTTATGCCGACAATACCGGTATTATTCTTTCCGAAGATCCCCTCGATATCGAATAAGTAAGCCAAAACGATAAAGGGCGCCTTAGGCGCCCTTTTTATTGCTGCGAGAAACGGATCAGACTTCTTCCATTTTACCCAACAGCGCACGCAGGCGATCTTGCCACACGTGCTGTTCTTCTTTCAGTTGCTGGTTCTCACGCACCAGCGCTTCTTGATTGCCGCTGGCATTTTGAACTTCCTGAGACAGGGTATTATTCTTCTCTTTTAGTTCTTCAATTTCCATCTGCAACAGAGTGATGGTATCAATCGCCTGCTGAACTTTTGCTTCCAGTTTTTCAAATACTTCAAATGTCATTCTTCAGTCCCCTCATGATAGCAAGGCGTATATCTATAGGTAGCAGCCGCAACAAAGGCTGCAGCTACTGCGAATATGCATCGCGCCAAGTGAAACACGCTTTTATAGAAAACGCGCCTGTCTTGATAAAACGCTTCTTTCGATAAAAACGATTGTAAGTAGCCTGCCCCTCACTGTCTAGCAACATACCGGCTCATCGCGCAGTCTGTTGCAATTTTCCTGCCCCCACCATCAGCAAAAGCTGAAAAAACACGGCGCCAGGTTGATGGTTTGTTAATAGTGGTCAGATAAACACGTGGTCTGAGCAGTGATTGATGGCTCAGAAAGAACACTAAACGACGCGAATTCGCTCAATTTTATGACGAAGCACACACATTTTGATTTCGCTATTTCTCGTTTATGTTCGTTAACGATAAA
Organism: Serratia sp. NPDC078593; assembly: GCF_050268245.1. Lineage (NCBI taxonomy): Bacteria > Pseudomonadati > Pseudomonadota > Gammaproteobacteria > Enterobacterales > Yersiniaceae > Serratia > Serratia sp. NPDC078593. Next base: position 60,861 of record NZ_JBNNGK010000014.1, on the reverse strand, counting down.
TTTACATCACGTCCTCCAACATAGAATTGGACGAGATTAAAAAACTGTACCCTAGGCTGATATGCGCCACGCGCGAAGCCTATAAACCTCTAACCGCTGTTTGCAGGACAACAACATTATGAGCCAAAACACCAGTCCGACCTTAAAAGGCCAGTGCATCGCTGAATTTCTCGGCACCGGTCTGCTAATCTTTTTCGGCGTAGGTTGTGTTGCCGCATTGAAATTGGCCGGCGCCAGCTTCGGTCAATGGGAAATCAGTGTCATTTGGGGCTTCGGGGTCGCCATGGCGATTTATCTCACCGCCGCCATCTCCGGCGCTCACCTCAACCCGGCCGTGACGATCGCACTCTGGCTGTTCGCCTGCTTTGATGGACGCAAAGTTTTCCCTTACATTATTGCTCAAATCGCAGGGGCTTTCTGCGGCGCCGCACTGGTCTACGGGTTGTACTACAATCTGTTCTTTGATTTCGAAGCGGCGAATCACATGGTACGTGGTAGCAACGAAAGCTTGGATCTGGCCGGCATTTTCTCCACCTACCCGAACCCTCACATTTCCGTGATGCAGGCCTTCCTGGTAGAAGCCGTCATTACTGCAATTTTGATGTGCCTGATCTTGGCACTCACCGATGATGGTAACGGTGTACCACGCGGGCCACTGGCGCCATTATTGATCGGTATTCTGATTGCCGTTATCGGTGCCTCCATGGGACCATTAACCGGCTTTGCCCTTAATCCCGCGCGTGATTTCGGCCCGAAAGTATTCGCTTATCTGGCCGGTTGGGGAGACGTCGCCTTTACCGGTGCGCGTGATATTCCGTACTTCTTAGTGCCTATCTTCGGTCCTATTCTCGGTGCAGGTTTAGGTGCCTTTGGCTACCGCGCATTGATTGGCCGCCATCTGCCTTGCGACGTTTGTGCAGAAGAAGATGAGCCCGCAGCCAAATCTCAGCAACGTAAAGCGTAATTGGCATCGTTTCAAATGGTTAACAACAGCAGGACTCAACCATGACTACAGATAAAAAATATATTGTCGCTCTCGACCAGGGAACCACCAGTTCACGCGCCGTCGTAATGGATCACGATGCCAACATCGTTGCGGTATCACAGCGTGAATTCACCCAGATTTACCCAAAAGCAGGCTGGGTTGAACACGATCCTATGGAGATTTGGTCATCGCAAAGTTCCACATTAGTGGAAGTGCTGGCAAAAGCCGATATCAACTCCGATCAAATTGCCGGAATCGGTATCACCAACCAGCGTGAAACCACCATCGTCTGGGAAAAAGAAACCGGTAAACCGATTTATAATGCCATCGTTTGGCAATGTCGCCGTACCGCCGAGATATGCGAAAAACTCAAACGAGACGGTATGGAAGAATACATTCGTCATAACACCGGCCTGGTGGTTGACCCGTATTTTTCCGGCACCAAGGTGAAATGGATCCTCGATCACGTTGAAGGCGCCCGTGAGCGTGCCGAGCGGGGTGAGTTGCTGTTCGGTACCGTCGACACTTGGCTGGTGTGGAAAATGACCCAAGGGCGGGTACACGTTACCGATTATACCAATGCTTCACGTACCATGATGTTCAACATCCATGAGCTTGATTGGGATCAGCGCATGCTGGAAGTGTTGGATATTCCACGCGCCATGCTGCCCAAAGTACGTCCTTCCTCTGAAATTTACGGCCAGACCAACATCGGCGGTAAAGGCGGTACGCGTATTCCTATCGCCGGTATCGCCGGTGACCAGCAAGCCGCACTGTACGGCCAACTGTGTGTACAACCGGGTATGGCGAAAAACACTTATGGCACCGGCTGCTTCTTACTGATGAACACCGGCACCGAAGCGGTACGCTCCAGCCACGGCCTGCTGACCACTATCGCTTGTGGCCCTCGCGGTGAAGTAAACTATGCGTTGGAAGGGGCGGTCTTTATTGGCGGCGCGTCTATCCAATGGCTGCGCGATGAACTCAAACTGATCGGCGATGCGGCCGACTCTGAATACTTCGCCACCAAGGTCAAAGACAGCAACGGTGTTTACGTGGTGCCAGCCTTTACCGGCTTGGGTGCACCTTACTGGGATCCGTATGCTCGCGGTGCCATCTTCGGCCTGACTCGCGGCGCGAATAGCAACCACATCATCCGTGCCACGCTGGAGTCCATCGCCTACCAGACGCGTGACGTGTTGGATGCCATGCAGGCCGATGCCAATACCCGCTTACAAGCGCTGCGTGTCGACGGTGGCGCGGTTGCCAACAACTTCCTGATGCAGTTCCAATCTGACATCCTCGGCACGCGGGTAGAGCGCCCTGAAGTGCGAGAGTCGACAGCGCTGGGCGCGGCGTTCCTCGCCGGTCTGGCCATTGGCTATTGGAACGACCTGGATGAAGTGAAGAGCAAAGCCGTCATCGAGCGTGAGTTCCGCCCAAGCATTGAAACAACCGAACGTAACTACCGTTACAGCGGTTGGAAGAAAGCGGTTGCTCGCGCCCAAGCGTGGGAAGAACACGAATAAGCGCCTCTGCGTTCTCATCCCTCATCAAGCGTTGCCTGCGGGCGACGCTTTTTTTTGCTCCCCCCGCCTTCACCCTACCGTGATAAACTTGGTCTCTACTTTCTTTATCATTGACAGGTTTTGCCATGAAACGTGAATTAGCCATCGAATTTTCCCGCGTGACCGAAGCCGCTGCGCTGGCCGGCTACCAATGGCTGGGGCGTGGCGACAAAAACGCCGCCGACGGCGCTGCCGTCAATGCCATGCGTATAATGCTCAACAAAGTGGATATTGATGGCCGTATCGTGATCGGCGAAGGTGAAATCGATGATGCTCCCATGCTGTATATCGGCGAACAGGTGGGTACGGGTCTTGGCGACGCGGTAGATATCGCCGTCGATCCGATCGAAGGCACGCGCATGACCGCCATGGGGCAGTCCAATGCGTTAGCGGTATTGGCAGTCGGCGACCGCGGCACCTTTCTGCACGCTCCTGACATGTATATGGAAAAACTGGTGGTCGGCCCTGCCGCGCATGGCGCTATCGATCTCAATCTGCCACTGGCGGAAAACCTGAAGAATATTGCCGCCTGCTTGAATAAACCACTGTCACAGTTGACCGTCATCACCTTGGCGAAACCGCGCCATGACGCCGTTATTGCCCAAATGCAGCACATGGGCGTGAAAGTGTTCGCCATACCCGACGGCGACGTGGCCGCCTCGATACTCACGTGCATGCCGGAAAGCGAAGTGGATGTGATGTATGGCATTGGCGGCGCGCCGGAAGGGGTCATTTCAGCCGCCGTGATTCGCGCACTGGACGGCGACATGCAAGCGCGGCTGCTGCCACGCCATCAGGTGAAGGGTGACAGCGCAGAAAATCGTCGCATCGGCGAAGAAGAACTCACTCGCTGCCGGAGCATGGGTATCGAGGCCGGTAATGTGCTGCTGCTGGACGACATGGCACGCAACGATAATGTGATTTTCTCCGCCACGGGTATCACCAAAGGCGATCTGCTGGAAGGCATCAGCCGTAAAGGCAACATGGCAACCACCGAAACCCTGCTGATACGCGGTAAATCGCGCACCATTCGTCGCATTCGCTCAACACATTATCTTGACCGTAAAGACGCGGCGCTACACGAGTTTCTGCTGTAACACGCCATTCAGAACGGCGAAAACGACATGACCAGATTAAGCTCTGGCCATGTCGTGTGTTACGCGGTGTGCCCCTGATGCTGCATCCGATTGGATAGCGGCCACCAACATAACAGGATCAGCAACGCCATCGCGAACATCAGCAGACCCAGGCTAAATTGCCCAGTTTGCGGCAACATGGCAGACAGCCAGGTCGCAAGACCAGAGCCCATATTCTGCATACCGCCCACTAATGCCCCGGCCGCGCCTGCCAAATAAGGAAACGGCTCCATCGCTCCGGTTGTTGCCAACGGGAATAACATACCCGCCCCAAAGAAGAACAGCGCCGCCGGTACGATCAGCGTCCAAATATTCATCACCCCGAACCAACCCGGGATCCACATCATCAACCCCGCCAGCAAGCAGCTAATCACCGCGTGCCACATCAGCTGATGGAAGCTTTTGCCATCACGCCCAGCGTACCACGCACCAAAGAACGCCGCCGGGATCGGCAGAATGAACAACACACTGACGGTCAAACCGCTCAGCCCCAGCACTCCACCCATTAGCACGCCACAACTGGCTTCAAATACCGCGATCCCCGCCAGTGCGCCAATCAACATCACCAAGTAGCAACTGAACGTGCCATCAGCCAACAGTTGCCGGAAACTGGTCAGCATGCGGCGTTTTTCAGTTTGCTGCGGTCGCGTTTCAGGCAACCAGCGAAACATGGAAAATGCCACGCCAGCGCACAAAGCCAATAAGAAAGCATAGCAAGCGCGCCAGCCAAACAGCATCGCCAGCGCACCGCCAATCACCGGAGCCAGCAGTGGGCTGACTAAAATCCCCATGTTCAGCAAACTGTTGGCATAACGCAACGCCGTACCTGCATACAAATCACGTGGCATGGTGCGCGCCATGACTCCGGCCACGCCGGTGCCCATTCCCTGAATCGCGCTGGCAGCCACCAGCATGGTCAAACTGTTTGACAACAACGCACCCAACGCACCCAACATGAAGATCACCATGCCCGCCAGAATCACCGGGCGTCTGCCAATGCGATCGGACAAGGGGCCATAAATGAGCTGCGATAAACCGTAGGTCATCAAATACGCCGCCATCACCCGCTGCACGGCACCTGTTCGCGCCGACAAGTCGTGAGCAATATCAGCAATGGTAGGAACATAAATGGTTTGCGCCATCTGGCCGACGGCGACTAACAGAATCAACATCACCAGCAGGTGAAAATTATCTAATTTTCTCATTATCTTCGTTAACGTATTAACTCGGCCAAGCCGTTCACGCGTCATGCATGCCCATGCATCATCGCAAGCGGCCTTCTATGGCGGCATAAGCTAACAAATCTATTTTTTTTAGCGAGCTTCCGGCAAATATTGATCGCGATCACACTGGCAGCAAAGCCAGCCATCCTCGTAAATTAAACTGTACGTCTCTTCTTTCCAGCGATAAGAACCAAACTTGCAGTAGCCCGGCTTTCACATTTAATCGATAATTCTTTTCATCAACTTGAAATAAAATAACACCATAGGGATTGGGTTCATGAAAACGCCAGAACGGATTTTATTGCAGTTAAAAACCTTGGGGCCTCATTCGGCCAAGATGCTCGCAGAATGCTTGGGGATCACGCCAATGGGAATACGCCAACATCTGCAATCTCTGGAAGAACATGAGCTAGTCTGTTACGAAGAGGCGCGTAACAAAGTGGGTCGCCCAAAACGATTTTGGTCATTGACGCCACAAGGCTATGCCAAGTTTGTCGCTCAGCGCGGGGCGTTAGCCCAAGAGTGGCCTGATGTCACCCACCCGCTGTTTGGCACTGAAGAGCTGAATAAACGGATCCGCACCCGTGAAGAAAAACTGTTCCAGCATTACGCCAGCGAATTAGCCGAAGAACAGAGTCACCAAGATAAATTGACTCGGCTGGTGTGTTTGCGGCGGCACGATGGTTTTATGACCGAACTGGTGGAACATCCTCACGGTGCATTATTGGTAGAAAATCACTGTCCGATGGGCATAACGGCTGACACCTGCAGTAGCCTCTGCGATTCGGAGTTGCAACTGTTTCATCGGTTGCTTGGTAAGGGTTACCAGATTGAACGTACCGCGCATGCCATTTACGGCTCGCGGCATTGCGCATATTTGATTCGACTACGGGAGCATTAAAGTATGGCTGAATGGGTTAAAGGTAAAGTTACGCATCTGGAACAATGGACCGATGGATTGTTTACTCTCACCGTCGATGCACCGATCGACCCGTTCACCGCAGGGCAATTCGCTAAATTGGCCTTGGAAATTGATGGCGAACGCATACAGCGCGCTTACTCCTACGTTAACGCTCCCAGCGATTCCAACCTGGCGTTCTATCTGGTCACCGTACCGGATGGCAAACTGAGCCCGAAACTCAATCAACTACAGCCGGGCGCAGAAATCATGATCACCAAGGAAGCCGCCGGGTTCTTCGTACTGGAGGAAGTACCCGATTGTGACACGCTATGGATGCTGGCGACCGGCACGGCTATCGGCCCCTATCTGTCCATTCTGCAAGAAGGTAACGGACTGGAGCGATTTAATAAATTGGTACTGGTGCATGCCGCCCGTTATGCGCGTGACTTAAGTTATTTGCCGCTGATGCAACAATTGCAGCAGCGCTATAACGGCAAATTACATATTCAAACGGTGGTCAGCCGTGAAGAAGCACCCAGCTCACTGACCGGTCGCGTACCGGCACTGCTCGAAGACGGAAGGCTGGAAGCGGCAATCGGCTTAAACATTGATGCCGAGACCAGCCATATCATGCTGTGCGGTAACCCACAAATGGTGCGCGACACTCAGCAAATGCTGAAAGAGCGGCACGGGATGCGCAAACACCTGCGCCGCAAACCGGGACATATGACCAGCGAGCATTACTGGTAAACAAAACGTCAACCTACGCGAAACTTCACCGGCTCCGGCGGTGCGCCAAAACGGTTGTCGTCTGGCGTGCCGACGAACGCACCCAAATCGATCATCATCATGACAATAATCAGCGTCGGGATAAAACGCCCGACGCCCCACTGCCAAACCGGTGCCAGCATGTGCCAATTACCCGCAGCTAGCATCCACGCCAAGATCAGTAACAGCGCCCACCAGCCAGACTTGTTGCGATCGTGCAACCGCTTAACTAACACCGCTGCCGTTGGCCACAGCATGGCCACAATGAAAAACGCGATGGTTTGAATCGCCACCCAATCATAGTTAGCAAGCGTAAACGCGGCGGCCATTAACACCAGCCAAACGCCTATCCAAATCCAGAAGTCACGCCGCCCAATTCGGCCTTTGAACGAAAAGCACCACTGTTGTAATGTCATGGAATCCTGCATTGTTAACCTGCCCATATTTTGCTCGACAGTGTAACATAGGTCATGCCATGTCGGCGGTGCCAGCGCAATCTCAAATACGCCATGATGGCCACCAATAGATAATCCAATGGGATCTTTGACAACCGCCCCCGATTATCGCTTTAATCGGAGTCTGCTTTGTTATCAGAATCGCGAATTATGTTGAGAAGAATTACCCTCACCACTTGTCTGCTGTCCGGGCTGAGCTGCGCTTGGGCTCAGACGTCTGCCAATGCGAATGCCGCGGCTACGGCTCCCTATTTACTCGCTGGGGCGCCAACCTTCGATCTGACGGTGGTGCAATTCCGCGAAAAATATAACCGCGATAACCCCACATTACCTATCGGCGAATTTCGCGCGATCGCGACGCCTGAAGACGATGCACCGTTGCTGACGCGCGCTGCCAGTAAGCTGAACGAAAACCTCTATGCTTCCACCGCTCTGGAAAAAGGCACCGGTAAAATCAAAACATTGCAAATTACCTATCTGCCATTGCAGGGCAACGTGGAAAAAACGGCGCGGGCCATTGCCATTAACTATATGGCGGCACTGATGCGCCAATTCGAACCGGCACTAACGGTCGAAAAAAGCATCACAGGGGTAAGCGCACTGCTCAAGAAAGGCCAAGGTGCGCGTTTTTATTCGCAGCAGGCCGGTGCAATCCGCTACGTGGTGGCAGATAACGGCAAGAAGGGGCTAACCTTTGCCGTTGAGCCGGTCAAACTGACGTTGTCCGAGCCCTGACGCTGAGGCATGATGCGCCGAATCCCCCAAGTAATATGGCCGCATCGGGTAATGATGAAACGTATTAATGACAAAAAGCAAAGCCTTCTCATCTATTCATCTCTATACTGTTGGCCAGGTTGACTGCCCGTTCGGCAGTATTAATTTCGGCTCTCGCGTTCCCTTGTTGGAGGAAAATATATGCGTCATCCATTAGTTATGGGTAACTGGAAACTCAACGGCAGCACTCATATGGTCAACGAGCTGATTGCTGGCCTACGCAACGAACTGAGCAGCGTAGAAGGCTGCGGCGTTGCCATCGCGCCACCGGTCATGTACCTGGATCAAGCCAAACACCAATTGGCTGGCAGCCGTATTGCGCTGGGCGCGCAGAACGTAGACGTAAACCTGTCTGGCGCGTTCACTGGTGAAGTTTCTGCTAACATGCTGAAAGATGTCGGTGCGCAATACATCATCATCGGTCACTCTGAGCGTCGCACTTATCACAAAGAAACCGATGAAGCGATCGCTGAGAAATTTGCCGTGCTGAAAGAAGCCGGTTTGATTCCTGTGCTGTGCATCGGCGAAACCGAAGCAGAAAACGAAGCGGGTAAAACCGAAGAAGTTTGCGCTCGTCAGATCGATGCCGTGCTGAAAACGCTGGGCGCTCCGGCAATGAAAGGCACCGTTATCGCCTATGAGCCAGTGTGGGCTATCGGTACTGGCAAATCAGCCACCCCGGCGCAGGCACAAGCCGTGCACAAATTTATCCGCGACCACATCGCTAAGCATGACGCGGAAGTGGCTGCAGACGTCATCATCCAGTACGGCGGCTCCGTTAACGATAAAAATGCAGCAGAACTGTTCGCTCAGCCGGACATTGACGGTGCATTGGTCGGTGGCGCTTCACTGAAAGCAGACGCATTTGCCGTCATCGTGAAGGCAGCCGCTGAAGCTAAAAAAGCCTGATAATCTTTGGCTTAGCCTGAAAAACCCCGTTAGTCGGGGTTTATGGTTGATGACAACGCTTGTTATTAGGGAAAGCGTGTCGATGGGGTCGTAGTGGCGTAAGCCACCGGAGCGCTCCTCGCTGCGCTAGGCCCGGGTATCTCGGATCATCAGGCGACTTCGTCATCAAGCTCAAAACCCCGCTCGCCGGGGTTGTTTATCTTGGCGTTAAATCAGCGTTTGCCGATTTCGTCAAATGTCCCACCGCTGGAAAAATGCACTTTTTGCGCATGAGCCCAACCACCAAAGGTATCCTCCACGGTGAACAATTTCAGTTTTGGAAACTGCTCGGCAAATTGAGCCTCAACAGCCGCATCACGTGGCCGGTAGTAGTGTTTTGCCGCGATGAGTTGCCCCTCTGGTGAGTACAGATAGTGCAAATACGCATTCGCCACTTCACGCGTTCCTCGTTTATCCACCACTCTGTCGACTAACGACACCGTTGGCTCCGCCAAAATGGATTCGCTCGGGGTGATAATCTCGAACTTATCTTGACCCAACACCTGTTTCGCCAGTAAGGCTTCGTTTTCCCACGCAATCAGCACATCACCGATACCACGCTCAACAAAAGTATTGGTCGCACCACGCGCGCCGGAGTCCAACACCTCAACATTTTTATACAGGTTTTTGACGAACGCCTGCGCCTTGGACTGATCGTTATTGTTGTGATGTAGAGCGAAACCCCAAGCCGCGAGATAGTTCCAACGTGCGCCACCAGACGTTTTCGGGTTAGGCGTAATCACGGAAATGCCCGGTTTAACCAAATCCGGCCAATCATGAATGCCTTTCGGGTTACCCTTACGCACCAGGAAAACAATGGTCGAGGTGTAAGGTGCTGAGTTAGCAGGTAAGCGCTTAATCCACTTTTTATCTATGCGCCCACGCTCGGCAATGGCGTCGATGTCATAGGCCAATGCCAGCGTCACCACGTCAGCCTCAATGCCATTGATAACAGAGGTGGCCTGCTTGCCTGAGCCACCATGTGATTGACGCACCGTCACCTTATCACCGCTCTGTTGCTGCCAGTATTTACTGAAAGCCGCGTTATACTCTTGATAGAACTCGCGCGTCGGATCGTACGAAACATTCAATAATTGACTGTCTTTTGCCGCCGCGCCGGCCGCCAGCAATAATAAGGTAAGTCCTAGACCCCATTTACGCATCACTACTCTCCCAGAATAATAACCGCAGCCTCAAGCGGTTGATTTAACATCAAAGCCTGCCAGAAACTGAAGGAAGAGATAAAGAATAAAAAAATTATTACTAGACGATTCTGGAATATAGGCACATAACGCGTAAAAAAGCCCCCGCTAGCGGAGGCCTTCATTGCACAACACCAAAAGACGATCAGTACAATTTTTTGGCGGTATCCAACCAGTCACTGCGGAACGGACGCTTCATGTTCTCGATCGCGTCAATGATGTCGTGATGCACCATTTTTTCGTTCTGGATCCCCACACAACGGCCGCCATAACCTTGCAACAGCAGTTCAATGGAGTAAGCGCCCATACGTGAGGCCAGAATACGGTCGTAGGCTACCGGTGAACCACCACGCTGAATGTGCCCCAAGACGGTCGCACGGGTTTCACGCTTAGTTTCCTGCTCGATATAAGCAGCAAGCTCATCGATATCGCAGATGTGCTCGGTAATGGCCACGATAGCGTGTTTTTTACCTTTAGCGATGCCCGCTTTGATTTCACAAACCAGGTCTTCGCGGTTGAACTCGATTTCCGGCAAGACGATAAATTCGCAACCGCCAGCAATCGCCGCGGCCAGTGTCAGGTCGCCACAATAACGCCCCATCACTTCGACGATAGAAATACGTTGATGTGAAGAAGAGGTGTCACGGAGACGGTCAATCGCCTCAACCACCGTTTCTAACGCGGTGAAATAACCAATGGTGTAGTCGGTGCCCGCAACATCGTTATCGATGGTACCTGGCAGACCGATGCACGGAAAACCTTCTTCCGTCAGACGTTTGGCGCCCATGTACGAACCGTCACCGCCAATGACCACTAACGCGTCAATGCCGCGTTTCTTCAGGTTTTCGATTGCCTTGGCACGTACGTTTTCATCTCTGAATTCCGGGAAGCGGGCTGAGCCCAAGAAGGTGCCACCACGGTTGATCATGTCGGACACGCTATAGCGATCCAATTGTTCCATACGATCTTCGTACAAGCCAAGATAGCCGTCGTAGATACCAAAAACGTCCAGACCTTCCGTAAGTGCGGCGCGCACAACGCCACGGATTGCAGCGTTCATACCCGGCGCGTCACCGCCACTCGTCAGTACACCGATTTTCTTGATCATGACTACCTCTGAACTTGTAGATGCAATTTCTTAAGAATTTTGTATTCGCCGATTGCGACTTCCACGTCTCCGGTTGTAGCAACCCCGCTTTACGGATTTTATTGCTGAATATTATATCAAAAACACCCAGCTGAATTGATTCAGGTCACGCTAAATTAAGGTAAAAAAAGTCGCATCGCACGTGGAGCTAATTTCCCCTCCCCGACACAACGCTCGTCGTAGGCTATGTGCTGATTATAGCTCCCAATGGCCTTGTCGGCTTAGAGGCACAACGGAGCAGGGATCCTGGTGAATAATCACATCAGCGCCAGGAAAACGCCGTAGCAACGCTTTTTCCACCCGTTCAGCCAAATTATGCGCCTGCACCAGCGGCAGATTATCGTCCATTTCCAAGTGCAACTGAATAAACTTCGTCGGCCCAGACTGACGAGTACGTAAATCATGCGCGCCTCTAACACCGGGCCATGATGAGACGATATCAATAATCATCTGCCGTTCATCATCCGGCAATGCACGATCCAGTAACGATTGCACCGCTTCATAACCCATTCGCAACGCACTGTAGAGAATGTAGACGCCAATCCCCAATGCAAACAACGCATCAGCACGCTGAAAACCGTACCAGCTTAGCCCAAGCGCGATAAGAATAGCACCATTCATCATGACATCTGACTGATAATGCAGCATATCTGCGCGCACCGCCTGACTACGCGTTTTTCTGACGACCCAGCGCTGATAGGCAACCAAAATCAGCGTGCTAAGCAATGCCACCGCGGTAACCGCTATGCCAATACCGGGCTCGCGTAGCGTTTGCGGCGAATACAGATGTTGGAAGCCGGTAAGAAACAAAAACAGCGCGGAGCCGGAAATAAACATACTTTGCGCTAACGCCGCCAACGATTCGGCTTTTCCGTGACCAAAGGAATGTTCTTCGTCGGCGGGTTGCAATGAGTAACGAACCACCAACAGGTTAGTCAACGAAGCTGCGATATCGACTAATGAATCCACCAGCGATGCTAACAAGCTGACCGAGCCGGTGATGTACCAAGCAACGATTTTGATCAGCAGTAACGTAGAGGCCAAAACGGTGGCAGCCAAAGCGGCGGATTTTACCAAGCGCGCATATTGCTGTTGCATAACAAATCCCGATGAAATTTCCAGGCGTCAGTATAACGGAATGTCAGGCAAAAAAAGCCCCGCCATGATGGCGGGGAAGACAGGGATGGTGTCTATGGCAAGGAAAAACAGGGTACTACTCAGTCGCACTCAACTTCTGGGCAGAAGTTTGCTGCAAACCAGAAATCTGTTGCTTCATCTGCTGCATACGCTGCAGATGTTTCTGGTCTAAAACACTTTTTTGTTGTGGCGTCAGCAGGTTGTACATTTGGTTGCGCACTCTCGCCATGACGATCTGGCGCTTTACCTGTTCCTGAGCCATTTTCTCCGCTTGTTCATGCACAGCGGCTTCATCAAACTTGTTTGCAGTGACCAGTTTATGCATCGCTTCCATTTCAGCTACATTGACATCAGGCAGATCGTTGCGGGCCTGATGCATCAAATCTCGCATTTGCTGGCGCTGCTGTTCGGTCAGGCTAACACCGTCGAACATATGGTGCTGACCAGGTGTACTTATCGCATCATGTTTAGGAGCTGGACGTATTTCCGATATAGTGTCGGCAGCGGTAGCGGCGGTAGAAACTAACGCCAGCGTTGATGCCATAACTAATACGGCCACTTTACGCATTTTTGCTCCTCTTTCTTTCAACTTTGCGAATCAACGAGAAGCAGTGTACTGCTGCACCTGCAAACATCCGTCAGTGCATGTAAAACTACGTAAAGTCATGGAATGCCAACAGTTGATGACGTATTTTGCGTTGAGAGGTAAATCACAATGAATAAAATTTTGTTAGTTGATGATGACCGCGAGTTGACCTCGCTGTTGAAAGAACTGCTTGAAATGGAAGGCTTTACTATCATCGTAGCCCATGATGGTGAACAGGCTTTATCGCTGCTGGACAGCTCTATCGATCTGCTATTGCTTGATATCATGATGCCGAAGAAAAACGGTATCGATACCTTGAAAGAACTGCGCCAACACCACCAAACGCCGGTCATTATGTTGACCGCTCGCGGTAGTGAACTCGATCGCGTTCTCGGTCTGGAACTGGGGGCTGATGATTACTTGCCTAAGCCGTTCAATGACCGTGAACTGGTAGCACGCATCCGCGCTATTCTGCGCCGCTCCAACTGGAGCGAACAGCAACACAACGTCGATACCGGCGCCCCAACGCTTGATGTCGATGGTCTACAGCTCAACCCCGGTCGCCAAGAAGCGAGCTTTGACGGCCAAGTGCTGGATTTGACCGGTACTGAATTCACCCTGCTTTACCTGCTGGCACAACACCTAGGCCAAGTGGTATCACGCGAGTTGCTGAGCCAAGAAGTGTTGGGCAAACGTCTGACACCGTTCGATCGCGCCATCGATATGCACATCTCCAACCTACGGCGTAAGTTACCGGATCGTAAAGATGGTCATCCTTGGTTCAAAACCTTGCGCGGCCGGGGTTACTTGATGGTGTCGGTAACATGATCAACAGTTTGACGGCACGCATCTTCGCCATTTTCTGGTTCACATTAGCGCTGGTGCTCATGCTGGTGTTGATGGTGCCCAAACTCGACTCACGCCAAATAACCTCGCTGCTCGACAGTGAGCAACGACAGGGGTTGATGCTGGAACAACATGTCGAAGCCGAGTTGCAACAGGATCCGGCGAACGATCTGATGTGGTGGCGACGCTTGTTTCGTGCCATCGATAAATGGGCTCCGCCTGGCCAACGCCTGCTTTTGGTGACCAGCGAAGGCCGCGTGATCGGCGCCCAACGTAACGAAATGCAAATCGTGCGTAATTTCATTGGCCAATCTGATAACGCCGATCATCCGAAAAAGAAAAAATATGGCCGCGTTGAACTGGTTGGCCCCTTCTCAGTGCGCGACGGTGAAGATAATTACCAGCTGTACCTGATTCGCCCCGCCAATAGCCCACAATCTGATTTCATCAACTTGATGTTTGATCGGCCGCTATTGCTGCTGATTGTCACCATGTTGATCAGCGCACCCTTGCTGTTGTGGTTGGCCTGGAGTCTGGCAAAACCTGCGCGGAAATTGAAAAATGCCGCCGATGACGTGGCGCGTGGCAATCTGAAGCAGCATCCAGAGCTGGAAGCGGGGCCACAGGAGTTTCTCGCTACCGGTGCCAGTTTTAATCAGATGATCAGCGCCCTGGAACGTATGATGACGGCGCAACAGCGGTTGATATCTGATATTTCTCACGAACTGCGCACCCCTTTGACCCGTTTGCAATTGGCAACCGCGCTGATGCGCCGCCGACACGGCGAAGGCCATGAATTAGCACGTATTGAGACAGAAGCGCAGCGGTTAGACTCCATGATCAACGATTTGCTCGTTCTGTCGCGTGGGCAGCAAAAAAGCGAGTTGGTACGTGAAATGCTGAAGGCCAACGAGCTTTGGGCCGATGTGCTGGACAACGCCGGTTTCGAAGCAGAACAAATGGGTAAACAGTTGGAGGTCATCTCGCCGCCCGGACCATGGACATTATTTGGTAACGCAGGTGCCTTGGACAGTGCGCTGGAAAACATCGTGCGTAATGCCCTACGTTACTCCGACACGCGTATTGCCGTGGCGTTCAGCGCCGACAATCAAGGAATTACCATCGTGGTTGACGATGATGGGCCTGGCGTTAGCCCGGAAGACCGTGAGCAAATCTTCCGGCCATTTTATCGCACCGATGAAGCACGTGACCGCGAATCCGGTGGCACCGGCTTAGGGCTGGCGATCGTTGAAGCGGCAATAACGCAGCACCGTGGCTGGGTAAAAGCCGAGGACAGCCCGCTTGGCGGATTACGTCTGGTGTTGTGGCTACCGTTACATCAACGCAAGCCATTACGCGATCATTAACCTCAGATCCGGCATCTCATTTCGCGACAAACCCTGTGAAGATTTGCTATTCTGCGCCCCTCGTCATGAGGGGCTTTTTACATGCTGAACATCGTTTTATTTGAACCTGAAATTCCACCCAACACCGGCAATATTATTCGTTTGTGCGCCAATACTGGGTTTCAATTGCATTTGATTGAGCCAATGGGCTTCCCATGGGATGACAAACGTCTACGACGCGCCGGGTTGGATTACCATGAATTCACTCATATCAAACGCCACGCCAATTACGACGCATTTCTCGCCAGCGAACATCCGCAACGCGTGTTTGCCCTGACCACCAAAGGCACCCCTGCGCACAGTGCAGTAAGCTATCAGGCAGGTGATTATTTGTTATTTGGCCCTGAAACTCGCGGCCTTCCAGCCACGATTCTCGACGCGTTACCAGCACAACAAAAAATCCGCATTCCAATGCAGGCACAAAGCCGTAGTATGAATTTATCCAATGCTGTCGCGGTGGTGGTATACGAAGCCTGGCGCCAATTGGATTACGCTGGGGCGTTGATCAAGCAGTAGACCTCAGACAACAAAAGGCCGAGCTTGATGACGAAGTCGCCTGATGAACCGAGATACCCGGGTCTAGCGTAGCGAGGGGCGCTCCGGTGGTTTACGCCACTAAGACCCCACAGCCACGCTTTTCCTAATAACGGGCTTTGTCAGCAGTCTAAGGCCGCAGATAGCGGCCTGGAATTATGCAGCATTCTGATGATAACTAGATGCCGTCGCCATACTCAAACCCATGATTGGCGCCGTTGAAGTATTGATCCATATCCATCGAGGGTTTGTCACTTTCTGGCCGACCGACAATACGCGCAGGCACGCCAGCGGCGGTGGTATGCGGTGGCACCGGTTGCAACACGACCGAACCTGCGCCAATTTTCGCCCCTTTGCCCACTTCGATATTGCCGAGAATCTTCGCCCCGGCGCCGATCATGACGCCTTCACGAATCTTCGGATGGCGATCGCCGCAGGTTTTGCCTGTGCCACCTAGCGTGACCGATTGCAAAATCGAAACGTCATTTTCCACCACGGCCGTTTCACCGATCACAATACCGGTGGCGTGATCCAGCATGATCCCGCAGCCGATATTCGCCGCCGGGTGAATATCCACACCAAATGCCACAGAGATCTGATTTTGCAAATAAATCGCCAACGCCTGACGACCTTGCAACCATAGCCAATGGCCAATACGGTAGGCTTGTAAGGCATGGAAACCTTTCAGATACAGCAGCGGCGTAGAATACTTATCAACCGCCGGATCGCGTAGCCGCACCGCAAGAATGTCGCGCGCAGCGGAGGCGATCATCTGCACATCGCTACGGTAAGCCTCCTCCACCACTTCACGCACAGCAATCGCGGGCATGATCGGATTAGCCAATTTGTTGGCTAGAATATAACTGAGCGCACTGCCCAAATTTTCGTGCTTAAGCAACGTCGCATGGTAAAAGCTAGCCAGCATCGGTTCACAATCAGCCAGCGCTCGCGCCTCTGATTTTATACTGTTCCAGATTTGTTCTAACTCTTCTGACGACATCACTTTCCTCTCTGCATGGTAAAAGCCTCCTCACCGTATCAGGCAAGGAGGCTAATCGATACGTTAGAGCGCGTTTATCGCACCCTTGTCAGATCAGACACTGTTTTTTTCGTCTTTCCGTGTACGGCCCAACAAGCTCAACGCGGCTTCGCGGGCATTTTTGTTACGGTACAACACCTGATAAATCTGTTCGGTGATGGGCATCTCCACCCCATAACGCTGCGCCAACGCCAATACCTCTTTGGTATTGCGATAGCCTTCAACCACTTGGCCGATGGTATCTTGCGCTTCTTCAACGCCTTTTCCCTGCCCCAACATAATACCGAAGCGACGGTTGCGAGATTGATTATCCGTGCAGGTTAACACCAAATCGCCAAGCCCAGCCATGCCCATAAATGTCGAAGGATCCGCGCCTAACGCCGTACCTAAACGGCTCATTTCCGCTAGGCCGCGCGTAATCAGTGCGGTGCGCGCATTGGCACCAAAACCGATACCGTCAGACATCCCCGCCCCGATGGCAATCACGTTTTTCACTGCGCCGCCCAATTGCACCCCAATGAAGTCTGGGTTGCTGTAGACACGAAAGCTTTTGCCACAATGCAACAATTGCTGCAAATCTTCAGCAAATTGCTCGTCAGTCGCTGCCAACGCAATGGCCGTCGGTAAACCTGCCGCCAACTCTTTGGCAAACGTCGGCCCAGAAACCACCGCTAACGGAATGGCATCACCTAAAGCTTCACGCGCCACATCCTGCAATAGCCGGCCAGTTTCTGCTTCCAAGCCTTTGGTCGCCCAAACAATGCGCGCATCGGCACGCAACAGCGGCTTCAACTGACGCAGTACGTCACCGAAAACGTGGCTTGGCACCACCACCAACACATCACGGCTCGCAGCTAGCGCGCTGGCTAAGTCGGCATCGAGCAAGAGAGTATCGGGGAAAGGCACATCGGGAAGAAACGCCTGATTACGGCGTTCATGTTGCAGTTTAGCGATCTGTTCAGGGTTGTGACCCCACAGCACCACCGGGTGGCCATTACGCGCCAGCGTAATGGCTAATGCGGTGCCGTACGAGCCGGCACCGATTACGGTCATTGAAGCATTGACGGTGTTCATCAGGCATCCTGATGTGGTGTAGCACCTTCATCTTCGGTCTGCTGTTGCAGATAGTTCATGAACAGCGCATCGAAGTTGACCGGTGCCAGATTCAGTTGTGGGAACGTACCACGAGAAACCAACGCGGTGATGCACTCGCGCGCATAAGGGAACAGAATGTTCGGGCAATATGCACCCAGGCAATGCGCCAGTTGCGTACCATCAATACCGGCTACGGAGAAAATACCCGCCTGTTGTACTTCACACAGGAATGCGGTTTCTTCACCCAGTGCTGCAGTCACGGTCACGCGCAGTACAACTTCATACACATCATCCGCCAGTTGGCTAGAAGCGGTATCCAGATCAAGTTTAACTTCTGGCTGCCATTCCTGCTGGAAAACCTGCGGTGCATTTGGAGCTTCAAAAGAGATGTCTTTGGTGTAAATACGTTGGATCTGGAAAGCCATCTCGGTGCTGTTTTGTTCTGACATGTGTGTAATACCCTTAGTTAAACGTCCTTATATACCCGTCCTAATCCAAGCAACATCGTAATTGGCTACCTTTACTTACCCGATGGAACCTAGGCTCCCGAAGCATCGTGGAGTTATCGCCTTGATGCTACTCGAATTATTGAGAGTATCGATACTCTGCACTGGCCGACCGCTTAAAGCAACGGATCCAAGCCACCACTTGCATCAAGTGCATGTAAATCATCGCAGCCGCCAATATGCTGGCCGTCGATGAAAATTTGAGGCACGGTGGTTCGCCCACTGCGTGCAATCATTTCTTCACGCTTCACATTGTCGCCGTCAATGGCGATTTCATTAAAAGCTGCGCCCTTGCTGTTCAACAACGCCTTTGCGCGATGACAAAAAGGACACGTCGCTTTAGTGTAAATGTCGATATTAGCCATGAAAAGCGCCTCTACTACGTTAAAGAATTATTTACCACGCGCCAAAGGCAGATTTTCACCGCTCCAGCCAGCAATGCCGTCTTTCAGCGTGGTGACGTTCTCGAAACCGGCTTTGTTCAACTCTTCTGCCGGCGCGCGCGCCGCCGTACCGTTAGCGCACACCACAATCACCGGCTGAGTTTTATGTTTTTCCAGCTCACCCAGGCTACCGTTTTTGATTTCGCTCGCCGTCAAATTGATCGCGTTGGCAATGTGGCCTTTACGGAAATCTTCGCGGCTACGGGTATCAACCACCACAGCATCTTCTTTGTTAATCAAGCGAGTAGCTTCACCACGGGTGATTTCTTTCACCTTGGAGAAACGGCTTTTGAAGGTCATCACAATCACGGCAACCAGCAGGGCAACCCAAGCCAGGCTAAGTATGGGATGCTTGCTAACGAATTGCATAATTTCTTGCAGCATGGGGTGTAACAACTCCCGTTAGTTAAGGGGAAAAATAAGTCAAGGCTCCAGAGTATACCTGCCGATTGCGGCAATTACAGCCAATTAGCATCTGTGATTGCAGAAACTGCGAGTGATACCAATAAAATGCCGCACCAATGGAAG
The DNA here is from genome assembly GCF_050268245.1 of Serratia sp. NPDC078593. Classification (NCBI taxonomy): domain Bacteria; kingdom Pseudomonadati; phylum Pseudomonadota; class Gammaproteobacteria; order Enterobacterales; family Yersiniaceae; genus Serratia; species Serratia sp. NPDC078593. The sequence continues at coordinate 41,634 of NZ_JBNNGK010000014.1, read as the reverse complement.
AAAGTTATCGAACGTTCAACGCAACTTTGATCTCTCTGGGCGCTTTTTATCCTGCCACATTGTAATATCCCCTGCTTTGCAGGGTGCATAGCCATCATCCCGCGCGAGCAGATGGCTATGCATACTTAAAGCCTAAAAAATGAGGTTAAAATAATGTCGAGCAATAAAAAACCGATGGTTCTGGTGATTTTGGACGGTTACGGCCACCGCGAAGAGCAACAAGATAACGCCATCCTGAACGCCCGTACGCCGGTGATGGATCGCCTTTGGCAGCAACAGCCACATACGCTGATTGCCGCGTCTGGCCTGGATGTCGGTCTGCCAGAAGGGCAAATGGGCAACTCGGAAGTGGGTCACGTCAACTTAGGTGCAGGGCGTATTGTTTACCAGGATTTAACCCGCCTGGATAAAGAGATTAAAGACGGCGATTTCTACGCCAACCCAACCCTGACCGCAACCGTAGACAAAGCCGTACAGGCCGGTAAAGCCGTCCACATCATGGGGCTGATGTCGCCGGGCGGCGTACACAGCCATGAAGAACACATTCTGGCCATGGTGAAACTGGCGGCTCAACGCGGTGCCAAAGCCATTTACCTGCATGCATTCCTCGATGGCCGCGACACGCCACCGCGCAGTGCTGAATCCTCCCTGAAACGATTCACCGACGAGTTTGCCAAACTGGGCGCCGGCCGTATTGCTTCCATCATTGGCCGTTACTTTGCCATGGACCGCGACAATCGATGGGATCGCGTACAGTTAGCCTATGATTTGCTGACTCAGGCTAAAGGCGAGTTCCACGCCGACAACGCCGTGGCCGGGCTACAGGCCGCCTATGCCCGCGATGAAAACGACGAATTCGTTAAACCAACGGTGATCCAAGCGGCTGGGGAAGCCAGCGCTGAAATGCAGGATGGCGACGCATTAATCTTTATGAACTTCCGCGCCGACCGTGCTCGGCAAATCACCCGCGCTTTTGTCGACGCCGATTTCACGGGTTTCACGCGCGACAAAGTGGTGGCCTTCGCTGACTTCGTGATGCTGACTGAATACGCTGCCGACATCAAAACCGCCTGCGCTTATCCACCCGCATCACTGGTCAATACTTTCGGTGAGTGGTTAATGAAGCACGACAAAACCCAGTTACGCATCTCCGAAACTGAAAAGTACGCGCATGTCACTTTCTTCTATAACGGTGGCGTAGAACAACCATTCAACGGTGAAGACCGGGTGCTGATTAACTCGCCAAAGGTTGCCACCTACGATCTTCAGCCCGAAATGAGTGCTGCAGAACTGACCGACAAACTGCTGAGTGCCATCAACAGTGGTAAATACGATGCAATTATTTGCAACTATCCGAACGGCGATATGGTCGGCCACACGGGTATTTACGATGCCGCAGTCAAAGCGGTAGAAACGCTGGATAGTTGTATTGCACAAGTCGTTGATGCGGTAAAAGCCGTCGACGGTCAATTGCTGATCACCGCCGATCACGGTAACGCCGAGCAAATGCGTGACCCAGCTACGGGCCAGGCACACACTGCGCATACTAGCCTGCCGGTGCCATTAATTTACGTCGGCAAGCCGGCTACCGCAGTCAATGGCGGCAAGCTTTCAGACATCGCGCCAACCATGTTGACGTTGATGGGAATGGAAATCCCGCAAGAGATGACTGGTAAGCCGCTGTTCATCGTGGAATAATCCTTCTCCATGAGGGAGAAGGCGTATTTTGCACTATCAAGGGTAACCCGAAGCGCAAACGCTGGCAGCCAACCGCTGCCACTACGCGGTGCGCCGCGGACGTTAACCACACTGTGCGCCAGCGTGTTTTACGCTGGCGTATTGCTGTTGCCGCTATCCGGCCATGCTGCGAATGACAATAAAACCCAACTCAAAGACATCCAGCAGAGTATCGCTGAGAAAGAACAAGCGGTTAAACAGCAGCAGCAACAGCGCAATTCGTTACAAGAACAGCTCAAGTCGCAAGAAAAAACCATCGCGCAAGCTAGCCGTACGCTGCGTGATACCCAAAATACGCTAAATGCTTTGGATACAGACATTTCTGGCTTGAACGCCTCGATCGCCAAACTGCAAAAACAGCAAACAACACAACAAGATATTCTTGCCAAACAGCTCGATGCAGCATTCCGTCAAGGGCAACACAGCGCAGTCCAACTCATCTTAAGTGGCGAAGAAAGCCAGCGTAGCGAACGCATTTTGGCTTACTTCGGCTATCTGAATGAAGCGCGGCAGAAAACCATCGAAGAACTGAAGCAAACCCGTGTTGAACTGGCAGAAAAAAAGACGACGTTGGTCGCCAAGCAAAGCCAGCAACAAGCCTTGTTGAGTACACAGCGGGCACAGCAACAAAAGCTGGAACAAGCACGCAGTGCGCGCAAAAAAAACCTCTCTGCACTCGAAGCGTCGTTAGATAAAGATCAACAACGGCTGAACGAGCTACGACAGAATGAAACCCGTCTGCGCGATAAAATCGCCCGTGCTGAGCGTGAAGCCCGCGCCCGTGCTAAACGAGAAGCGCGTGAAGCCGCCCGCGTCCGTGAGCAAGTTCGTAAAAAAGAACAGCAAGCGAAGAAAACAGGTTCCAGTTACAAACCAAGCGAAAGTGAACGTTCACTGATGGCACGCACCGGTGGCTTGGGTCGTCCAAACGGTCAGGATTACTGGCCGGTACGTGGCAACACACTGCACCGTTTTGGCGAGCAGCAGCAAGGTGAGCTACGTTGGAAGGGCATGGTAATTGCAGCCAAAGAAGGCAGTGAGGTCAAAGCCATCGCCGACGGTCGTGTGCTGATGGCTGACTGGTTGCAAGGCTATGGTCTGGTGGTCGTGGTTGAACACGGTAAAGGTGATATGAGCCTGTACGGCTACAACCAAAGCGCCTTGGTTAACGTCGGTGCGCAGGTTCGTGCCGGACAGCCTATCGCATTAGTGGGCACCAGTGGGGGTCAAGGAACGCCTTCGCTCTATTTCGAAATTCGTCGCCAAGGTCGGGCGGTTAATCCACTGCCGTGGTTGGGAAAATAGATTTGCACTACATCAAAACGCGCAGCGCTATTGTGATTGGCTCCCTGCTGCTAGCCTGTGCCGCTCAGGCGGGTAAACTCTCAATTGTTATTGATGATGTGGGATATCGCCCACATGAAGAGAATGCCGTTTTGCAAATGCCTCTCGCCATTTCGGTCGCGGTATTGCCCAATGCACCGCATGCAAAGTTAATGGCAACCCGCGCCCACAACCAAGGCCGCGAAGTGTTGATTCATATGCCGATGGCCCCCATCAGCAAGCAGCCGTTGGAACGCGATACGCTCCATCCTTCAATGAGCAGTGAAGAAATTCAACGCATAATCCGCAACTCAGTCAATAATGTACCCTACGCCGTTGGCATGAATAATCATATGGGCAGCGCCATGACATCCAGCTTGCCCGCGATGCAAAAAGTGATGCAGGCACTGGAAAACTACCGTCTGTATTTTCTCGACAGCATGACCATCGGTAGTAGTCAGGCGACCCGCGCAGCCGCTGGCACCGGTGTAAAAGTGATCAAACGTCGGGTATTTCTGGATGACACCGCAAGCGAAGCCGATATTCGCCATCAGTTCAATCGTGCGGTCGCACTGGCACGGCGCAACGGTTCGGTTATTGCGATCGGCCACCCGCGCCCGGCCACCGTTAAAGTGTTAAAGCAGATGCTGGCAACCCTGCCAGCCGATATTGTGTTGGTCAGGCCAAGCTCACTGTTGAATGAAACGCAGTGGGTTAACCGTCACCATGAAACATCCGCCAAGCCGCAGCATCCACAATCTAACAACCCGTTCAAAAACGGCATTAAGCAATGTAAGGTGACGTTGCCAAAGGAAAAAACCAACGCAGGTACTGCGTTAAATGTGATTGCTGAGAGCCTGGCACAATCACCGGCCGTCACATTTATCAAATCTCAGTGGCAGCGTTGGATGGGATCGGCAGAGCGTCAATCATAAGGCCCGGCCTGCCGGACCCCATGATTCTTGCGAGCTCGGCATCAATCCCAGCTCAGCACCACTTTACCGGACAACCCAGAACGCATCGCATCAAAACCTTGCTGGAACTCGTCAATCGAGAAACGGTGAGTAATGATCGGTGTCAGATCCAGCCCAGACTGAATGAGCGCTGCCATTTTATACCAGGTTTCAAACATCTCACGGCCGTAAATCCCTTTGATAAACAGCCCTTTGAATATCACCTGATTCCAATCTATCGACATATCAGAAGGTGGAATACCCAGCATCGCGATTCGCCCGCCGTGATTCATCGCGTTGAGCAGCGTACGGAATGCCGGTGGCGCGCCAGACATCTCCAGACCTACGTCAAAACCTTCGGTCATGCCCAGCTCTGTCATCACATCGTCAAGATTTTCCTTACTGACGTTGACCGCTCGGGTGACGCCCATTTTACGCGCCAGCTCCAGACGATATTCATTCACGTCGGTAATCACCACGTGGCGCGCACCAACGTGTTTGCAGACGGCCGCGGCCATAATGCCAATCGGCCCGGCTCCGGAAACTAACACATCCTCACCGACCAGATCGAATGACAGTGCGGTGTGCACCGCGTTGCCGAACGGATCGAAGATCGATGCTAACTCATCAGAAATGTTATCTGGGATTTTGAAAGCATTAAACGCCGGGATCACCAAATATTCAGCAAAAGAGCCGGGGCGGTTCACGCCTACGCCGGTGGTATTACGACACAGGTGGGTACGACCACCACGGCAGTTACGGCAATGACCACAGGTAATGTGGCCTTCACCGGAAACACGATCGCCGATGTTAAACCCTTTGACTTCCTGACCAATGGCAACCACTTCGCCCACGTATTCGTGACCAACTACCATCGGTACCGGGATAGTTTTCTGAGACCATTCATCCCAGTTATAAATATGCACATCCGTTCCGCAAATCGCGGTTTTACGAATTTTAATCATGACATCGTTGTGACCCAGCTCAGGCTGAGGCACATCGGTCATCCAAATTCCTTCTTCCGCTTTCAGTTTTGACAATGCTTTCATGGAATTACCTTATGCAATAACGCCAAGATCTTTACCGATACGAATAAACGCTTCAACCGCACGTTCAATTTGCTCCGGTGAGTGATCGGCAGACATTTGGGTTCGGATACGCGCCTGACCCTTCGGCACCACCGGATAGAAGAAACCTGTTACGTAAATGCCTTCCTTAAGCAATGCATTGGCAAAATCCTGTGCCAATTTGGCGTCACCCAACATCACCGGGATGATGGCGTGATCGGCCCCCGCCAAGGTAAACCCGGCAGCGGTCATTTTTTCGCGGAACATACGGGCGTTGGACCACAAACGCTCGCGCAGCGCGTCCCCCTGTTCCAACAACTCGAGCACTTTAATCGACGCGGCAACAATGGCGGGTGCCAAGGAGTTAGAGAACAGATAAGGGCGCGAGCGCTGGCGTAACCATTCTACAACGTCTTTCTTCGCTGCGGTGTAGCCGCCTGAAGCCCCGCCCAATGCTTTACCCAACGTGCCGGTAATGATATCGACGCGGCCCATCACGTCGCAATATTCGTGTGTTCCTCGCCCCTGTTCACCAACAAAACCGACGGCGTGGGAGTCATCCACCATCACCAATGCCTGATATTCATCAGCTAAATCACATACGCCTTTCAAGTTGGCAATCACCCCATCCATCGAGAACACGCCATCGGTGGCAATCAGGATATGGCGAGCGCCGTCGGCCTTCGCCTGCTTCAGCTGTGCTTCAAGCTCATCCATATTGTTATTGGCATAGCGATAGCGTTTGGCCTTGCACAGACGCACGCCGTCAATAATCGAAGCGTGATTCAACGCATCAGAAATGATGGCGTCTTCAGGGCCTAACAGGGTTTCAAATAGGCCACCGTTGGCGTCAAAGCAGGATGAATAGAGGATGGCATCTTCCATTCCCAGGAACGCCGCCAACTTTTGCTCCAGCTGTTTGTGGCTGTCTTGCGTGCCGCAAATGAAACGTACTGAAGCCATACCAAAACCATGGCTGTCCATACCCGCCTTTGCGGCGTCAATCATCGCCGGATGATTGGCCAAACCCAAGTAGTTGTTGGCGCAAAAGTTGATCACATGGCTACCGTCCGCCACGGCGATATCGGCCTGCTGTGCGGACGTAATAATACGTTCTTCTTTGAACAATCCTTCAGCGCGGGTGGTGGCAATTTGTTGTTCCAACTGCTGATAAAAAGACGCGGACATTCGGTTATCTCCAGGATGGGCTCATTTCCGACATATTTTACTGATTTGTCGCCTGACTGACGAGAATACGCCGGAGAGAATATGAAAATTGCAGCAGATATCACGGCAAACGACTGCTATCCCCCGCTTCACGGGAGAATAAGAACCCTTACGATGTTTGCTGCGGTATGAAATGCTATTATAGGCGACATATCGTGTGGGGCATTGTGCACCACCAGGCAGAATAGCAGGGGTAAACCCAATGATTATCGTCACTGGCGGCGCCGGTATGATCGGCAGCAATATCGTTAAAGCACTGAATGATAGCGGATATCGCGATATTATGGTGGTAGACAACCTGAAAGACGGCACCAAATTCGTCAATCTGGTCGATCTCGATATCGCCGATTATATCGATAAAGAAGATTTCATCGCCAGCATCATGGCGGGCGATGATCTTGGCGACATTGATGCGGTGTTCCACGAAGGCGCCTGTTCCGCGACCACCGAGTGGGACGGTAAGTACATGATGGACAATAACTATCAGTACTCCAAAGATTTATTACACTACTGCCTGGAGCGTGAAATTCCGTTCCTGTATGCCTCTTCTGCCGCGACCTACGGCGGTCGCACCGAGAACTTCATCGAGGAACGTCAATATGAGCAACCGTTGAACGTTTACGGCTACTCTAAATTCCTGTTTGACCAATACGTGCGTGAAATCATGCCGCAGGCCGATTCGCAAATCTGCGGCTTCCGTTACTTCAACGTATATGGTCCACGTGAAGGCCATAAAGGCAGCATGGCCAGCGTCGCGTTTCATCTGGATGGCCAACTCAAGCGGGGTGAAAATCCAAAACTGTTCTCCGGCAGTGAAAACTTTAAGCGCGATTTTATCTACGTAGGTGATGTGGCAGCCGTGAATCTGTGGTTCTGGAAGAGCGGCGTGTCTGGCATCTTCAACTGCGGAACGGGTCGTGCGGAAACCTTCCAAGCCGTAGCCGATGCCGTGGTGGAATACCATCAAAAAGGCACTGTGGAATACATCGAATTCCCAGAAAAACTGAAAGGCCGCTACCAGGCTTATACGCAGGCCGATCTGACCAAGTTACGTGAAGCCGGTTACGATGCGCCATTCAAAACCGTTGCCGAAGGCGTGAAAGAGTACATGGCCTGGTTGAACCGCACTGCATAAGCTGAAGGAAATCTGCACGGTATGAAAATACTGGTTATCGGCCCTTCCTGGGTTGGCGATATGATGATGTCGCAAAGTCTCTACCGCACCCTAAAGGCCGAATACCCGTCGGCAGAAATTGATGTGATGGCACCAAGCTGGTGCCGTCCACTGCTGGCACGAATGCCTGAAGTCAACCGAGCACTCTCCATGCCATTGGGCCATGGCGCGTTGGCGATCGGCGAACGTTATCGACTGGGCCGCGAACTGCGAGCCACCGGCTACGACCGCGCTTATGTGTTGCCGAACTCGTTTAAATCAGCGCTGGTGCCCTTCTTTGCCCATGTGCCACTGCGTAGTGGCTGGCGTGGTGAAATGCGTTACGGCCTGCTCAATGACCTCCGCGTATTGGATAAAAACGCGTTTCCGTTAATGGTGCAGCGCTATGTGGCACTGGCCTACGATAAAAATCGGGTTCAACGCGCAGAAGATCTGCCGCATCCGTTACTGTGGCCGCAATTGCAGGTCAGCGACGAAGAAATTGCTGAAACCGCTTCCGCTTTCAATCTGACCGATGAACGTCCAACGATAGGATTTTGCCCGGGTGCAGAATTCGGCCCAGCCAAGCGTTGGCCACATTACCATTATGCTCAGTTAGCACATATGCTGATCGAACAAGGCTATCAGGTCGCTTTGTTCGGTTCCGCCAAAGACCATGAAGCCGGTGAACAAATCCGTGCAGCGCTGGTCGAAGAGATGCGCGATTACTGTATCAACCTAGCCGGCGAAACCCAGCTGGAACAAGCGGTCATTTTGATTGCCTCTTGCCAAGCGGTAGTCAGTAATGATTCTGGTTTGATGCACGTTGCCGCTGCGTTGAACAAACCTTTGATAGCCTTGTACGGCCCAAGCAGTCCGGACTTTACGCCTCCGCTATCCGATAAGGCAAAAGTTATCCGCCTCATCAGCGGCTATCATAAAGTGCGTAAAGGCGATGCGGATCAGGGCTATCACCAGAGTCTGATCGACATTCAGCCCCTACAAGTGTTGGACGCGCTGACGCCATTACTTGCCGCCAGCGAGGAATAATCATGCAAGTGTTGATCGTTAAAACCTCTTCCATGGGGGATGTGCTCCATACCTTGCCTGCGCTAACGGACGCCATGAATGCCATTCCCGGCATCCGTTTCGATTGGGTCGTCGAAGAGGGTTTTAGCCAGATCCCGACCTGGCATCCGGCAGTCGATCGCGTGATTCCCGTCGCCATTCGCCGTTGGCGAAAAAACTGGTTCGGCAGCGAAACACGTCAGCAACGTTGCGATTTCAAACGTCAGGTGCAGGAACGCAACTATGACATCGTCATCGATGCGCAAGGGTTGATCAAAAGTGCAGCGCTGGTGACGCGTATCGCCAAAGGCAGCAAGCATGGACAAGATTGTAAGAGTGCGCGTGAGCCCTTCGCCAGTTGGTTCTACAATCATCGCCATGAGATTGATCGGCAGCAACATGCCGTGGAACGCACGCGCGAACTGTTTGCTAAAAGCCTAGGCTATGCAAAACCAGCGGCCTATGGCGACTATGGCATTGCCGCCCGTTTTCTCAATCAACCGCAATCGGATGCCGGGCAATATTTGGTGTTCCTACATGCCACCACGCGTGACGAAAAACACTGGCCGGAGGAAAACTGGCGTGAACTGATTGCTCTGGTTGAACCGACCGGGCTGAAGATTAAGCTCCCTTGGGGCGCTGAGCATGAACACCAGCGCGCACAACGGCTAGCGGAAGGTTTCTCTCATGTAGAAGTGTTGCCGAAGCTCAGCCTACAACAGATTGCCACGGTGCTAGCCAACGCGCACGGGGTCGTATCCGTAGATACTGGCCTAAGCCACCTGACCGCCGCGCTCGACCGTCCGAATATTACCCTGTTCGGCCCTACCGATCCGGGGCTGATTGGCGGATACGGGCAAAATCAGGTGTCCAAAAAATCTGATAATAATTCGATGAAAACAATTTCAGCTATCGACGTATTTGCCTTGCTGCAGGAACAATACCCATGAAGCGGTTACACGTTATCAACTTAGGAAAAATGGGCGGTGCAGAAAAAATTTTTCTTCAGTTCCTGCATAATACAACGTCAGGCAGTGACAGCATCCTATGCATCAGTAATCACATTGCGCCAGAAATTGCCGATGGGTTAGGTAATACACCGGTCGTTTTTGCCAATCGCCTGACGAATAGCGCCCCGTTAAAGTTGCCTGTATTTCTGCGTAAATTAGCATTACTAAAAAAAATTGAAAAACAACAAGCAGACCTGGTGATTTTTTGGGATTTCGTTCCTAACTTGAAGCGTAAGATTAGAAACAGTAAGACCATTTATTATGATCATGGCTGCTCTTGGCGTTTTCCATTAAATAATAAAACGTTAGGCTTTTTCGCGAAAGTTGATGGCTGCATCGCTGTCAGCTATGCCTCCAAACGTGTGATGGAAGAACGTTTCAATCTGACTTGTCCCATCGAGATCGTTAGTAATTGTGTGCCACCACCGGTAATTCCTATCACACCCAAAACGGTTGAACCCACGACGCATGTGGTACTGGGTACAGCCTCTCGTTTGGTTTCTTTAAAAGGAATCGGTGTTTCTATCCTAACTCTGCAAGAACTATTGAAAAACAACATCTCTGCAGAATTGTATATTGCCGGCAAGGGGCCGGATGAAGAAGCATTACGCAAGTTAGTCGCTAAACTGAAGCTTGAAAAACACGTTCATTTTCTTGGTTTTCAACAAGATTTAACGTCTTTTTTCAACCGTATCGATTTCTATATCAGCACTCCTGTCACTGAGTCTTTTGGTTTATCCTGTCTGGAGGCCTTATATCATGCGGTACCGGTGATTTTCCCCTTAATAGATGGGCAGCCTGAAGTTATTCCTGATGGTAAATGTGGTATAGGCATTGAGCCGAGATTAACATTTGAGCAATATTATGCCCTGACAGGTATCAATATTGATTTCCCACATGATGTGTTCAACGCCGTCAAACAACAACTGATGCCGCCTTTAGTACTGGCTCCGGACGAGTGCGCTCAACAAATTATTAATATCATCCGTCAGCGCCAATATCTGACATTCAGCAAAAATGCGTTACAGCATGCCAATACGCAATTCGATTACACACTGTTTGTTAAAAATCTTGAGCAGAGCCTTTCATGTTTCATAAATTAAAAACAATCAATCCTCTCTCGCTCGCCTTTTTGTTGGTTGTGATTGCCGTATCCACAAGCTTAACGGATAGCACCGTTAACCGGAACGCGTTTTACCTGGCTACGCTGTTTGCCATTATTGCATTTATTTTCAGCAGGCCTCGTACGCTATCACGTGATGTCATTCTTACGGCAATTGCCGTATTTTGCGTAAGCATTAGCCAAGCTTTTTGGCTATGGCGCTTTCCCGCATTAGAGTCTTTAGAAATCAACGAGGAATATCTCACCAGCGCAACCCGCCTGCTATGTGGTGCGGTACTTATTTTTACACTGGGTTCCTTACGAGAAAAACTCGATCATAAAATCATAACATTTGCTAAAGGCTTATTAGTCATTGGTTTTTTTTACGCGACGAGCATTGCACTATATCTTCATGAGCAATCGCCGGAAAAAAGACTGGAAATTAATACGGTCGCTACCATGACAGCATATATTTATGTTTTGCAGTCGTTGTTAACCGTTTATGTCTTAACTGGCTGGCAATCGCGTTACAAACATCTTGCCATCGCTATCGTTATCCTGCTTAGCCTGTGGGTTATCCTACTCACGGAAACGCGATCTTCGTTATTAGGTTATCCCATTTTCTTGCTCCTATTGTTGTTCAGGAAACACCATTTCTCCTGCAAGAACATGCTGATAGGATTTTTCGTTTTCTTGGCTTCCGCCACGGCCACCTACTATTTATTTACCACCGCCACAGAGCGACTCGCTAATAGCGTCAATGAACTGGCCAACTATCAAAAAGGTGACGGTAACTCCTCCATTGGAGCGCGGATCAGTATGTGGAAAGCGGGAGCTCATGCCATAGAACAGATGCCCGAAGGGCAAAGCGCCGCCTCTCGTCTCAAGATCACAGCACAATATATCAATCAGTATGAAGGGGGCAATCCAGAAGCCTTGCGTAACCTCACTTTTCATCTTCATAATGACTTTATTGAAGCGGGTTCATTGCAAGGCCTACTCGGAATTTTGGCGCTGATATTTTTCTACTTACTCATTATTCATGCCAGCATTAAGTACTCGCATACCAAGGCGGTATTGTTGTTGCTTTTGTTGCCCACCTTAGTGATTGGAGCAGTAGATACATTATTTATCGATCACCGCTATGTCACTAATCTTACCCTGATGTTGGCTATCTATCTCTGTCTACAGCGCTCTGGCCTGAACAGCATCGGGATTAACGCGCAGAAAAATTGAATTTAAAACGGGGAGTTCCCATGGCTATTTTAGTAACGGGTGGTGCAGGATATATTGGTTCACATACTGTCCTCACCTTGCTGGAACGGAATGAAGAGGTTGTGGTGCTTGATAACCTGGTTAATGCCTCTTCAGTTTCACTGCAACGCGTCGCAGAGATCACCGGCAAGCAGGCCACATTTTATCCTAATGATGTGATGGACAGAGCCGCGCTCAAACACATTTTTGCCAAACACCGTATCTCTTGCGTGATTCATTTTGCGGGTCTGAAAGCCGTGGGCGAATCAACCGTCAAACCGTTAGAGTACTACCAAAACAACGTCTCCGGCACACTGGTTTTACTCGACGAAATGCGTCAGGCAGGTGTTAACCAATTTATTTTCAGCTCTTCTGCAACCGTGTACGGCACACCGGAGCAGGTTCCCCTGCGTGAAACATCACGTGTCGGGGGTACGACTAACCCCTACGGTACCTCCAAGCTGATGGTCGAGCAGATCCTGCAAGATTTTGCTAACGCCGAGCCGGCATTCTCAATCACTATCCTGCGTTATTTTAATCCGGTAGGCGCACACGAATCCGGCCTGATTGGCGAAGATCCTAACGGTATCCCTAACAATCTGATGCCGTATGTCGCCCAAGTTGCCATCGGTAAACTGGAGCGTTTGGCGGTATTTGGTGATGACTACCCAACCCCTGACGGCACCGGTGTACGCGATTATATCCACGTCATGGATTTGGCCGAAGGTCATCTGAAAGCGCTGGACAATATCAGTAGTAGCAAAGGCATTACCGTATACAACTTGGGTACCGGCGTAGGCTACTCCGTGTTGCAAATGATTCATGCCTTTGAACACGCTTCTGGTCGTCAAGTCGCTTATCAAATTGCACCGCGCCGCCCGGGTGATATTGCCGAATGCTGGGCGGATGCCGCATTGGCTGAAGAAAAACTGGGTTGGAAAGCACAGCGTGGCTTAAAGGAAATTATGCGCGACGCATGGAACTGGCAACAAAAAAATCCTCAAGGATATTGCGATTAACTGAATCAAAAAAGCGTATCGAGGTTGATGTCGAAGTCGCCTGATGGCCCGAGATACCCGGGCCTCAAGTAGCGAGGGGCGCTCCGGTAGCTTACGCCACTATGACCCCACCGCCACGCTTTGCCTAATAATGGGTTTTGTCAGCCGTCTGAGAGCGCTTCACGCGCTCTTTTCTTATCAAACACCCAACATTCCCACGACTCGGCTAAACACATCATCGATGGAGATTGCCCTCAATGGTTCTTCCCTATCAACAACGCGAGGATCGCTAAGCGGTAAGTAGATCTGTTGATGTTGATCACGATCCTGATAAGGGCCGCTACGTCGCGGGTCCTCGGTGACAAACAGGCTTAATGTCGGCACGCGTAACGAAATAGCCAAATGGAATGGCCCGGTATCGCCGGTTACCAGTAAGTCCATTGACGCAATGACGCCCAATAATTGCGGCAAGGTGGTTTTGCCCACATAGCTGGTAATATTACGCTGCAAAGTCGGATCTAAATGATGCAATAACGCTTCTGCCAACCCCCTTTCTTCAGCAGAACCAATCAACACGATTTCAATAGCGCTATCCCTGGCGATCAATTGTTTGGCCAGCGCTGCGTAATATTCTGGTGGCCAACAGCGAACAGGTGTCGAAGCCCCTAATTGGAAACCAACACGAATGATGCCTTCTGGTTTTGGCTGTTTTTCATACGAACAGGGTAATGCCATATCGACGTTATCGGTTTGGCAACCTAAAGCAGCAACCAATTTCATTTTTCGTGCAATAACGTGTTCATCGAACTCATCTAAACCGTAGGCCAACCAGTGCTGCATCTTGCCTATAGGCTTGGCATAATTATCGCGCACAATATATTGGCAGCCGGCCATGGCGGCACTGACAATGTCATACGGCAGATGGGAATGCAGTAAAATAGCTAATTGTGGTTTACATTGCCTGGCCTGTTTAACCAACGTAAACATATCGCTGAGCTTATTGGTCCAAAACAAGACATCATCGTAAAAATCACGCCGGGTCAACAAGCTTTTATATTTAGAATGAGCGACTAATGTAATCCTGGCTGAAGGATAACGTTGCCGAATAGCCCGCAACGCTGGCGAGTTGAACATGTAATCGCCCAATGCCGTGGTGGAATAGATGAGGATACTGTCGAACTCGACAGTAGATAAAGCGCGCTGTTTTTCAGGCGTAGCTTTTGCCCGCCGAAAAAACAGGTTAAGAATCAAATGACAGAGCCCAATTTTTACTTTCTTATTTTCTCTCATTTTGCACTAACTTTATCCAAGTAATATTCCGCCAAAGTTTTGCCAACGGCGACATCATGTATCCAACTAAAGAACTGCTCCAAATCGCGGTATAACGCCTCAATATCCTGTTCGTTTTTAAAGGTTGGGCTACCACCGGGCATAAATTCAGAGGAGTGCAGCATAAACTCCACGTAATCATGCCCCTGAGCCAATGAACGTTCGGCTACCCATTGCATTTTATCGAGATTATTACCGGTCGGGCGTAACCAGTGCACCGAAGGTGAACGTTGTTTACCACGCAGCCGGTCATAACCTTGTTTGAGCGTATTCATCAGCCCTGAATGCTTGTACTGAATACTCATTGGCACCTCAAGCAGACTGGACTGACCGGAACGCGCAATATTGTTTGGATCGATAAAATAGGCATGCGACGGAAAATGACGATAATCGGTGCCACCACTGCCTTGCGGATTGCCCGGCGAAAACTGCCAGTTGACGCGTGGCGTGACAGAACAATCGATCTGATAGCCGTACTCCATCAATAAGCCCGCATAATATTCATTAAACGCCCAACGCCCCGCACGGTGGCTGAGCATTTTGGTTTGAAATGCGTCCTCCAACAGCTTGGTCATGTGATCGACCTTGGCTCGAATTTGATCGGCTGGGTATTCAATCAAATACGGCTTATGCCGCCAGTCATCATCGGTCAGCGGCGATAACGGCGGGCTGTTCCAGGCATGTAGATGCATCCCGACCTCGCCTGTACCGCGTGCAATAACATCGCGTGCAAACTCAACGTATTGCGGGTCAACCGCCATTTCATAATTGGTCAGATAAACCGGCTTAAAGGCATATTTTTCACACAACGCTTGAAAGCGCGGCAAAAAACGGGTGTTTTCCGTAGCAATACGATCGTGGTTTTGCCACAGGTTATCGCCTTCGGTATCAATAGTGATGATAAAAGCCGGCTTAGTCATGAATATCGCACCTGATATCTATAGTTATATATTATGTTACGCAGCTCCGCGGTTCACGGCAAATGACTTCACCAGCTGGTTTGGAAATTATTGAACTTAGTTTGACGCCTTTTTGCTGCCATTTCCTGACTTCTTTACGAGAAAGATCTGCAATAGTAGCCACATGGCAGAGCGTCATTTAGAATCATCCATTGGTTTCCCATATAGCGAATCATGATGAACGACGCGCCAGCACAGATCCCAGCCCTATCCATACAGCGTATTTTGATCGTCAAGCTGCGCCACCACGGTGACATGCTGCTAACCACGCCGGTGATCAATACGCTGAAAGCCAACTATCCCGATGCGCAAATTGACGTGTTGCTGTATAAAGAAACACGAGACATGCTGGCCAGTAATCCAGCACTGTCAAACGTATGGGAAATAGACCGCCAATGGAAGAAACAGGGGACACTGGCCCATATCCGGCATGAGCTACGTTTGATTCGCCAACTGCAAGCCCGTCATTATGACGTCGTGGTGAATCTCGCCGACCAGTGGCGTAGCGCACTGCTTACTCGCCTTCTCGGCGCACGCATCCGCTTGGGTTTTGACTTCCCTAAACGCCGTGGTTATTTATGGCGTCACTGCCACACACATCTGGTGCCGGTCAGTCAGCATGTTAATCTGCACACGGTCGAGCAAAATCTGTCACTGCTGCAACCGTTGGGTCTCGAAGCCGTCGATACTCGCGTTACCATGAGTTATGCGCCGCACGACTGGCAAACATGTGAAGGGTTATTGCTACAACAGAATATCAGCGATAGTTATATCGTAGTGCAACCCACTTCGCGCTGGTTATTCAAATGTTGGAGCGAAGAGAAAATGGCCGCCACAATCAGTGCACTGCATGCCGACGGCCACACCATCGTCATCAGTTCGGGCCCAGAGACGAACGAGCGTCAAATGGTCGAACGTATTTTATCTCAATGCCCGCCACAAGGTGTCGTGTCGTTAGCCGGGCAGCTCACATTGCCGCAACTAGCCGCATTGATCGATCATGCCACCCTGTTTATCGGCGTCGACTCGGTGCCCATGCATATGGCCGCCGCGTTGCAAACGCCATGCATCGCGCTTTTCGGCCCATCGAAACTCACATTCTGGCGGCCATGGCACGCGATCGGCCAAGTAATTTGGGCTGGCGATTATGGCGCATTGCCCGATCCGGATGATATTAATACCGGCACCGATAAACGCTACCTTGACCTTATTCCTACAGACGCGGTGATTGAAGCCGCGCGGAGCCAGCTTTCATGAAAGCATTTCGTTTGGCGATCGTTCGTCAAAAATATCGACCGGATGGCGGAGCCGAACGTTTCGTTTCCCGCGCGCTCGAAGCACTGGAGCAGCAAGACCTTGATCTGAACGTTATTACCCGTGAATGGCAGGGTGCAACCAATCCAAACTGGCATATTCATTTATGTAATCCGATGAAATTCGGCCGCATCAGCCGCGAGCGCGGTTTTGCCGAAGCGGCCCGCACGCTTTGGCAAAAAGAAAAGTTCGATCTGGTGCAAAGCCATGAGCGCATTGCGGGCTGTGATATTTACCGTGCCGGTGATGGCGTTCACCGTCGCTGGTTATTACAGCGCGCGCGTCTACTGCCCGTATGGCGTCGCAAGTGGTTATTCTCCAATCATTACCACCGCTATGTGATGTGTGCAGAACGCGCGATGTACGCCGCCCCCGAGTTAAAAGCGGTGATCTGTAACGCAGAAATGATCAAACAAGAAATTATTGATGATTTCGGTGTACCCGCCGATAAAATCAACGTGATTTACAACGCCATCGACAACCAAAAATTCCTGCCGGCCAATGAACAACTCAGACAATCGTTGCGCCAGCAATATCAGATCCCGCTTCAGGCTCATTGTTTGATTTTTGTTGGCTCGGGCTTTGAGCGTAAAGGGCTAGCGGCCGCAATCCGTGCGATCGCGACAACCGACAGTTACCTGCTGGTTGTCGGCAAAGATAAAGCGGAAAAGCGTTATCGGGCGCTGGCACAATCGCTAGGCTGCGGTGAGCGCGTACGATTCATGGGCGTACAGAAACAAACATTACCGTTTTATCAGGCCGCTGATGCGCTGTTGCTACCCACACTGTATGACCCATTCCCGAACGTTATTTTGGAAGCCATGTCCTGCGGTTTACCGGTTATCACCAGTACAACCTGTGGCGGTGCTGAATTTATCATATCAGGACAAAACGGTTATGTGACTGATGCACTGGATGTTATCACGATCGCCGAAGCCATTCGCGCACTCCCACGCCGCGCCGAGGGGTCATCAATGGGGGAAGCAGCACGCCAACGCATTCTGTCTGAAACCCCAACCCATTTATCCCAACAGCTTTTGGGCCTTTATCAAAGACTCTTATCTGTATGAAACAACATATTTTGTTCATTATCGATGGTCTACCTGGCGGGGGCGCAGAAAAAGTCACGTTGGCGTTGGCTGAAGGCATGAGTCAGCGTGGATTCGTTGTCACTCTCCTGTCCTTAAGCAGCCGCCGAGATTACGATATTCCCGCAGGGATTAATTATATTATCGACCAAGATAGCGGAAAAGGTCCGCTGCATAAATTGACCGAGCTTTCTCGCCGAGCCGCCTCTCTTGATCGGCTACTGCCAGCGCTTTTCGCCAAAGCCGGTCGCCCAGCGTTGGTCATTTCTAATCTGCATAAGACCGATCGCATCGTTGTTCGCTCTACCGTGCTGCAAACCTGCCCGGTTTGGCACTGCATTCATGGGATGTTTTCTCGTTCATACTTGGGGAATAAAACCGGCCTGCGACGTTGGATAAAACAGCGAAAAATACAGCAGGTCTACAAAAACCGTCGGTTAATCACCGTATCTGATGCCGTGGGGCAAGACCTGCTGCAGCAGGTTGGTATCAAGCCCGCACAGCTACTCACCATCTATAATCCCTTCAATATTCCAGAAATAGTTGAGCGTGCTCACGCCGTTAACCCGTTTGCCGGAGAAGACTATATTCTGCACGTCGGACGTTTTCATCAGGTCAAGCGTCACGATCGCCTGTTAGAAGCCTTTGCGCTGGCGCAATTGCCCGGCAAACTGATATTGATAGGGCAAGGGGAAGAGGCGGTAACGGCGGCAATCAAAGCAAAAATTAGCGCACTTAATCTTCAAGATCGGGTGATTTTGGCAGGATTTCTTCAAAACCCCCTGCCCGTTATCCGTGGGGCTCGTCTAGTGGCACTTAGCTCTGACAGTGAAGGTTTGCCTACCGTGCTCATTGAAGCGTTAATTTGCCACACGCCGATTGTCAGTACGAATAGCCCCGGAGGTATAGCCGAAATCATGGACGGAGAGTTAGCGGAGTACATGTCGGAAATGAACGCGCCAGCATTGGCAAAAAAATTACGGCTCGCGTGGGATACACCGCCCCAGATTACCCCAGAAATGTATCGTAAATTCGATTACGAGTGTATTTTAGATAAATACATTTCATTAATTGAAAAATAAAATTTATTACCTGCCAGCTACGTCTGCCGGCAGGTAGTTTTTACGGCAGTAATCGTTCTATTTTTTCCCAAACATCCTCAACGCTCACATCAATACAATCGCCAGACTCGGTTTGCAGTATTTCATATTTACCTGACCATGGATGCCAGATATTAATATCCGTATCGCCAAAGAAGACAACTTGATGTTTATTGAGTGCAGCCGCCAAATGCATTTGCCCTCCATCGCTGCATAATACCCAATCACATAAATCAAATGCCGCTAACAGTTCACGAACAGAAGCGGTTGGATAGAGTGCAACGCGTTCACTCTGACACTGCGCCAACAGTTGCTCTGCACGTTTTTGATCGCCAATATCATCCGGTGCCAGCGTCCCCGGCGGCGACCAGAAGACCAGCACCGACTGAGCCGGATTGTGGGTTAAACGGCGGATAATCTCGGCGTAACGCTCCAATGGCCAACGGCGATTGGCAATGCGACTGCTGATATGCACCGCGCAGATTCGTTTCGCCCCCGGCAAACGTGCCTGTATGCGCTGTTGCGCCAGTTGTTGCTCTTGCGCGGTTAAATATACCCGTACCGGTGGAATCGGTATCTGCCGTTTAGTGAGAGCCGAAAGATAGCTAAATGTCCGCTCCACCTGATGCGTGCCACGAAAATCGCCAGGTTTGAATGGCTGCGTCATGCCAGGTGCCCCCAGATCGGCACCGATGATATATTTGGCCCCAGCCATTTTCGCCAGACGCAAACTGTATTTGCACGGTTCGGGGTTAGCTAAAATGGCCACATCAAACCGTATTTTTCGTAATTTTAAAAAAATGATCAACCGTTCAAAATACACACCCAGCGTCGTTTCCTTTTTTGTTTTATGCTTTACTTTTTTGTAGACGAAAACATGTTCGATATGCGGGTTGTTTTTTATAACGTCTGCGCTTATTTTATTGATTAAGAGATAAAGTTTAGCATCGGGATAAGCAATTTTTACCCCCTCAATCAACGGTGTCGTACAAACCAGATCGCCAATGTTATCGCGGCGAATAATTAAAATATTTTTCATATCAAACCTATCGGCGAAATCACTCGCCCGTCGTCTGAAACTGACACACCAGGTTACCAAATTAGCGCCTTTCTCTTCCAGTTATGGTACTATTCCGAATAACCCATATAAATGAAATTGATAGAATGTTGCTGCGTTTATATCAGGTATTACTCTACCTTATCCAACCCCTGATCTGGCTCCGCTTATTGCTGCGCAGCCGCAAAGCTCCAGCCTACCGCAAACGCTGGGCAGAACGCTATGGCTTCTGCGCAGGGAAAGTGGTGCCCGGAGGCATCATGCTGCATTCCGTTTCGGTCGGTGAAACACTCGCAGCCATTCCGTTAGTACGCGCGCTGCGCCACCGCTATCCCTATTTACCGATTACTGTGACCACGATGACACCAACAGGTTCAGAGCGTGTTCAGTCAGCCTTCGGTAAAGATGTTCATCACGTTTATCTGCCCTACGATCTGCCCGGCTCCATGCGCCGCTTCCTTGACCACGTGAAACCAAAACTCGTCATCATCATGGAAACCGAGCTCTGGCCAAATATGATCAACGCACTGCATCAGCGCGACATTCCACTGGTCATTGCCAATGCGCGGCTTTCTGCCCGCTCTGCGGCGGGTTACCAGAAAATTGGCGGTTTCGTCCGTGACATGTTGCGCCGTATTACGTTGATTGCCGCGCAAAATCAGGAAGATGGCGATCGCTTTATCGAATTGGGTTTGAAGCGCTCACAGCTAACCGTGACCGGCAGCCTGAAGTTTGATATTTCCGTCACGCCAGAACTCGCGGCGCGTGCCGTTACGCTGCGGCGTCAATGGGCCCCCCGTCGCCCGGTATGGATAGCCACCAGCACGCACGAGGGCGAAGAGTCCATTCTGCTGGCCGCGCATCGTAAACTATTAGAAAACCACCCCGACCTGCTGCTAATTCTGGTACCACGTCACCCAGAACGCTTCCCAACGGCAAAAGAGTTGACGCAAAAAGCGGGGTTGAGTTACACCACGCGTAGCAGCGGTGAGATACCGTCTAGCAGTACCCAAGTGGTGATCGGCGACACCATGGGCGAACTCATGCTGCTGTATGGTATTGCCGATTTGGCGTTCGTTGGAGGGAGCCTAGTCGAACGGGGCGGGCATAACCCATTAGAAGCCGCCGCCCACGCGATTCCGGTGCTGATGGGCCCACATACGTTTAATTTCAAAGATATTTGCGCCAAGCTTTCACAAGCGGAAGGGCTGATCACCATCACTGACGCCGATTCACTGGTCAAAGAAGTGACGACGCTGCTGACGGATGAAGACTACCGGCGTTACTACGGCCGCCATGCCGTCGAAGTCCTGTATCAAAACCAAGGTGCGCTGCAGCGTCTGCTGCAATTGCTGGAGCCTTATCTGCCACCTCGGAGTCACTAATGGGCAACCGCAAAAGTCTGTCGGTAGTGATGATCGCGAAAAACGAGGCCGACCTACTGCCGGATTGCCTGCAATCGGTCAACTGGGCAGATGAAATCATCGTGCTTGATGCCGGTAGCCAAGACGCAACCCGTTCCATTGCCAACGATCTGGGTGCAAAAGTGTTCATCAATAGCGACTGGCAAGGTTTTGGCAAACAACGCCAAATGGCACAAAGCTACGCCAGCTGTGACTATGTTTTGATGATCGATGCCGATGAACGGGTTACCCCGGAACTGCGCAACGCCATTGAGCAAGTGCTTAATAACGCTGATGACAGTGTGGTTTACAGCCTGGGCCGCCGCAATCTGTTTCTTGGCCGCTTTATGCGCCACAGCGGTTGGTATCCCGATCGGGTAAATCGCCTGTACGCCCGCGAACGCTATCGTTATAACGATGATCTGGTGCATGAGTCAGTGGTCACCGGCAACGCCCGCATTGTGCCATTGCGTGGGGATTTGTTGCATCTGACCTGCCGCGATTTCTTTGCCTTCCAACGTAAACAGCTACACTATGCGCAGGAGTGGGCCAACCAACGCCACGCAGCGGGTAAGCGCTGCGGTTATGCTGCCATTCTCACCCATACGCTAGGGGCCTTTTGTAAAACCTGGCTGCTTCGCGCTGGCTTTCTGGACGGTAAACAAGGGTTGCTGTTAGCGGTGGTCAACGCGCAATATACCTTCAACAAATACGCCGCATTATGGGCGTTCGGCCATCACAACGCTGAGAAGTAAAACATGACCACTAAAGCCATCTATCCCGGCACTTTTGACCCGATGACCAACGGCCATCTGGATTTGGTAACCCGCGCATCATTGATGTTCGATCGCGTGATTCTGGCTATTGCCGCCAGCCCCAGCAAAAAACCGTTGTTCACCCTAGATGAACGCGTGGCACTGGCGACACAGGTGACATCGCATTTGGATAACGTGGAAGTGCTTGGCTTTAGCGAGTTGATGGCGCATTTTGCCGCCCATCAAAATGCCAATATCCTGGTACGCGGCCTACGGGCGGTATCGGATTTTGAATATGAATTGCAGTTGGCCAATATGAATCGTCATTTAATGCCAACGCTGGAAAGCGTGTTTCTGATGCCGTCAGAAGAGTGGTCGTTTATTTCATCTTCATTAGTTAAAGAAGTGGCGCGCCACGGCGGCGACATTTCACCGTTCTTACCGGATATCGTCACTCAGGCGCTGCTGGAAAAGTTAGCGACAAATTGATCAATGCTGGCAGCGGCGGCAGAAAAAGGTGCTGCGCTGCCCATGCTTGGCACTTTCTATCGGCGTACCACACACTCGGCAAGGTTCCCCCACCCGACCATAAACCTGTAATTCCTGGGCAAAATATCCCGGTTTACCGTCCGATTGCAGAAAATCACGCAGCGTCGTGCCGCCCTGCTCAATCGATCGCAGCAACACCGTCTTGATGGTTTGCGCCAGTAATTCAGCCTCCGCCAAGCTCAACGCCCCCGCCGGCCGGCTAGGCAAAATCCCAGCGGTAAACAGTGATTCGCTGGCATAAATATTGCCAACTCCCACCACCAGTTTGTTATCCATCAGCCAGGGCTTGATCAATGTGCGTTTGTTACGTGACTTATCAAACAGGTATTGGCCATTAAACGCGTCACTCAGCGGTTCTGGACCTAAATGGACCAATACATTGCTGGTTGCAAGATCGTCACACCACAGCCAGGCACCGAAACGACGCGGGTCGGTATAGCGCAGTGTCATGCCGTTGCTCATCACCAAATCAACATGGTCGTGCTTACCGGCTTCGGTTTCCTCGGCCAACATACGCAAGCTGCCAGACATACCAAGGTGCACAATAATCCAACCGTGATTCAGTTCAATCAGCAAATATTTGGCACGGCGCTGCACGCTGCGTACCGGCTGATCGCTTAACGTTAGAATTTGCTCCGAAACCGGCCAGCGCAAACGGGCATTACGCACCACCGCATACTGAATACTGTGGCCGACAAGATAAGGCTCGATACCACGACGGCTGGTTTCAACTTCCGGTAATTCAGGCATGGTGTGCTCCTCCTGCAGACATAACGCAAAAACCCGGCCGAAGCCGGGTTTTAATTAATCCACTAAATTAATGATTACTTAATTTTAGCTTCTTTGTAGATCACGTGTTGACGGACAACTGGATCGAATTTCTTCAGTTCCAGTTTTTCCGGCTTAGTACGCTTGTTCTTCGTGGTGGTATAGAAGTGACCAGTACCAGCAGAAGAAACCAGCTTGATCTTCTCGCGAACACCTTTAGCCATGATGCAGTTCCTTAATACTTCTCACCACGGGCACGCAGATCGGCCAAGACCGTCTCAATACCCTTCTTATCAATAACACGCATACCTTTAGCAGATACACGCAGAGTTACAAAGCGCTTCTCAGCCTCAACCCAAAAACGGTGTGAGTGCAGGTTTGGCAGAAAACGGCGTTTGGTCGCGTTCATTGCGTGGGAACGGTTGTTACCGCTCACCGGGCGCTTGCCAGTAACTTGGCAGACTCGGGACATGTCTATTCTCCAAAAATCAAATCAGCTCGAGCTTCGTATAGGGTATGGCCGCCTCGTCAGGCTTTAGAGCCCATCTCAGCAAACTTCATACTGAGGAGACTCTCGTCATCAGCTCAGAAACTACACACCAGGTTAGAAACCTGCTGAGATAGGCTCTTAACGCCAAACCCAAGATTCTCAAAGGTGGCGTAGTATACGCTCTGAAGCGTAAGTGCTCAAGTCCCGAACAGCTAAAGATCCCTCAAGGATCGCGAAAATTTTGCCTAAAGCCATCCGCGCTCGGCGAAAGAGACGCATTCACCCCGGCCAATAACCAAATGATCGAGCACGCGGATCTCCAATAATTGACAGGCTTTGACCACCTGTTCAGTAATCAGACGGTCGGCATGGCTGGGTTCAGCCTGACCCGAAGGGTGATTATGCGCCAGAATGATGGCGGCTGCATTCGTCTTCAATGCTTCGCGCACGATTTCCCTCGGGTGTACGACGACGCTGCTGATGGTACCAGCAAACATCTCCTGATGGCGAATGACCCGATGTTGGTTGTCTAAAAATAGAACTAAAAACACCTCGCGCTCACGGTGTGTCAGCAAACTTTGCAAATAATGCTGCGTCACTTTCGGATTTAGCAACGCACTCTCCTGCGACAGCTGATTAAAAAAACAGCGGCACGCCAATTCGGAAATCGCCTGAAGCTGAGTATAGGTCGCATCACCGACCCCTTTTAGACTGCACAATTGCCCATAATCTGCCGCAATTAAGCGATGCAGTGAGCCAAATTGCTGCAATAACTGCTCCGCCCGCTGTATAACATGCACACCGGGCAACCCCGTACGTAGAAAAATTGCCAGTAGTTCAACATCCGACAGCGCCGCTGCACCATCACGGAGCAGTTTTTCCCTCGGAGCCAGCCCACTTGGCCATGATGTCATATCCTGAATACTCATCGCCCGCCTCCCTGACAGGGCTAAATCATGCCACGCCAGCAATAACGTCACGACAGGTGTTTGATAACATTGCGAAGTATTACGCAAAGAACCATGTAACGCGACGCACCCTCAGGGTAAACACTCACCCGGCCGACGCTTATGCTAAAATGGTCAATCTTTCGGTTTTCAATCGGACAATGATGATGACGGGACTTTCCGGCAAACATATTGTACTGGGTATCAGCGGCGGCATCGCTGCCTACAAATGCCCGGAACTGGTACGCCGCCTGCGCGACAACGGCGCCGACGTACGTGTAGTGATGACCCACGCAGCCAAAGCGTTTATCACGCCACTCACGTTACAGGCGGTCTCCGGCCACCCGGTTTCCGACGATCTGCTGGATCCCGCTGCGGAAGCCGCTATGGGCCATATCGAACTGGGAAAATGGGCCGACTTAGTGATTTTGGCTCCCGCAACCGCCGACCTGCTGGCTCGCGTTGCTGCTGGCATGGCCAACGATCTCTTGACCACCCTTTGCCTAGCAACCCCCGCCCCTATCGCTGCTGCACCGGCCATGAACCAACAGATGTACCGGGCTACCGCGACCCAAGCAAACCTGCAAACGCTGCGCACGCGCGGTATGTTGCTATGGGGACCGGACAGCGGTAGTCAAGCCTGTGGCGACGTAGGGCCAGGCCGTATGTTGGATCCCTTGGACATCGTTGAACGGGCAAATACCCACTTCTCCAGCGCGCAGGATCTGCAACATTTAAAGATTATGATTACCGCAGGCCCAACGCGTGAGGCGCTGGATCCCGTGCGTTTTATCAGTAATCACAGTTCCGGCAAAATGGGCTTTGCCATTGCCGCCGCCGCCGCCGCGCGTGGCGCGCAGGTCACACTCATTGCAGGGCCAGTCACGCAACCCACGCCACCACGGGTCACTCGTATTGACGTTATCAGCGCGCTGGAAATGGAGCAGGCAGTGCAACATAATGCCGCACAGCAAAATATATTTATTTCTTGCGCGGCCGTGGCGGATTACCGCGCCGAGCAGGTTGCCGATGAAAAAATTAAAAAACAGGGTGATGAAATCATCCTTAAGATGGTAAAAAATCCCGATATTGTGGCTGGCGTGGCGGCGATGACTAAAAACCGCCCGTTTGTCGTAGGGTTTGCCGCCGAAACCCAGAATGTGGAAGAATACGCGCGACAAAAATTGGCGCAAAAGAAATTGGATGTCATCTGCGCTAATGATGTATCGCTTGCAGGTCAGGGGTTCAACAGTGATTCCAATGCCCTGCATCTTTTTTGGCCTGAGGGTGAGAAACACTTGGCGCTCAGCGACAAAGCACGCTTGGGCCAACGTTTAATAGACGAGATAGTCAGCCGTTATGATGAAAAAAATCGACGTTAAGATTCTCGACCCGCGTATCGGTCAGGATTTTCCATTACCGACCTATGCAACACCGGGCTCCGCCGGTCTTGATCTGCGCGCCTGCTTGGACAGTGCGGTAGAATTGGCGCCGGGAGAAACCACGCTGCTGCCGACCGGGCTGGCCATTCACATTGCTGATGCCAATCTGGCCGCGGTGATCCTACCGCGTTCAGGTCTGGGCCATAAACATGGCGTCGTACTCGGCAATCTGGTTGGCCTGATCGATTCCGATTATCAGGGGCAACTGATGGTTTCCGTGTGGAATCGTGGTCAGAAATCATTCACCATTGAGCCGGGTGAGCGTATTGCGCAGATGGTGTTCGTCCCGGTTGTGCAGGCTGAATTCAATCTGGTCGAAGAATTCGACAGCAGTGAACGTGGTGCCGGCGGTTTCGGCCACTCTGGCCGCCATTAAACACAGAACGAAGACGAAGGGTATACAGGCAGAGAATAATGCCTGAAACAGTGTCAATGCGAAGCGAGCGCTGCGTTATGGCACTGTTTCCCAGAATAACAACGCCGCCGCCAAACAGCGCGGCGAAAACAACCGGTCGTAAAGGCCGCTGACCCCACACCGTAAAAAAGCGATGACATAAGCCGCACAGAACCTCTCTCTGGCGCGGCCGGTGCCGGGTTTTCGACAGTCTAAGCCGTTTTAGCAAGGGTCTAATCAGACATGGCAGAAAAAGAAAATACCAAAAGGAATCGGCGCGAGGAGATATTGCAGGCGTTAGCCCAAATGCTGGAATCCAGCGATGGCAGCCAGCGTATCACCACGGCGAAGTTAGCTGCAAACGTCGGCGTCTCTGAAGCTGCGCTTTATCGGCATTTTCCCAGCAAGACACGGATGTTCGATAGCCTGATCGAATTTATTGAAGACAGCCTGATAACACGCATCAACTTGATTCTTCAGGATGAGAAAGAAACCTTCAATCGCCTGCGCCTGATTTTGCTGCTGGTTCTCGGCTTTGCCGAACGCAATCCGGGGCTAACGCGCATTATGACCGGGCACGCCCTGATGTTTGAACAAGATCGGCTGCAAGGCCGTATCAACCAATTGTTTGAACGCATTGAAGCGCAACTCCGGCAGGTATTGAAAGAGCGCAAACTGCGAGAAGGCAAAGGATTTAGGGTCGATGAAACGATGCTGGCCAGCCAACTACTCGCCTTTTGCGAAGGCATGCTGTCGCGTTATGTTCGCTCTGAGTTCCGTTATCGCCCGACCGAAGACTTTGATGGTCGCTGGCCGCTGCTCGCGGCACAGCTGCAATAATATACCCACGGTAATTCGAGTTGCTTGTAGGCGGCAACTGAATGAGTCCATGGGAGCATCGACTATATGACTAGGACGGAAGAAGGCAGCCCACACCCAAGCAACTTGAAGTATGAAGGGTATAAAACGCCGGGATACCCGGCGTGAGAGTTGAAGACAGCATAACAGCTTGGCGAAATTCGTCGGCCGAACCAGCATGATGATATTGACGGATGAATAGTAATGCCACGCCGCAACCTGCGGTGGCGAATCATGCGTTGTCTTCAGACCATCGATTAAACGCCATATTGCTCACGATAGGCGCGTACTGCCGCCAGATGATCGGCCATTTCCGGCTTCTCTTCCAGATAGGCAATCAAATCCTTCAGCGTCACAATCGAGATCACTTTGCAGTGATAATCTCGCTCCACCTCTTGGATCGCAGACATTTCGCCACGGCCACGCTCTTGGCGATCCAGTGAAATCAGCACGCCAGACAGACTCGCACCGCTCGCATTAATAATCTCCATCGATTCACGAATCGCGGTACCTGCCGTAATCACATCATCTACCAGCATCACACGGCCTTGCAACGGGCTACCCACCAGCGTACCGCCCTCACCGTGCGTTTTGGCTTCTTTACGGTTAAAGCAGTAAGGCACATCGCGATCATGGTGCTCAGCCAACGCCACGGCGGTCGTTGTGGCTATCGGTATACCTTTATAGGCAGGGCCAAACAGCAGATCGAAATCAATCGCAGAATCCATCAGCGCCTCAGCATAAAAACGCCCTAACAGCGCAAGATCGCGCCCGGTATTAAACAGCCCGGCGTTAAAAAAATAGGGACTGGTACGGCCGGACTTCAACGTGAACTCACCGAACTTTAATACCTGTTTGCTCAATGCAAACTCGATAAACTGGCGTTGATAGGCTTTCATGACTGCTTCTCCTCGTCTGGTCTTGATTCATACTGCACCCGATCGCCGGGTGTAAAAAAGGCGACTTCTCAGTCGCCTTAAAAATTAGTCTGCCAGCGCCGCTTTCTGCGCTTGGAAGATGGTTTCGATGCCCCCTCGGGCCAATGCCAACAACGCCAGCAATTCGTCATGACTAAACGGCTCGCCTTCCGCGGTGCCTTGCACCTCAATCATACGGCCGTCTTCCATCATGACCACGTTCATGTCCGTTTCAGCAGTGGAGTCTTCTACATACTCCAAATCGCAGAGCGCTTCACCGTTAACAATACCAACGGAAACCGCTGCCACCATGCCTTTCATTGGATTCGCTTTCAGTTTGCCCGCCGCGACTAACGCATTCAACGCGTCGGCCAACGCAACACAAGCGCCGGTGATCGATGCGGTACGCGTACCGCCATCGGCCTGCAACACGTCACAATCGAGCGTAATGGTGAATTCACCCAGTTTTTTCAAATCTACCGCGGCACGCAAAGAACGGGCGATTAAACGCTGGATTTCCAGTGTGCGGCCACCCTGCTTGCCTTTTGCGGCTTCACGCGCATTACGGCTGTGGGTAGAACGTGGCAACATGCCGTATTCCGCTGTGATCCATCCTTGCCCTTGGCCTTTCAAAAAGCGCGGAACGCCCTCTTCAACCGTGGCGGTGCACAAAACTTTAGTATCGCCAAACTCAACCAGCACTGAACCTTCAGCGTGTTTCGTGTAGTGACGGGTCAATGTCAAAGGGCGAACGTGTTGTGGTGCTCTGCCTGCAGGACGCATGGGCTTTCTCCGGCTTTCAATCATCATTGGCCGCGCATTATACCCCAAATCAAGGGAGTTGCAGCAAAGCAGCAACGGAACCTTCATCCTTAGCGTTGTCAGAGCCGATAACGGTGGATTCACAGCTCCCCAACTCAAGACGCAACCTAAAGCCGCGCCACAGTGACTGGCAAATAGACTTCGTGACGTTATGCCTATCTTGCCCGCACGCGCAACGCTATAATCACGCTATCTTTTACTGATTACGGGTACGCACAAATGATCCGCAGCATGACCGCCTACGCCCGGCGTGAAATCAAAGGCGACTGGGGCAGCGCAGCTTGGGAGCTGCGTTCCGTTAACCAACGCTATTTAGAAACTTACATCCGCCTGCCAGAACAGTTCCGCAGCCTGGAACCTGTTATCCGCGAACGCATTCGCGCCCGCCTGACGCGCGGCAAAGTGGAATGCAACCTGCGTTTTGAGCTGGATCCCAGCGCGCAAAGTTCGCTGATACTCAACGAAAAACTGGCTAAACAGCTGGTCGAAGCGGCCAACTGGGTAAAAATGCAAAGTGACGAAGGGGAAATTGATCCTATCGACGTCCTGCGCTGGCCTGGTGTCATGTCGGCCCAAGAGCAAAATCTGGATGCCATCAGCGAACAGCTGATGCAAGCGCTGGACGGCGCGCTGGATGACTTCATCACCGCGCGCGAAAGCGAAGGTACCGCGCTAAAGGCGATGATCGAACAGCGCTTGGATGGCGTCAGCGCCGAAGTCACCAAAGTCCGTGCTCAGATGCCCAATATTCTGCAATGGCAGCGCGAGCGGTTAGTCAGCAAGCTGGAAGAAGCGCAGGTTCAGTTGGAAAACACCCGTCTTGAGCAAGAACTGGTGCTGATGGCGCAACGCATTGACGTCGCCGAAGAACTGGATCGCCTAGAGGCGCACGTCAAAGAAACGCGCAATATCCTGAAGAAGAAAGAAGCCGTCGGCCGCCGTCTGGACTTTATGATGCAGGAGTTTAACCGCGAATCGAACACGCTGGCCTCTAAGTCAATCAATGCCGACGTCACCACCTCCGCCATTGAGCTGAAAGTGCTGATCGAACAGATGCGCGAACAGATTCAGAACATCGAGTGATGTCATTAGCGTTTCGAGCTCGCTATCTAACACGATAATTATCATTGAAAGCTGGCAGGTTGTGAAACGCTCATCTTTTTTGGGTTATGAGGGATCGCAAGTTGGGGAGTATTTTCTCGCTATCGTTAACCAAGCAAGACGGTACTCCCCCATTTTTTGATGGTGCGAATGCAGCAAAGCCGAGCCAACTTGATGCTCTGCTATTGCACGTTGTCGTTATCAATCAGCACAAAATCCCAAAGCGCCGTGAAAACGACAAAACTCAACATCAACTCGCAAAATGCTATGTCAGTCGTGGTATTCTCCTGTGTTATTCCTATGCTCAAAGCTATCAACTATAGCCACAATCATGATCCGCTGCCGGCTCGCCCACATCATGGGGAAACGCCAAATGCGTACTGCCGGTGTAGCTAGAGCACCGGGCACGGTGTCTTTACGCGATAAAGAGACAGCGCAAAGCTTGTTTTGGCAGCCTTCGATAGGTTTGTGAAGTGTTCTATTGCCAGTTAGGTGACCTTTTGAAGTGAATGCCGGGAAGTTCGCCCAGCCGCGCCTTTCAATAAGTGAAATGGAGTTTCTGAGTCATGATATCAGCCAACCAAGCCAGCAATTTTGGGTTCCTTGCAGAACATGATCCTCTATTCATTGAACTAACCCTGTCAGCGGAGCGTGCCTTTGCCAGCGACCCAAATACAACCCTGATTAAGCTTCGCCAATTAGGAGAAGCACTGGCTCAACACATTGCAGCCATGGTGGGAGTAGCATTCGACAAACAAACCACACAGGCCGACCTGCTCTACAAGATCAACCGCGAATTGAAGCTGGAACCGGTGGTAAGGGAGCTGTTCCATACGCTACGAGTAGAAGGCAATAAGGCCACGCACCAGTTTAAAACCCGGCATAAAGAAGCCATCAACGGTCTGGTTGTCGCACGCAAGCTGGCAATCTGGTTTCATCAATCTTTTGGTAAAGCCGGAACCCAGTTCAAACCCGGCCCGTTCATTGCGCCTACAGACCCCAGTGAACAACTGCGCAAACTGCAAAGCGAGATCACCCAGCTCAAGAATGAATTACAGCAAGCTAACCTCGATCTCGGCTCAAGCCAGCAGCTCAATGAACTGATCGCCAAAGAAAGAGGTGAATACGAGGCACTGGCCCATGCGATGGATGAAGAAACCCGCGCGTTGGTTCAGCAAGCAGCCGACCACGAACAGGCATTGAATCAACAACAACAAGACTACGAAACCCGCATCAAAGCACTTCAGGTGCAACTCGCCAAGCAGGATGAAAAAGCGCGGACTTCACAGCGCCAACGGCTAAACCGCAACACTCAGGCAGCAACACAACACATTGTGTTAGATGAAGCCTTGACCCGCATTCTGATTGATCAGCAATTAACAGAGGCAGGCTGGCAAGCCGATAGTGAAGCCCTCACCTTCAAAAAGGGTACAAAGCCAGAAAAAGGGCAAAACATCGCCATTGCCGAATGGCCAACGGAACATAACGGTCAGCAAGGCAGAGCAGATTACGTATTGTTTGCTGGCCTCACCCCCATCGCCGTCGTCGAGGCAAAAAAAGAGAATACCAACGTCGCCGGGAAAATCCCGCAAGCGGAGCGCTACAGTAAGGGCTTTCATCTAACACCACCAATGCAAGACGCATGGGTGCTAGCAGGGTTGACCATTGCTTGGCCAGATGAAAACGATGGTCATTATAAAGTGCCCTTCGTTTATTCCTGTAACGGTCGCCCATATGTGCCGCAACTAGCGGAACAATCCGGTACCTGGTTTCGTGATGTACGTGACCCGGCCAACACCAAGCGCGCACTACCATCCTTCCACACACCTGAAGGTTTGCTTGACCTGCTCAAACGCAGCAAGGAAGCCGCCCAGCAAAAGCTCAGCGCAGAGCCATTTGGCTATCTAAAATTACGTGATTATCAGCAAAATGCCATCATCGCTGTAGAAAACACATTAGCCAGAGAAATACGCAGTGCGCTTTTGGCTATGGCAACCGGCACAGGTAAAACCCGCACCATCATTGGCTTAATGTACCGTTTCCTGAAAGCCGAGCGCTTTAAGCGTATTTTATTTCTGGTCGATCGCACTGCGCTGGGCCAGCAAGCGATCGACACCTTTAACGAAGCGCCACTGGAACAAAACCACACATTATCCAAAATCTACAATGTGGCAGAACTTGGCGATATGGCCGCCGAAGCCGAAACACGTGTTCAGGTAGCAACGGTACAAGCCATGGTGAAGCGGATCTTTATGAGCGACAACCCGCCAACCGTAGATCAATTCGACTGTATCATCATCGATGAAGCTCACCGGGGTTATACCTTGGATCAAGAAATGACCGAAGGCGAGCTGGCTACCCGCGATACTAGTCAATATCTTTCCAGCTATCGCCGGGTACTGGACTATTTTGATGCCGTAAAAATCGGCTTAACCGCTACACCGGCAAAACACACCAGTGAAATCTTCGGCAAACCGGTTTATACCTACTCCTACCGGGAAGCTGTAGCCGATGACTGGTTGATTGACCACGAACCGCCCATCCGCTTCGAAACCCTGCTCACCCAGAACGGCATTACCTTTGCCAAGGGCGAAAAGGTCAGTGCCATCAACACCCACACTGGCGAAGTACACAGCGCAGAACTAGATGATGAACTTAATTTTGAGGTGGATGCCTTCAACCGTCGGGTCATCAACGAAAACTTCAATCGCGTGATCTGCGAACAGCTGGTTCTGGAGCTCGACCCCTTCGGCGACGAGAAAACCCTCATTTTCTGCGCCACCGATCTGCACGCCGACATGGTCAAGCGCTTACTGGATGACGCCTTCAAAGCACTCTACAACGGTGAATATCATCAGGCCGCGGTGGCCAAAATCACCGGTCAGAGTGATAAAGTAGAACAACTGATCCGCCAGTATAAAAACGAACGCTATCCAAATATCGCCATTACCGTTGATCTGCTCACTACGGGTATCGACGTGCCTAAAATCTGTAATCTGGTGTTTATGCGCCGAGTAAAATCGCGGATTTTGTACGAGCAAATGATGGGTCGTGCCACACGCCGCTGCGATGAAATCGGCAAAACCGTCTTTCGCATCTACGACCCTGTAGATATTTACGCGACACTCGTTGACGTCAACACCATGAAACCACTGGTGAAAGACCCCAACATCACACTGGAACAATTGGTTGGTGAAATCACCAACCCGGAACAGTTGGAGCGTGCACTCCAAACACCCGGTGATACACCGGAACAAAGTCATGCGGATGTGGTACTCAGCCAGCTCAGCCAAAAGGTCATGCGTGTGCTGCGTAAAGCAGAAAAAAGGGCTGCAAACAAACCGGCGTTGCAACAAAAGCTTAATGAGCTGCATGACTTATGGGGGGTGGAGCCTAAAAATCTGCATAAACATCTACATAAGCTTGGGCCCAAGCAAGCGGCGGACTTTATCACTCAGCACAGCGGCCTGTTGAGCCAATTGGCCGAAGTGAATCAGTTACTGGGCAGTGAGCGCCAACCGGTGATTTCCGAACACTTCGATGAGCTCCGTGAACGCACCCAGAGCTACGGCGTTCACCAAAAGCCCGAAGATTACTTAGACAGCTTCAATCAATTCATCAAAGCGCAACTCAACCAAAGCGCCGCCCTGTCCGTTGTGGTGAATAAGCCACGCGATCTGACCCGCGAACAGTTAAAAGCGCTCAAGCTCCTGCTGGATGGTGCCGGCTACTCTGAGGTCAAACTGCAAAGCGCTGTGCGTAACCAAACCAATCAGGATATTGCCGCCAGCATCATCGGCCATATTCGCCGAGCCGCCCTAGGCGAACCACTGGTTCCATTTGAGCAGCGAGTCGCCCAGGCTATGCAGCGCATCTATCAAAGCCATAACTGGTTGCCCGCGCAGCGCAAATGGCTCGAACGCCTGGCAAAACAACTCATACACGAAGTCATCATAGACCATGATTTCGTGAACAACCGCTTTGCCGAGCAAGGCGGCGCCAAACAACTGAACAAAGTACTTGGCAATCAACTCAATACCGTATTGGATGAACTCAGCGATGCCATTTGGTCACCGAAAAGTGCGTAGCGTTAAAATATATAAATAAATGAAAAAAATATATATTAGATACGAAACGTGTATAATATATGAGGATTTTTATACATTAACTTGTCGTCGAGTATAAAAAAGGAAGAAATTTAGCTATGCCTACACCCATTGCACCATTACCACTGGCCAACATTGAACAATGGGAAACCCGTGCGGTACTCAAAAAAACGGCTGAAGCGCATCGCTATTTGGCCGAACTAAAAGGTGTGGCGGCAAGCATTCCCAATGAGGCAATTTTAATCAATACCCTGGCCCTGCAAGAGGCAAAAGACAGCTCTGAAGTTGAAAACATCGTCACCACCCATGATGAACTCTACAAAGCCAACCTCTTTGAAGAGGCCATTACCAACCCCGCGACTAAAGAAGTACAAGATTACGCCTTTGCATTAAAACAAGGCTTTCAGAACGCGCGGCAAAGTAGGCTCATTCGCTTGAGCGATATTCTCGCCATTCAGCAGAACCTTGAGCACAACACAGCAGGACTACGTAAACTACCGGGGACTGACCTGAAAAATGCCCGTACCGGCGAGGTGGTGTATACACCACCACAACATGCCGACGAGATCGCCAGGTTGATGGACAACCTGGTGCAGTTTATCAACAACGATGAACTGTGCGATGCCGATCCACTGGTAAAAATGGCCATTATCCACCACCAGTTTGAAAGTATTCATCCATTTTACGATGGCAATGGCCGTACCGGGCGTATCATCAATATTCTGTACCTGGTCACCAAAGATCTGCTCAATTTACCGGTGTTGTACTTAAGCCGTTTCATTATTCATCACAAAGCAGACTACTACGCCAACTTACAAGCCGTACGTGATACCGGCAATTGGCAACCTTGGCTACTGTTTATGCTCGATAGCATTATCGATACCGCGCAAAATACCCTTTCTCTGATCACCGAAATGAAAACCATGATGGCGAATGTCAAACACGGTATTCGTGAGCAACTACCCAAACTCTATAGCCAAGATTTACTCAATAACCTGTTTAACCACCCCTACACCAAAATTGACTTTATTGTCGAAGAGATCGGGGTCACACGTATCACCGCCACCAAGTATTTAGAACAACTGGTCGAGCACGGCTTTTTAGTGAAACAAAAAGTCGGCCGTGCCAATTACTACATCAACCAACCGCTGTGCCAATTATTAATCGCACACAGCTAAAGTACCCAAACTACGTGGAGTTGCAGGTAGGCGGCAAGTGAGTGAACGTAGCCAACACCGCTGCCGCTTCAAGTAGGAAGGGTAAGAATGAATGTTTAAATAAGAGAACACCATGACCAACAACGACATTGTGCAAAAACTCTGGAACCTGTGTGACGTCTTGCGTGATGACGGTATCAACTACAGCGATTATGTCACCGAGCTAGTGCTGCTGCTGTTTATTAAAATGGTGCACGAAAACACCGAAGCCGGCACGTTAAAGACGCACCCGCTGCCAGAAGGGTGCCGTTGGACGGATATCAACGCTAAGTCAGGCATCAATCTGCTGAACGACTACAAACGTATTCTGCTTAGTTTATCCACAGGCAAAGATGCTGATGGCAAGCTGGTACACGGCGACCCGCTGATCAGCGCGATTTATGCCGATGCCCAAACTCGCCTGCGCGAACCACGTCATTTAGAGCAAATGATCAAAACCCTCGACCAGATCGACTGGTTCAGCGCGCAGAAAGACGGGCTGGGCGATTTGTACGAAGGCCTGCTGGAGAAAAACGCGTCTGAAACTAAGTCCGGTGCGGGCCAGTACTTCACCCCGCGCGCGCTGATTAACAGCATGGTGCGCTGCATCAAGCCACAAATTGGCGAAGTGATTCAAGACCCCGCAGCCGGTACCGCAGGCTTCTTGGTCGCTGCCGACCAATATATGCGCGATCACACCGACAACTATATGGATTTAAGCGCCAAAGACGCCGCCTTCCAGAAGAACAAAGCCTTTGTCGGTATCGAACTGGTACCCAATACCCGCCGTTTAGCCTTAATGAACTGCTTACTGCATGGCATGGAGGGTGATGATGAAGGTGTGGTGCATTTGGGCAACGCCTTAGGCGACGCGGGTAAAGCGTTA
The DNA here is from genome assembly GCF_050268245.1 of Serratia sp. NPDC078593. Lineage (NCBI taxonomy): Bacteria > Pseudomonadati > Pseudomonadota > Gammaproteobacteria > Enterobacterales > Yersiniaceae > Serratia > Serratia sp. NPDC078593. The sequence continues at coordinate 5,261 of NZ_JBNNGK010000014.1, read as the reverse complement.
AAACAAGCCGACATTATTCTGGCCAATCCACCGTTTGGCACCAGTAAAGGTGGCGAAGCGTCCAACACCCGCGATGATCTAACGTTTAAGACCAGCAACAAACAACTGGCGTTTTTGCAGCACATCTATCGCAACCTGAAACCCGGTGGTCGCGCCGCTGTAGTATTGCCGGATAACGTATTGTTTGAAGCAGGCATAGGCACCGACGTGCGCCGCGACCTGATGAACAAGTGCAATCTGCACACTATCTTGCGCCTGCCTACCGGTATTTTTTACGCTCAGGGTGTAAAAACTAACGTGCTGTTTTTTACCAAAGGCAGCGTGACTGACAAGCACCAAAGTGAAAACTGCACGCAAAACGTGTGGGTTTATGACCTGCGCACCAATATGCCCAGCTTTGGTAAACGTACCCCGTTTGGCAATGCCGGCATTGGCTTTTTGCCAGAAGATTTTGGCGCAGACCCACACTTGGGCGCGTTTGAGAACGTGTTTGGTGATAACCCCGACGGTACCAGCAAGCGTATTGAAGGTGAATACAGCTTTGGCTCACAAGAGATTGACATAGACAAAGACACGGTGGAAGAAAATCAGGGCGTTGACGAACGCCTGGCGCATTCCCGCTGGCGTTGCTTTAGCCGCGAGTGGATTGCCAACACCAAAGGCGATTCGCTGGATATTAGCTGGCTGAAAGACAAAGACAGCGTCGATGCTGCAGATTTGCCGGAACCTGCGGTATTGGCGCAGGCGGCAAAAGAGGAATTACAAGCGGCGTTGAGTGAGCTGGATGGGTTGTTGAAAGCGTTGGAAGGGGCGAACTGATGAGTGACGTTAATTTGCCTAAGGGTTGGGCTAGAGCCCCTTTTTCTGATGTATTGGATCTGCAAAATGGCTTTGCGTACAAAAGTAGCTCGTATGTAGATATTGGTGCATTTGTAATAAGGATTGGTAATGTTCAAGATGGCAAAGTATCGCTACACAATCCGGCTTACATTGATTTAAGCGAACTAAAAAATAGTCCTTTTGAATTATACCCAGAAGATATATTAGTTTCCTTGACCGGAAACGTAGGTCGTGTTGCGGTAATACAAGAAAGTCAGCTTCCTGCTGTTCTCAATCAACGAGTCGCAAGAGTAATTTGTAACGAAATTGAAAGACGCTTTGCGTATTACTCTATTAAAACAAAAAGTACATTTGAAGCTATTCTAAATACAGCAAAGGGGGCTGCACAGTTAAATGTAAGTACAAAAGATATTCTTAGTATTTGTTCGCCACTCCCCCCTCTAGCCGAACAAAAAGTTATCGCCAATAAACTCGACACCCTGCTGGCACAAGTGGAAAACACCAAAGCCCGCCTTGAGCGCATCCCCGAGATCCTAAAAACCTTCCGCCAATCCGTCCTCTCGGCAGCTGTGAGTGGGAAGCTGACGGAGGAATGGCGGGAAGGAAATCCTTCACAAAAAGCGTTATCATTAGCCGACATCGAATACTATTGGGTTTTAAGGTACCAAGAAATTAGCAAAAAACGTCAAAGTCTAAAGTTAATAGAAACCGCATCGCATGCTGACATACCGCCGAGTTGGCTTAGTACAAAGCTTGGATATGTTTTTGATGTTTTTGTAGGTGCAACACCTAGTCGTAACGTCGAAGCTTACTGGAATGGGGATTTACCTTGGGTAAGCAGTTCAGAGGTTGCTTTTTGTCGCATAGTGAAAACCAAAGAAAAAATTACAGAGCTTGGACTTAAAAATACTTCGACATCAATTCACCCTCGCGGAACTGTGATGTTAGCAATGATCGGTCAGGGAAAAACTAGGGGACAAGTAGCAATCCTTGATATAGAAGCCTGTCACAACCAAAATACAGCAGCCTTACGAGTTCCTGAAGGCTTTGTTGTATCTGAGTACTTATATTTCTATTTAACTAAGCAGTATGAAGAAACCCGAAGAGTTGGTGGTGGTAACAATCAACAGGCTCTAAACAAATCATTTGTTCAATCGTTGGAGTTTCCATTGCCTCCCTATGAAGAACAAACCCAAATCGTCCGCCATGTCGAAGAATTATTCGCCTTGGCCGACAACATCGAGCAAAAAGCTAATGCAGCATTAGAGCGCGTTAACAACCTGACCCAAGCTATTTTAGCCAAGGCTTTCCGTGGCGAACTCACAGCCGACTGGCGCGCCGCCAACCCGAATTTAATCAGCGGTGAAAACAGCGCCGAGGCATTGCTGGAGAAGATTAAGGCAGAACGTGAGGCGCTAAAAAAGCAGACTAATAAGAAAACAGCGGCAAGGAAAAGGGTCTGATGCGTCTGCTGTCACTGACTCTAAACGGGCAATACAAAGGTTTGAGGGATCAAACCTTTAGCTTTGATGCCGCACAGGGCAACATCATTGCCTTTATCGGTCTTAATGGCTCGGGTAAATCGCAACTATTGGAACTGATTGCGGAAAGCTTTGGTTATTTAGAACGCTTTCTACGCAGTGATTTCAAGTGCCGTAACTGGTTCTCAAATCTCGCGATTACGCTTCGTTATACCAATCAAGCTTATGACTCAGAAAAACACGCTAGTACCTATTCTGTTCAAATTGACCAAACGGGTGTTGTGACCCTTTATCGTGATGGCACCTTAGTTGATATCAAGGCTCGCGAATATTCAGGTATTGAAGAAGAAATTCTGCCAAGTCAGATCATAGGTTATTCGTCCGGTTTAAATGAAAACCTACAACGCGCCTTTATGAAAAATGCGATTCAATATCTGGATGTGATGAATGTAAAGCGCCAATGGGAACAGCGCTTATTGGTGATTAATCGGGCGAGAAATGAAAAAGGTAAGTACCTGACAGAAACGGATATTGAATTGATTGATCGGCAGTTCAACGAAGCCTACTACTATTACCAAACTCGTCACCCTGCGCTGTTTCCGATTTTACCTAAAGAATCATCACTATCTGACAACGCTAACATTGGTTTAAGACCAACGGCATTGCCACGTCTTAAGTATTTTGATCAAGATACGACAGCGCTAATGCTAGCAAGTATGGGAATGATGTCAGATGCAGAGCAGAAGGCTATATGGCAAGGAAAACAACGCTTCAATAAAATTCACTCGGTGAAGCTACGTTATGACTTACGTAAGTTCACGCATGATGCAGGGGCTTTGTTAGATGTAGCTAAATTGATCGCATGTTTAGCTAATATATCCTCATGTAACTTTGAAGCGTTGCCGATAGTGAGCAAAACCTCACAAGAGTTTTTCAACCAGTTTGAGTTGGATTATTTAGCGGGTGAAATCACCATAGATTTTAGCGATAGCCGTGTTCAACACATTTTGGAAGACAGTTTTTTTACGCCACAAGTGTTGTTTGAAAAGCTTTACCGTTTACAACTGCTGGCGGCGGACTTTTGGCAGGGCGAAACCAAGCGACAATTGAGACAAGACAATTTCGACCGTTCGGCAAAAAGACCACAGAAGTGGAAGTCGCCCATTCATGTTCTGTCTCTCAAGTTAACGGATGGCCAGCAATGCATTGAATTTGATGATTTGTCTGACGGTGAAGCCCAACTTATTCAGATTTTGTCTATGGCTTCAATCTACAAAGATAGCAGGGCGTTGTTTTTACTTGATGAACCTGAAACCCACCTCAACCCATCTTGGCGTACCCACTTTCACTCGTTTGTTGAAAGCGCGATAGGTGTGGACAATGAAAAGGCACAGCTATTTATTTCAACGCACTCGCCATTTATGGTCTCCTCGTTAAAGCGAAATAATGTGTACCAGTTCCGCCGAAACGATAATGGCTTGATTGATATGAAAGTCGCGCAGAATGAAACCTACGGCGCGTCCTTTGATGTGTTGATTAAAGACTTATTTGACCTGCGCTCACTGATCTCACAAAGCGTGATTGATGAAATTCGAGAGCAGCTAAAGCAAGGCAATGACCATGCCAGAAAATGGATTGAAGCAAACCTTGGTCTGTCAGCCGAAAAAGCGTATTTAATAAGGAAGTTAAGTCAGTAATGTTATTTCGTTTAGCCGCCAATACGCCTAAATTTGAAGTATTTAGATTGCTCAATGAAGAGCTTTTACACTTTCTCGAGCAATTAGTTAATACCAATGCCTTTGATCGAGTACTTTTTACTCAAGGCGCTATTGGGGATGCTTGTTGGGCGAATACTCCGACTCGTGAGAAATTTAAAACACTATTTAACAAACTGCAAGCTGCTGGTAATGATAAAAAACAGCAATTATTTGAGGTGATGAGAGACAACCAAGATCTTCAAATATTCTTTGAAAATCCGCAAAGAAATCTGTTCGATTTTATGAACGAGCCTTGCCAGGAAGCCCTCAAGTCATTGTGTACTCATCTCTATTGCTCAACAAAAGGTTTAGAGCCCGTTATTAGGGCATCTGGTGGCTTAAACATCACGGGTCATTTCAATGTTTACCGTGAGCAGGCGGTTAATGGCAATATCTGCAAAGCATGCGGAATGAAAGAGCTCTCAGCCTTTAGAGCAGGAATACCAGACGGTGATCAGTGGCGCGCAGACTATGATCACCAGCTATGCAAATCAAAGTATCCCATTTTTGCAGTCCACCCAGATAACCTCGTACCACTGTGCGACGTGTGTAATCAGGATGCAAAAAAGGCAAAAGATCTGTTTAGACATAAGGATGGAACGGATCGATTAGCATTTTACCCCTACAACGAAGAAGCGAAGAACTTAATTGATATTGCAATTGATAACTTACGCGATCCAGAACCTACCATCACAGTCAATTGGAATACTCAGGACGGTACGTTATTGGACAAACTCGATACATGGGATGAAATCTACGAGATTCGCAGCCGCGTTGAGGGCCAGTTTCGCTCTTTAGAAACCGTTATTGAAGATGAAATTCGCCCAAGAGACTCTGCTCATCTGACAAGCAGAATAAGCGATGAAGCTCGTCCTAATACAATGGGGACTTTAAAACGAAAAGAGTGGGTGTTTTGGTACCAGAAACTATTTTATGCCCTCGTTCAGATTGATATAGCGCCTTTTGTTGCTAAATGGGACTTTGTTCAGCAGCAAGCCGCTGATGGTGGAGCGTTCATTCTCGAACGAGAATGAATCCATTACGGTATTAACATGAAGACTTATTGACGAACTCCCCTTACACGCATCGAGACTGTAATTTAAATTGTGTAATTGCCTGTTTTTGATATGTTCTTCCTGACAATGGAGACAGGCAAATTATGGACGAAAAGAAACTTAAAGCA
>NZ_JBNNGK010000013.1:0-118747 GCF_050268245.1 Serratia sp. NPDC078593 | reverse complement strand
CGGTTGGCAATGAGTCGTTTTATTATCGAGTTCGGTGACCGCTTAGACGGTCATCTTTAATACGTTGGCAGTTACACAGAATTATGGACAGGCTCGTATTTATCTCGCCTCATACATTGAAAACACGCGATGTTTGCATGCTGATTATCCCGCATTCGATAAGCTGAATCCCATCAATATTGTTCAATTTCTATCAATCACATTCAATTGATTTACCTATATTATGATTTTGCTCTATGCATTTCTGTGCTGAGGCATATTACATGCTCTGCAATCACATCATAGACAGACTAACTCAATCAAACGGGTGACGCTGCCGTCAACCGTTACCGACCAACATAATTGGCTCGCAGGGCAAGCCTCATCACGGTGGTTGAGGCGATAGGGCGGGAACATTTTGTTCAGCAGTGTGCTTTTCAGGCAACAAAAAACCCGATAATCTTGAACCTAAAAGGCGGGATTATCGGGCTCCACAAAATGGGGACATCAAAGAAAAGCAGTGGCATTAATTAAGACTATTGACCCATCGAAAAGTTCTGCTTGATGATAAAAATTATCAAAATATTTTGTCCTAACGCATTTATGTTGTTTCACTGTCAGCCGGCTATCCCCGGCCACAGCACCACGATGAGTGAGCCAGCCAAGGTTAACAATACGTTAGCAATAGCATAGGTGCCGGCGTAACCAAGAGCAGGGATGTTACTGCGCGCGGTATCGCTGATGATTTCCATTGCTGGGGCGCAAGTACGTGCACCCATAATGGCACCAAACAGTAATGCACGGTTCATGCGCAACACATAAGCACCAAACAGGAAACAAATCACTACGGGCACCAGGCTGACGATCAGGCCAGAAATCAACATTTGCCCACCCACAGCACCCAGACCGTGGTCAATACCTGCACCTGCACTTAACCCGACTCCCGCCATAAATACCATTAAGCCAAACTCTTTCACCATATTCAGCGCGCCTTGCGGGATATAGCCAAAGGTTGGATGGTTAGCTCGCAGGAATCCCAGCATGATGCCGGACATTAATAGCCCGGCAGCATTGCCGATACCAAATGAGAAGTTGCTGAACTGAATGGTAATTTGGCCGATTAACAGACCGATAATGAAGAAGGCGCAGAATGCCAACAGATCGGTGACTTGGCTATGAATCGAGATAAAGCCGATTTTTTCTGCCACACTTTTTACGCGGCGAGCATCACCACTGACCTGTAACACATCACCTTTGTTCAATACGATGCTGTCATCGATCGGCATTTCAATCTGGCTACGGATAACACGGTTCAGGAAGCAACCGTGATCGGTCAGTTTGAGTTGGCTAAGGCGCTTGCCGACCGCATTACTGTTCTTTACCACGATCTCTTCGGTGACGATGCGCATATCGAGCAGGTCGCGGTCGAACACTTCTTTTCCGTTACGGAAGCTAGGATCCAGACGTGCATGGGCATCGGGATAACCCACTAATGAAATCTCATCCCCGACCTGCAGTACCGCGTCGCCATCTGGGTTAGCCAGAATGCCGTTACGACGGATACGTTCAATATAGCAACCCGTTTGACGGTAAATGCCCAGCTCACGCAGGTTCTTACCATCGGCCCATGCCACCAGCTCTGGGCCGACACGATACGCACGGATCACCGGTAAATACACTTTGCGCTGGCTGTCGGTATCAAGGCCACGTTCGCGCGCAATCTGTTGAGCAGACGTTGGCAGATCCTGGTGCTGCAATTTGGGCAGATAGCGGGCGCCGAAAATCAGACTGACCAGCCCTATCAGGTAAGTCAGGGCATAGCCCAAGCTAAGATGATCTTGTGCAGACAATAACGCCGGACCATTGGTAATGGTGTGGCGCAGGGTGTCACCCGCACCGACTAAAACCGGCGTAGAGGTCATCGACCCCGCGAGCATACCGGCGGTTAGCCCAATATCCCAACGGAATAGCTTGCCGAGGCCAATCGCGATCACCATGGCGGATCCCACCATGACTAACGCTAACATCAGATAATTTTTGCCATCGCGGAAGAAAATGGAGAAAAAGTTTGGTCCGGCTTCAACCCCGACGCAGAAAATGAACAGCATAAAACCGAGATTTAGCGCTTCGGTGTTGATGGCGAAATGTTGTTGGCCTAGTAACAACGACACCACCAAAACGCCAATGGAATTACCGAGTTGCACGGAACCCAGGCGAAGTTTACCGAGGCAAAGCCCCAGAGCGAGTACCACAAACAGTAACAGAATGTAGTTACCGTTTAACAAACTAGCGACGTTTATGTTCACGGAGGATAACTTATTGTTTACCAGTAAGTGCTTGATACGGCTGATTATAAGATATAAATTCAGCCATAGAATATTTAGATAAAAACGATAAAAAAGCTAACCAGCGAAAGGTGATGCAATCCCTCGATCAGCGGCGCTTATTCTAGTCGCTCTGACGCAGGACAGCCAGCATAAAGCTGACATTGGCACGGTCATCGGCATTTTACTCTCTTTAACCAAGGAAAAAGTTTAGCTACGCGTGGTCATTATCGGCTGCGGGTGCCTATTTCTACGCTGTAGTATTATGAAAGGGAGAGTCAACGTATGGCTGGTTATCGTTATTGGGTCGGTATGACGAGTTGTTTCCTACTGTTCAGCTTGATCTTCCTGGCTGAGAAAAGTGGGGTGCTTGGTGGCTCAGATCATGAACATCACGGCGAAACTAGCTTACTGTTATTTATGATTCCCGGTTTTATCGCCAGCTATCTTTCCAACCGAAAACCACTACTTTGCCCGCTACTCGGTGCGCTTTATGCACTGCCAGTCTGTTTGTTAATTCGCCATGCTTGGTTGACGACGTCGCATTCCTTTTGGCAGGAGCTGGCGTATGTAACCAGTACGGTATTCTGGTGTGTGCTTGGCGCGATGTTATTTTTAGTTACGCGGGCGTTACTGCAGGGAGCACTGCGTCGTCATCGTGACGGCCAGCGGCATTAAAAATCGCCATAAGCATCATGCTTATCAGTGAACGCTTTTTATCGGGTATAACGGTTTTTCGCTCGTTATTCAACGTGTTACATCAGGCATGTGTTAGACGTCGATCGAAAACAGGGGCGAAAGTATGCGCGCTGGCAATGACCCGACGCAATGTTAGATAGGAAACGCATTCCTGAGAGGGGAATGGGGCCAGGCAGGTGTGGCAAACAATATACAATGCCGCTCAAGTATCACTGAACGGCATGTTGCCATAGGTGGTAGTAACCCTTATTGGAACAGATTCAGGTTTTCTTTGGCGTAGGCTTCAAATTCAGTGCAGCCGCCAATATGTTGTTGATCCAAGAAGATTTGTGGCACGGTTTCAACGGGTTTACCGACGGTTTTTTCCAGATCGGCTTTAGTGATCCCTTCAGCATGGATATCTACATAACGGAAGTTGAAGTCGTCGCGCTCTTCAGTCAGTTTTTCTGCCAATTCTTTAGCACGGACACAATAAGGACAGCCCGGACGCCCGAAGATTACTGCAAACATGAAATACTCCTCGTTTATTCAATATGTTATCACTGCTGTAACGACATCCCGTCAGTCAAAAAAGACTTCAGTCAACGCATCACTTCAGGTGCAATGGCGGTTACTATGCCCGTTGACGGCGGCAAAAAAAAGCAGGATTTACCTGTTAATCTGATTTACGTCGCCTATTGGTTATGTCGCACTGTTGTCGGTATAGGGAATTCATTACACTGTGCCAGCACAAAATGGAGATGAAAATATGCGTTCATTCGGTGAGTTACCGCGCCCCGTGTTGGTGCTGGAAGGGCTGGGGATAGTGCTGCTGGTGCTGGCGTACTTAAGCATTCATGACTATGTTCAGTTACCCGGGTGGCTGGCGTCGCGAAATGCGGCGGTGGGAATGATTTTTCTCGGGGTGGGGCTTATGGTGCCGGCTGCTGCGTTTCTGGTTTGGCGAGTCGTACACGGGGTTGGACCGTTGATGCATGGCGGCTTGCCACCGGAGAACGACCGGCGCGAAGCCGCGTCGAAAGAGAAACATAAAGGCGAGCCGCGCGATTAAACGTCGAGTTGTTCGGCAATTGCCGGTTCAGGGGTGATATGTTGAGAATTGCCATTCTTTCGCGTGATGGATCTCTGTACTCATGCCGGCGTCTGCGTCTGGCCGCCGAAGCGCGTGGGCACCAGATTGATGTGATTGATCCCCTCTCTTGCTATATGAATATCAATCCGGCCGCACCGACTATCCATTATCGTGGCCAGCAGTTAGATCGCTACGATGCGGTCATCCCTCGTATTGGTTCGGCGATAACTTTTTATGGTACGGCGGTGTTACGCCAGTTTGAGTTACTCGGAAGTTATCCACTGAATGAATCCGTTGCTATTACGCGAGCCCGCGATAAGTTGCGATCGCTGCAGCTGTTGGCGCGGCAGGGCATTGATTTACCGATTACGGGGTTTGCACATTCTCCAGACGATACTGGCGACTTGATAGCCCTAGTGGGCGGTGCACCGCTGGTGGTGAAGTTGTTGGAAGGTACGCAGGGAATTGGTGTGGTGCTGGCGGAAACGCGCCAGGCAGCAGAAAGTGTGATTGAGGCGTTCCGCGGGTTGAATGCACATATTCTAGTACAAGAATATATTCGCGAAGCGCAGTGTTGTGATATCCGTTGCTTCGTCATCGGTGGGCGCGTGGTGGCAGCCATTGAACGACAGGCTAAAGCGGGGGAGTTCCGTTCTAATCTGCATCGTGGCGGGCACGCTAGCAAAGTACATATCACGGCGAAAGAGCGGGCCATCGCGGTGAAAGCGGCGGCCGCGTTGGGGCTTGACGTGGCGGGGGTGGACATTTTGCGTGCCGAACGTGGCCCGTTGGTGATGGAGGTTAATGCCTCTCCGGGGTTAGAAGGCGTAGAAACCACCACCGGGTTAGATATTGCCAACATGATGATTGAATTTATCGAAAGGCGTGGTCGGCCGGGATTTCGTTTTAAATCAGGTGGATAACAAAGGTTTGGCAGCGTGAGGATTTCCCCATTTGTTTGCGGCGCGGTAACTTTTTCTCATCAATCATGATCACATTAGTGAATTTAGCTGGATTGATCGTGGCATCGCGGGTGAATATTCCGTAAGCTATGCGCCATTTCGTGTTTTTGAACATTGTGAGGCTGGTACCGTATGGATTCACTCATCGTCCCTGATTTGGCGTTATTACGACGTTGGATGGATCAGTTGGGCATCTCATTTTTTGAATGTGATTCCTGTCAGGCGCTCCATTTGCCGCATATGCAAAATTTTGACGGTGTGTTCGATGCCAAGATCGATCTGGTGGATGATGTGATCCTGTTTTCCGCTTTGGCCGAAGTGAAACCGACTGCGCTCATTCCTTTGGTAGCCGATCTCAGCCAGATCAATGCCAGTTCATTGACCATTAAAGCCTTCGTCGACGTGCAGGACGACAATTTGCCGAAGCTGATAGTGTGTCAGGCATTGAGTATTGCCGTCGGTATTACGCTTGAGCAGTTTGCCCACTTCATGCAGCAAGGCGAAGAACAGATTTCGATGGTGATCCTCGAGGCCAGAGCCAACGATCTGCTATTTATGGGCGACGAAGAAGAAAACCGCACGGTCACTGCTGGCCAGCCGATGCTGCATTGATCTTTCAGAGCTGATGCATGCCGCTCTAGCCGCGGTATGCTACTACGATTTCCTTCCACCACCACTTATTCTGCTTTTCCCCGTCACCACCAGATAATTCTCGCTGTTTATGTCATTAATGGTCGATCAATAGCGACATAACTGCATAAAAAATCGATAAAAGGCGTTTTTTACTCTGGCGTATGGTGCGAATCATTTACAGCGACTATGCTGCTGACTCAGCCAAACGTGCGTGACTTCCCACATAAGTACGCAGCTTGGTCGAGAAAAAGTGTATTACATCAATCGCATGGCCATGCAAATTAACTCGCGACGATCGCGCTCAGACAACAACGGTTTTGTATCATGTGAAGATACAAATGCACTCCCCTTTATTTTGGAGGACGTTACGGATGGTTACCCAACGTAAAAAATGGTTATCGGGTGTGGTTGCAGGTTTATTGATGGCAGCCAGCGTCACCGCATCGGCGGATGAAAAAACGCTGCACGTCTATAACTGGTCCGACTATATTGCGCCGGATACCTTAGCCAAATTCCAAAAAGAAACCGGCATTAAGGTGGTGTACGACGTTTTCGATTCCAACGAAGTGTTGGAAGGGAAGTTAATGGCAGGCAGCACCGGTTTTGATCTGGTGGTGCCATCGGCCAGCTTCCTTGAACGCCAATTGTCAGCGGGGGTGTTCCAGCCGCTCGATAAAAGCCAACTCCCTAACGTTAAAAACCTCGATCCGGCGCTGTTGAAACTGGTTGCCAAGCACGACCCGGAAAATAAATACGCTATCCCTTACCTGTGGGCGACCACCGGCATTGGGTATAACGTCGATAAGGTCAAGGCCGCGTTGGGCAGCGATGCTCCCGTCAACAGTTGGGATTTGGTGTTAAAACCGGAAAACCTCGAGAAGTTGAAAAGCTGTGGTGTGTCTTTCCTGGATGCACCGAGTGAAATTTTTGCGACCGTGCTGAACTACCTTGGTAAGGATCCGAACAGCACTGACGCCAAAGATTACACGGGTTCGGCGACGGACTTACTTTTGACGTTGCGCCCGAACATTCGTTATTTCCACTCTTCGCAATACATCAACGATTTGGCTAACGGCGACATTTGTGTTGTGGTCGGTTGGGCAGGGGATGTGATGCAGGCGGCCAACCGTGCGACAGAGGCCAAGAATGGCGTACACGTGGCTTACAGTATTCCCAAAGAGGGGGCGTTGGCCTTTTTCGACGTGTTCGCCATGCCAGCCGATGCAAAAAACAGGGAGGAAGCTTACCAATTTCTAAACTTCCTGATGAAACCTGAAATTATTGCTGACATCAGCAACCACGTGTATTACGCCAACGGCAATGCTGCCGCTACGCCGCTAGTCAATGCCGATGTGCGCGACAACCCGGGTATTTATCCGCCCGCAGAGGTACGTGCCAAGATGTTTACGCTTAAGGTACAGGAGCCGAAGATTGACCGCGTCATAACGCGCGCTTGGACTAGAGTTAAAAGCGGAAAGTGATGAGGGAGCGGTTTCCTATCGACAATAGAGTGTGATTAGCAGGCGGTTGGCTCCGCCTGCATCACCCTTTTCGTTCCATGGCGACTGCTGTGGTTATGCGTTAATCCTGGCACCGGAGAACTTCGCGATTGAACGACGCGCTCACTCGACCTCAAGCTAAAGTGCAGAAGGTTTTTACCCCTTTGCTGGAAATCCGTAATTTGAGCAAAAACTTCGACGGGCAAAACGCTGTCGAAGATGTGAATTTGACCATCTACAAAGGCGAGATTTTTGCGCTGCTGGGGCCTTCTGGCTGCGGGAAATCGACGCTGCTGCGTATGCTGGCCGGTTTTGAGCGGCCGACTCTGGGGCAGATTGTGCTCGATGGGCAAGATTTAGCGCTGGTGCCACCGTATCTGCGCCCCGTCAACATGATGTTTCAATCTTACGCGTTATTCCCTCATATGACGGTGGAGCAAAATATTGCGTTTGGTTTGAAGCACGACAAAATACCGCGCGCAGAGATCAATGCTCGCGTCAGCGAAATGCTCTCTCTGGTGCATATGCAGGAATATGCCAAGCGTAAACCGCATCAGCTTTCTGGCGGGCAGCGGCAGCGCGTCGCCTTGGCGCGTCGCCTGGCAAAGCGACCAAAATTGTTGTTGCTGGATGAGCCAATGGGGGCACTGGATAAAAAACTGCGCGATCGGATGCAGCTAGAAGTCGTCGATATTCTGGAGCGTGTCGGCGCTACCTGCGTGATGGTGACGCACGATCAGGAAGAAGCCATGACGATGGCGGGGCGTATCGCCATCATGAACCGTGGCAAGTTTGTACAAATCGGTGACCCAGAAGAAATTTATGAACATCCGAATAGCCGATTCAGCGCGGAATTCATTGGTTCGGTGAATCTGTTTGACTGCGTGCTACACGAACGTCAGCCAGATGCGCTGATCTTACAAAGTCCCGGCCTGCGCCATGCGCTTAAAGTTGATCCTGATGCCTCGGTACTAGAGGGTGTACCGATTCAGATCGCGCTGCGCCCAGAAAAAATCATGCTGTGCGAAGACGTGCCGCAAGACGGCTGTAACTTCGCGGTTGGCGAGGTGGTTCATATTGCTTATCTGGGCGATTTATCGATCTATCACGTAAAGCTACTGAGTGGTCAAACGATCAGCGCCCAATTGCAAAACGGCCACCGTTTTCGTAAAGGTATGCCGACCTGGGGCGATGAAGTCCGCCTATGCTGGGAAACCGATAGCTGTGTCGTGTTGACCGTGTAGCTGAGCCGCGAGGAAAAGCTGTTATGACAATGCTTCCTGATCGAAAGCCACCGGCACCTCAGGCGGTTGGTGTAGTGAGGGCGTTTATCCGTCGTCAGCAGATGGCGCATGGCCGCAAATGGGTGATTGCGCTACCGTATTTGTGGCTGGTCTTGCTGTTCTTACTGCCGTTTCTGATCGTGTTTAAGATCAGTCTGGCCGAAATGGCACGCGCCATCCCGCCGTATAGCGATCTGGTCAGTTGGGCTGATGGGCAGTTGCAGATTGCGCTTAATTTCGCTAATTATCTGCAATTAACCGACGATCCTCTGTATATCGATGCTTATTTGCAATCGTTACAGATTGCGACGGTCTCTACGTTATGTTGCCTGGCGATCGGCTATCCGTTGGCGTGGGCGGTGGCGCACAGTAAACCTTCAACCCGTAACATCCTGCTGCTGTTGGTTATCTTACCGTCTTGGACGTCATTTTTGATCCGCGTTTACGCATGGATGGGGATCTTAAAGAACAACGGTATTTTGAATAACTTTCTGCTATGGCTGGGCGTGATCGATCAACCGCTGGTGATCTTGCATACCAATCTGGCAGTGTATATCGGCATCGTCTATTCCTATCTGCCATTTATGGTTCTGCCCATTTATACCGCACTGACGAGATTAGATTATTCGCTGGTGGAGGCCTCATTGGATCTGGGCGCTCGTCCACTCAAGACCTTCTTTAGCGTGATAGTGCCTTTGACGCGAGGCGGGATTATTGCGGGTTCAATGTTGGTGTTTATTCCGGCGGTGGGGGAGTTCGTCATTCCTGAACTATTGGGTGGGCCAGACAGCATTATGATTGGCCGCGTGTTGTGGCAAGAGTTCTTTAATAACCGCGACTGGCCGGTGGCATCGGCGGTGGCTATCGTGATGTTGCTGCTGCTGATATTACCGATCCTTTGGTTCCATAAGCAGCAGAATAAAGAAATGGGAGGGCGGGTATGAATAATTTGCCGGTCGTGCGTTCGCCGTGGCGAAAGGTGATCTTGACCGTTGGTTTTACCTTTCTCTATGCGCCAATGTTGATGCTGGTGATCTACTCGTTCAATAGTTCCCGATTGGTGACCGTATGGGCTGGGTGGTCAACACGCTGGTATACCGCGTTATTCCATGATTCGGCGATGATGAGTGCGGTAGGTCTTAGCCTGACGATTGCCGCAGCATCGGCAACGGCAGCGGTCGTTCTTGGCACTCTCGCCGCGTTCGCCATGGTGCGTTTTGGCCGCTTTCGCGGTTCAACCGGTTTTGCTTTTATGTTGACGGCACCGCTGGTGATGCCGGATGTGATCATCGGGTTGTCGCTGCTGTTGCTGTTTGTCGCAATGGGGCATGCGTTTGGTTGGCCGTCGGAGCGTGGCATGCTGACGATTTGGCTGGCGCATGTGACCTTTTGTACGGCGTATGTTTCCGTGGTTGTGAGTGCTCGCCTGCGTGAACTGGATCATTCAATTGAAGAGGCGGCCATGGATTTGGGGGCCACACCGTTGAAAGTGTTCTTCGTGATTACCTTGCCGATGATCGCGCCGGCACTGCTTTCCGGCTGGCTGTTGGCATTTACACTGTCATTGGATGATCTGGTGATTGCCAGTTTTGTCTCCGGCCCCGGCTCGACCACCTTGCCTATGCTCGTTTTCTCTAGTGTGCGCATGGGGGTAAATCCGCAAATTAACGCCTTGGCCAGCTTGATTCTGTTAGTGGTAGGAATGATAGGGCTTGTCGCGTGGTGGTTGATGGCACGCTCGGAAAAACAGCGATCGCGCGATTTACAAAAGGCCGCACGTAGCTGATCGCGCATAAACCTGCTATTTTTTGCAATTATTATTATTGTGAATGGTTTTACTGACTTCAAATGCGGCCTGTTGGCGGTATTTGTCTGGAAACGCGGCTATGTCAGATAGGCTAAACAGCAGGCAGAAAACAACGGCGGGGCAACCTGCTGCGCCGGTGTCGGTGATGGTGGCTGGCACGGCAATGGTGGCGATTAAATGCATTAGCGTCCTATTACTCTTGGGCGAGCTGGGTTTTGCCGGCACACGTGAATTTGTCAGTACCAGCGCCGAGGCGTGGGATTCAACGCTGATCTTTCTCGCGGGTCTGCTGGTGTTGTGTGTACAGGTTTCCTGTGGTTTTGCCGTGATGCGAGGCCGCAACTGGGGGCGCTGGGGGTATCTTGCCTGCCAGGGCATCGTGGTCGGCTATCTATTGTTGGCGGCCATCGGCAATTTTTTACCAGAAGTTTTCATCCTTAACGGTGAAGGCCACAAACAAAAACTGCACACCTTACTGTTTGAAAGAATGCCCGATCTGGTGATTTTGACGTTACTGTTTCTGCCCGTTGCCAGCCGGCGCTACTTCGCGGCACAGCGCTGAGATTTTAGTGGGGCAGAATGCTAGAATCTGCGCCCTTCGTTGGTTTTTTTAATTTATGGTTGTTGTTATGCATTGCGCTTTGTATACGGCGGGCACCTGCCGTTCCTGTCAGTGGTTGGAAAAGCCTTACCCGCAGCAACTGGCTGACAAGCAGCAGCATCTGCAAGCGTTGCTGGCTGAGCACCCGGTTACACAGTGGTTACCGCCGGTGATGGGGGAGCAGAGCGCATTTCGCAATAAGGCTAAAATGGTCGTCAGTGGTAGCGTTGAGCGGCCGCTGTTGGGCATGTTACATCGTGATGGTACGCCAGTAGACTTATGTGATTGCCCGCTCTATCCCGCCAGTTTTGCACCGGTATTTGCCGTACTAAAAAATTTTATTGCCCGTGCGGGCTTAACCCCCTACAACGTGGCGCGCAAGCGTGGCGAGTTGAAATATCTGCTGCTGACCGAAAGCCGGTTTAATGACGGCATCATGTTACGTTTTGTTTTGCGTTCTGAAACCAAGCTGGCACAGTTACGCGCTGAGTTGCCTTGGTTGCAACAACGCTTACCGCAACTTAAGGTCATATCTGCCAATATTCAGCCTGTGCATATGGCCATTATGGAAGGAGAGCGAGAAATCCCCCTGACCGATCGGCAAGCGCTGGAGGAACGTTTTAATCAGGTGCCGCTGTACATTCGGCCGCAGAGTTTTTTCCAAACTAACCCGCAGGTCGCGGCCGATTTGTATGCAACCGCGCGCGATTGGGTGCATGAGCTGGGCATTGACAGCATGTGGGACCTATTTTGCGGCGTGGGGGGATTTGGTTTGCATTGCGCCAAGCCGTTAACCCGGCTCACCGGCATTGAAATCAGTGCTGAAGCTATCGCCTGCGCGCGCCAGTCAGCGGCGGTGCTGGGGTTGCAGCGGGTGGATTTTCGGGCGCTAGACTCCACCGATTTTGCCACCGGTGAGGGCGAGGTGCCGCAATTAGTGCTGATAAATCCGCCGCGCCGTGGTATCGGCAAACCCTTGTGTGATTACCTGCATCGCATGGCGCCGGACTTTATTCTGTATTCAAGCTGTAACGCGCAGAGTATGGCAAAAGACGTGTCTATGCTCGTAGATTATCGTATTGCGCGTGTTCAATTATTCGACATGTTCCCGCATACCGCGCACTATGAAGTGTTAACGCTGTTGGTACGGGAACCAAAATAGGCTCGGGGAGCCCGAGCCATGCCTAGTGACCCTTTGGCCACGCCGCTGCGTATTACTGCGGGAACCATTTATCATTAATGGCTTGATAGGTGTCGTCGGCCTTGATGGCATCCAACGCGGCGTTCAGCTTGGCCAGCAATGCGTCATTGCCAGGGCGTACCGCAATACCCAAACCGGTGCCGAAGTATTGCGCGTCGGTAATATGTTCCCCAACCGGTGCCAGAGTAGGATTGCTCTTTAGCCATTCGTTAACCACGGCTGTGTCACCGAATACCCCGTCCACGCGGCCGTTCTTTAACTCCAGAATGGCGTTCTGATAACTGTCGTAAGCCACGGTGTTAATCTCAGGATGTTTATCCTGCAGGTATTTTTGATGGGTAGTGCCGTTTTCCATACCGACTCTTTTGCCTTTCAACGCCTCCAGCGATCCGTATTTACCTTTTTGCGCAATAACAATGGCCGAGTTGGCGTAGTAGGGCTGGGTGAAGCTGACCTGTTTGCTGCGCTCCGGTGTGATATCCATACCGGAAATAACGGCATCATACTTTTTGAATTTCAGTGCGGCGATCAGACTATCAAAGCCTTGATTGGTAAACGTACACTCGGTTTGCATCTGTTTACACAACGCTTTCGCCAGATCGATATCAAATCCGACAATCTGGTTATTCGCATCCAGTGACTCGAAAGGCGGATAGGTAGCGGAAGAGGCGAAGCGAAGGGTGTCGGTGGCCTGTGCGTTGAAGGTGATACTGGCCAGTACCGTAGCGGCGAGCAATAGTTTTTTCATGCATAACTCCTGACTGAGTATTTGATTGTTATTATTTCGCCATCGTTTGATTTTGCAGATGAAAACCGACGACTATCCGCGGATGGTGATGCACATAACCATGCCATTGAGTGAATTAATATGCAATAAAAATGACTGGTGATTTACAGTGACTGGCGGGGGGGAGAACCCAGCCCGGCGCTGTGCCGGGGCTGGGGGAACTCGTTAGTTTCGGCGTTCAAACGCCAGTGCGCGGCGCTCTACCAGACGCATGAGCAGTGTCAGCAGGCCATTAACAACCAGATAAACCAGACCGGCAGCGCCAAATACCATCACGTCATAGGTGCGGCCATACATCAGTTGGCTGTATCCCATGACTTCCATCAGCGTAATGGTGTATGCCAGAGAGGTGCTTTTGAACACCAGTACCACTTCGTTAGAATAAGATGACAACGCGCGTTTAAAGGCGAATGGCAGCAGGATGCGCAAGGTTTGCCGGCGCGACATCCCCAAGGCTTCACAAGATTGCCATTGCCCCGCCGGAATCGCCCTTACCGCGCCATAGAACAGCTGGGTGGTGTAGGCTGCGCTGTTGAGTGCCAACGCAATCATGGCACATAACCACGGTTGCGATAACAAACTCCATAGCCACGGATAGTCGCGGATCGCCGGAAACTGGCCGGGACCGTAGTAGATCAGGAAAATCTGCACTAACAGCGGCGTACCGGTGAACAGCGTGATGTAGATTTTCACTAACGGCGTGAGCAACGGGGTTTTCAGCGTCAGGATCACCGTAAAGATCAATGACAGAATCAACGCGACCAGCAGTGCCGCGACGGTGAGCGTCAGGCTGGTGTGCAACCCTTGGGCGATCTGCGGAATATAGTCAAGCATCAGACCAGCCCCCGCTCAAAACGTGTGGTACGCAGCTCGATGCGTTTAATGATGTATTGACTGAGCAGCGTGACCAGCAGATAAATCGCGGCGGCGATGACATACCAGGTGAACGGTTCTTGCGTGCGGGTGGCAATACTCTTGGTTTGCAGCATCAGATCGTTCACGCTAATCAGTGACACCAACGCGGTATCCTTCAGCAATACCAGCCACTGATTGCCCAGACCAGGCAGCGCGTGACGCCACATCTGCGGCATGATCAAGCGGAAGAAAATCGCCGCTTGACTCAGCCCCAGTGCCTGACCGGATTCCCATTGACCTTGCGGCACCGCTTTTAGTGCGCCGCGTAGCGTTTGTGAAGCGTAAGCCGAATACAGCAAGGCTAGCGCGATCACACCGCACAGAAACGGGCTGACTTCAAAATTTTCAATCTCGATCTGAATCGGCAATTCGAACAGGCCAACATTGAGCGTGAAGCCGTCGGACAGCATCAATAACAGTTGGGATGAACCGAAATAAATAAACAGCACCACCAGAATTTCTGGCAAGCCGCGTAACAGCGTGACCCAGGCGGTGCCGAGCCAACTGACCACTTTCCAGCGCGAAGACTCCCAGACGGCAAACAGCATCGCCAAGATCAGCCCCAGTATCAGCGCGCAAACGGCAAGGCCGACGGTCATCCCGGCGGCGCTTGCTAAAGGTTGAAATTCATTCATTGGCGTTGATTACTGCTGAAACCATTTTTTGTAGATGGTTTCGTAAGTCCCATCTTGCTTGATTTTATCCAGCGCGGCGTTGAGCTTACCCTGTAGCGCGTTATTTTTCTGACGAACGGCAATGCCCAGGCCAGTGCCGAAGTAATCTTTGTCGGTCACTTTGTCGCCCACGGCGACCAGCGTATCATTCTGCTTCAGCCATTCATTGACCACCGCCGTGTCACCGAATACGGCGTTGATACGGCCACTTTTCAGATCGAGAATCGCGTTCTGATAGCTGTCGTAAGGCACGGTGGTAATTTCTGGATGCTTATCCGTCAGGAATTTTTGGTGAGTCGTGCCATTTTGCACGCCAACTTTTTGGCCTTTCAGCGCCGTAACGTCGGTGACTTTATCTTTTTGCGCAACGAACAGCGCGGAGTTGTCGTAGTAAGGCTGAGTGAACAGGACTTGTTTTTCACGCTCTGGGGTGATGTCCATACCGGCCATTACCGCATCGAAACGCTTGAATCTCAAGCCGGGGATCAGGCTGTCGAATGCCTGATTGGTAAAGGTGCAGGTCGCTTGCATCTCTTCACACATGGCGTTAGCTAAGTCGACGTCAAAGCCTTGGATTTTGTTATCCGCGCCAACGAACTCAAACGGTGGGTAAGAGGCTTCGGTAGCGAAACGAATGGTTTCGACTGCGGAGGCGGAAACGCTGATGCCTGCCAAAACGGCGGCGATTATTAGTTTTTTCATCGCAAACTCCCCTAAAAACAGCTGGTGTAAAATCAATGTGATAAATAATTGGCAAACTCGGTCGTGCGCGGCTGTGCGAAATGGCTGGCATCGCCCTGTTCGACAATCCGGCCATTTTCCATGTAGACCACTCGGCTGGCCGTTTTACGTGCGACTTCCACCTCATGCGTCACGATCACCTGGGTAATTCCGGTGTCTGCTAACTCGCGAATGATACTGACGATCTGTGCGGTGATTTCTGGATCCAGCGCGGCCGTCGGTTCATCAAATAGCAATACTTGTGGTTCCATCATCAGCGCACGGGCAATGGCCACGCGTTGTTGCTGGCCGCCGGAAAGATGCAACGGGAAACGATCGGCAAAATCGGTGAGGCGTAAACGCGTCAGTAATTTATCGGCGCGCTCCATGGCCTGCGTTTTGCTCAAGCCCAGAACGCGGCAGGGGGCTTCGATCAGATTTTGGACGACGGTGAGGTGTGGCCACAGGTTGTATTGTTGAAAGACCATGCCAACATTTTGACGCAGTTCACGAATGGCTTTTTCACCCGGAGCGTGCGTGAAGTCGAAGTTATTCCCTGCGATCTGTAACTGGCCAGAGCGCGGCATTTCGAGCAGGTTTAGCACCCGCAGCAATGAACTTTTCCCCGCGCCGCTTGGACCCAGCAGCACTAAGGTTTCCCCTGCTGGGCAATCCAGCGTGATGTTAAACAGCGCCTGGTGCGCGCCGTAAAAGCAATTTATATCTTTTAGTTGAATACTCATGCGCCGGAATTGAATAGACATAGATGCCGCGAATGTTAACTTCCACAGAATACTTATGCAATCTTTGTGAGTTAAAATTTATTACTGCGCAGCAGGATAAGAAAAGAATAGCACAACATAGCGTACTGCAAGCGAGAAGGGGGCTTTTGTCGTGTAGTGTGTGAGATGGCTAGCGAAATTTGTTTTGTTGCTTGAAAAGCAAGCGCTAACCATGATGCTGCTGGCTGCCGACGATAACGCATCGGCAGCCAAGCACAGATTAGCGATTTTCTAAAATTTGGCGCAGCGTGCCGCTGGCGGCATGTGCAGGAACATTCAGATAACGAATATCATCAACTACCCAGCAGGTGCCTTCGCGTACCATCAGCACTTCATTTTGCCAATTTTTAGCGCTGCCACCCTCTTTTTGGTAGGTCAACGTGACGCGCAGCGGGATGTTCTTGGCATCGGTATTGGGAATGGTGGACGCGCTGGCGACTTTAGCACGGGTCGCACCTTCGACATTGCCGGTCAATAAATCGCCGCTAACCGCTGGTTTGACTGGGTTTTGATTGGCATGAGCCAATTCTTGGTACAGCACTTTGCTCAGGTAAGGCTGAATCTGTGCCAGACGGTTGCTGTCTGGCAGCGTGAGGCTACCTTGGCCAATGCGCAAATCGTAAAATTTTTGCGCCACGTTGTCAGGACCACCTTCGATGCATGCGCCAGTGCGGGTGCCGATATCCTTATAGGCAGGTTCGACGGTGGTACATGCGCTCAGTGCCAAGGCCAAAGGGAGAACCGCCGCAATCGTTTTTGTTTTCATCTCATTACCTTATGTGATGTTTTTTGAAGTTCATTAGCTTACAGTTTATACGCAGAAAACTTTACCACCAAAATACGTTTTGGTTTTTATCCAATACTGCACTTTCTGTTCATCGCAGCAGCGGTTTTTTGATTGGAAAAACCACAAACGGTTTGATTTCTTTCAACACGAACATACTTTGCATCTCTTTGATATCCGGCAAGCGCCGGATAACCGACATGGCGAACTCCGCGTAGGTGTCCAGATCTCTCGATACCACTTGAAGCAGAAAGTCGGCATCGCCGCCAATGCTGTAGCAGGCTACGACGTATTCCAGTTCACTGACCTCGTGTTCGAATTTACGCGCATCGGTTTCGCTAAGGCTGTCGATACTGACCCGCACGAACACCATCACGCCGAGGCTAATCTTGCGACGATCCAGATTGTTTAAAAACGCAGGCGCCATCATGGCAGTTGCTGCATTGGGAACGGTGATGAAAGCCGCTTGAGATAGCCCGTTAAAGGGATTGAGAACATAATGCTAAACTGGTGGTCAGATAAAAGCGATAAAGGCATTATTCAAGGAGATCACCATGCAACTTTCCACCACTCCAAGCTTGGAAGGGTTCACTATTACTGAATATTGTGGCGTTGTGACAGGCGAGGCCATTTTGGGGGCTAATATTTTTCGCGATTTCTTTGCGGGCGTGCGTGATATCGTCGGCGGCCGATCTGGCGCGTATGAGAAAGAGTTGCGTAAGGCCCGGCAGATAGCCTTTCAGGAACTGGAACAGCAGGCGAAAGAATTAGGCGCTAATGCGGTTGTGGGCATCGATATTGATTATGAAACCGTAGGTAAAGACAGCAGCATGCTGATGGTGACGGTCAGCGGCACGGCGGTGAAAGTCGGTCGTTAATCCCGAGTGGCTCGGCGCAACGTCGAGCCACACGATCAACTTGGAGGACGTGTGACAAAGTGGTTATGGATTGCCTCTGTTAGCTTACTGGCGGGTTGCCAGAGCCAACAACACTCAACCGCCATCGATCGCGGTGATTACCGCATAGAAACGGCGCATCAGGCGCAAGGTGCTGACCAGCGCGTTCGATTTTTGGTGATGCACTACACCGCCGAAGACTTCCACACCTCGCTCAAAACCCTGACAGACGAACACGTCAGTGCGCATTATTTGCTGGCCGCACAACCGATGATGAAACAAGGCAAACCTCAGGCGTATCAATTGGTGCCAGAAGCAATGCGTGCTTGGCACGCCGGGGCGAGTCAATGGCGCGGTCGCAGTAATCTGAACGATACGTCAATCGGCATTGAAATTGTTAATCAGGGCTATCAGCGGCGGATGTTGCGCCAAGCGTGGCAAGCGTATACGCCACAACAAATCGCGCTGTTAATTGCTCTTAGCCGCGACATCATTGCGCGTTATGACATTAAGCCAGTGGATGTGGTAGGGCACAGTGATATCGCGCCACAGCGTAAACACGATCCCGGTCCACTGTTTCCGTGGCAGCAATTGGCGCAGGCGGGTATTGGCGCATGGCCAGATGCGGCAGATGTTCAGCGCTATCTAGCGGGACGTGAACCGCACTCACTGGTGCCGATGCCACGCTTACTGATGAAATTAGCGCGTTATGGCTATGCCGTTGATGCCCGTTGGGATCAACGGCAACAGAAAAATGTGCTGGCGGCATTTCAGATGCATTTCCGCCCCGCTGATTATCGGGGGGAACCGGATGCAGAAAGTGAGGCAATTATTGATGCATTGTTAGATAAATATGGCGCGATGCGTTAATCATAAGCCGTGCAGCTTACCGTGCTCTTTCAACCAGCGCGCGGTACGAATAATGCCCTCATCCAATGAAACGATTGGCCGATAATTCAGCTCCTGTTGCGCTCGTGTGGTATCCAAAGTCAAATCGAAATTGAGTTTGGCCACCCCGTAGTGAGTTAATACAGGCTCTTTCTCGTCCTTACTGCCGAGCTTTTCCATGCCTCGCGCCATCATGTCGAGCATCGGGTACGGGACAGAACGAATGCGGCACTTCATGCTCAATTCGTCGATCAACTGTTGTACCACCGTGCGCAGTGGCCGTGCTTGTTGGTTGGTAATGTTATAGGCACGACCAGAGGGTGTATTCTCTTTCTGTGTCGCCAGCCACATCGCATGTGCGGCATTTTCCAGATAGGTCATATCCACCAGCGCCGCGCCACCACGGGGCAGCAGCAGGTTGCCATAATGTTTGATCATGTGCAGTAAGCGCGGCAGCATCACGTTATCGTGTGGGCCAAATAAACCTTGCGGGCGTAAAATAGTGAAGCGCGTTTGCGGGTTGGACAACGCTAATTGCTCAATGACCTGTTCGCCTGCGGCTTTGCTGCGGGCAAATTCATTGGCGTAGCGTGCCGGGCGGAATTCTTCCGTGATATTGCGATGATGGTGGTAATCGAAATAAACTGCCGATGAAGAGATATGGATAAACTGCGACACCCCGTACGCCGCCGCCCATTCGCCCAAGCGACGTGTCGCACGCACGTTGGCTAATTCGAACGCTTCTTCGGTGCCCCAAGGTGAGGTGAAACTGGAGCAGTGCCACAACACGTCCACTTCTGCCAGCATCGCTTTGGCTTGTGAAGACACCAGGTTGGTGAGATCGGCTTGGATGAATTCTGCGCCCATTTTTTCCAGTAGGCGACCCATGGATGGGTTGTTGCCGGTAGCGCGTACTTTGATCCCCTGACGACGGAGATATTCAACCGCGTTGCGGCCTAATCCACTGGTTGCACCGGTGACCAATACCTTCATAACGAACTCTATTCTCACCAAAAATCAGAATGCTGGGTGTGTTTAGCCACACCCAGCAAATAAGGTGCCATTCTTCCGTGATTTCGTGCGCTATGCAATCGGAAAGGGACGATCAACGGCAGCAAACTGTGCGGTTGATCGACAATTGAACATTGTTTACGACAAATGGTGATCGTATTGCTCCGCCAGATGAGTAATGCGTTTTGCCATGCCCCGGAAAATAAATAGATGTGCGGGCATCATAACGAACCAGTACAGCAACCCGCTGAAACCGGCAGGATGCCACCAGGCTCGCACGTCAAGCGTGCGGCGATGCCCCAGATCCTTGATACTGAACGTCAGGCGACCTAAACCGGGGGCCTTCATACCGAACAGCAACGCCAATTGACGTTCTGGTTTCAGGGTGATCACTTTCCAGCCGTCAATAACGTCGCCAACCTCCAACGTTTCGCGCGGGGGTCTGCCGTATTCCACGCCGTTGCCAATCATGTCATCCATACGGGCGCGGATCTGCCAGAGGATATTGGCGTAAAAGTAACCCTCTTTACCGCCCAATTGTTGCACTACGTGCCAGAGCGCGGCGGCGGATGCCTGAGTGTCGAGCGTGCAGCCAGCCTGTTTAGGATAAAAACCGTAGCCGGGGCGCCAACGGGCGCGAGCCTCAGGATCATAGCCCCAGTCGGCGGAGTCGACCACGTCGTTTTCACGTCGCAGGGTTTCTTTGACCGCCTCGTCGAACGTTTTTAGCTGCTGTGGGATTAAGGTTTGCAACGGTTTGCCATCGGCCGGTAAATCGTGGTTCAGCCCTTGAATGAGCGCCTTGGCGATGGAGGTCGGCACCGAAGTGATCATGCTGATGAACCACACCGAAATAAAACGCGTCGGTAAGGGAATGGGGATCAGCCAGCGTTTTTTGCCACTGATCGCAATGAAACGTTCGAACAGGGTTTGATAACTGATGTACTCCGGGCCGGCCACATCAAAAATACGGTTTTCGTTGGCCGGATGCTGCAACAGCTCGACCAAGTATACCAGTAGGTTTTCTAGCGCGACCGGTGAGGATTTTGAGCGCACCCAGCGCGGTGGCGTGAGGATGGGCAGATTGTAAACCATGTCGCGCATCACTTCGAATGCCGCCGAACCCGGCCCGACAATGATGCTGGCGCGCAGCTCGGTGAGCGGAATGCCGCTTTGGCGTAAAATCTCACCGGTCAATTTACGGGCGATTAAATGCGCGGAGCTTTTACCGGCTGGCTGTAACGCGCCCAAAAAAATGACCTGCTTAACCGTAGAGTTACGCAAGGCATCACGCAAATTTTCCGCAGCCTGGCGTTCCTTTTCGATAAAGTCATCACCGTCACCCATGCCGTGAATAAGATAGTAAACGGCATCAATATCCCATAGCGCCGCCGCCAGCGTTTCAGGTCGGTACACGTCGACATATTGGCAATTGACCTGGGGCCAATGTTGCTCTTGCAGCCATTCGATACGGCGTGCCGCCGCCGTAATCTTGTGACCTTGCGCCGCTAACAGGGGAATCAGGTTTTGCCCGATATAACCGCTGGCGCCGAGAACTAATACACGTTGGGGAATCATCAGCACGACCTTATGCAATATACACGCCATACTTTAAGCAACGGGTAGCGTGGCGCTTTTCGTTGAGTGGCCGGGGTTGGCCCAGTGCTCAGCGTTGTGTTGCCAACGGCCTGTGACTTGAAATGTGGCGGGTATCGATTTCAATGAATATAGCGTAACCCTACCATGCCGACCTGATGGTATAAATGCACTTTTTGTAAGGGTAATGAAGGGTTGCAAGGTTATCTCGACGGCGTCACACTAGCGGCCGTTTGTGGGGGCAGGGTTTACCCATTTGTTATCTGCCAGCTTAACTTTCATCTCCGCGAGATTCGCCGTTAGGCGTTGCCGTAAGCCTTATTTTCCGCCTCAATGTAATTCGAATTATTCAGGGTATTTTTTATGCGACTCAACCTGGCGTGTTATTTGCTGCTGATGTTGGCGTTTGTTGCCAGTTGGTTTTTCCTACATCCGGTTTGGATGTGGTTACTGTTTGTGAACCTGCTGACGTTGGTGATCTATGGCGTGGACAAATTGGCGGCGATCAAAGCTTGGTCACGCGTGCCGGAAATCACGCTGTTGGTATTTGGGCTGGTGGGCGGTTGGCTCGGCGCGCTGTGCGGCCAGCAGGTGTTCCGGCATAAAACGCAGAAACAGCCGTTTAAAACCTGGTTTATTCTCAGTGTGGTGCTCAATTTAGCCGCGCTTATCGCCATTTGGTATGCGATATATGGTCGATTTTTATCGCTATAGTGCCGGTAAGGCAACCCCCCAACGCCATGGTTAACCCTGCGTTGGGGGCAATCGTCTCGTACGTGGTTAACCGTCGTCGAATTCTGTCAGAGCTGTCTTGTGTGCTGGCAGATCAGGGGTGTTGTTGTAAAAATGCTTGCCACAATGTCACCACTTTCTGCAAATCCTGACGGTTGACGTTCAAGTGGGTAATAATGCGTGTCAGTGGGCCGCTGCTGAGCAACACGCCATGCTCGCGCATCCACGGGCCAAGTTGGGCAGCCCGTTCAGCCGGTTGCCGCAGATAGAGCACATTGGTTTGGGCGCCGGGTTCAACGATGTCTACACCGATACCGCGTAGTTGTTGTTCCAACCATTTAGCATTGTCGTGATCTTCCTGTAAGCGTTCGACATGGTGTTCCAACGCGTACAATCCCGCAGCTGCCAGAATACCGGCTTGACGCAGGCCGCCACCGGTCATTTTGCGCCAGCGGTTGGCGCGCTGAATAAATTCGGCGCTGCCGCACAGTAACGAACCTACCGGTGCGCCCAACCCTTTAGACAGGCAGATAGTGAACGTATCGCAGAATTGAGCGATCTCTTTCAGTGGTACGCCCAGCGCTACGGCCGCATTGAAGATGCGAGCGCCGTCAATGTGTAATGCCAACTGATGCTCGCGGCTGAATTCCCATGCTTGTTGCAGATAGGACAGTGGCAATACTTTGCCGCTGATGGTGTTTTCCAGGCTGATTAACCGGGTGCGGGCAAAGTGAATATCGTCAGGCTTGATAGCCGCTTTCACTTTATCCAGTGGGAGGGTGCCGTCGTCGTTGGCCTCCACCGGTTGTGGTTGAATACTGCCTAATACCGCGGCGCCGCCCGCTTCGTATTTATAATTGTGCGCCTGTTGACCCACGATGTATTCATCACCGCGCTGGCAGTGGCTCAGCAACGCCACCAAATTGGCCTGGGTACCGCTTGGCAGGAAGAGGGCGGCTTCTTTTCCGGATAGCCGAACCGCTTCGGCCTGTAACGCGTTGACCGTCGGATCGTCACCATAAACGTCATCCCCGACCTCTGCATTGGCCATGGCGCTGCGCATTGCGGAAGTGGGCTGGGTGACGGTATCACTGCGTAAATCAATCGGCATGGGCATTCCTTACAGGAGAATTAGAGGTTTCATCATAACCGGAATGGCGAGCGGGAAAAGCGAAAAATGGGTGTGGCGGGCACCACACCCGATGGGGCGTTAACGTAGCCAGTTGGTTTTGGCTAATTCGATGACTTCATCACCGCGGCCGTTAATGATTGCGCGCAACATATACAGGCTGAAACCTTTGGCCTGTTCGAATTTGATTTGTGGCGGCATCGCTAATTCCTGTTTGGCGGTCACCACATCTAGGAGCGCAGGCCCAGGATGCGCCAGTATTTCCTGTAAAGCGGCATCGAGCTCGGAGGCTTTCTCGACGCGAATCCCTTTGATCCCGGCGGCGTTGGCGATCGCGGCGAAATCAGGATTGCGGAGATCGGTGCCATCGGTCAGGTAACCACCGGCTTTCATTTCCATGGCCACAAACCCCAACACGCTGTTATTGAAGACCACCACTTTGACCGGCAGCTTCAGTTGCGCCAGTGACAAGAAATCGCCCATCAACATGGTAAAACCGCCGTCGCCACACATCGCGATTACTTGTTTGTTCGGTTCGGTAGCCTGGGCACCGATGGCCTGCGGCATGGCGTTAGCCATCGAACCGTGGTTAAACGAGCCCAGCAGGCGGCGTTTGCCGTTCATCTTCAGATAGCGTGCGGCCCAAACTGTCGGCGTACCCACGTCGCAGGTGAATATTGCCTCATCGCTGGCGAGCTGGCTGATTTGTTGTGCCAGATATTGTGGATGAATGGGTTGCTCGTCATTGCAGGTCGCCAAACCATCGAGATCGTTGCGTGCGTTACGGTAATGTTCGAGCGCCTTATCAAGGAATTTACGATCGCTCTTCGGTTCTAATTGCGGTAACAGTGCGCTGAGCGTGGTTTTGATATCACCGACCAGCGCGGTATTGACCGCACAGTGGGCGCCAATGTGACCCGGATTAATATCGATCTGGATAATATTGGCATCAGTCGGGTAAAACGCACGGTAGGGGAATTGAGTGCCGAGCAAGATCAGTGTATCGGCGCTCATCATGGCGTGATAACCCGAAGAGAAACCAATTAGCCCGGTCATGCCGACGCTGTAAGGATTGTCCCATTCGATATGTTCTTTACCGCGCAGCGCATGCACAATCGGTGCTTGCAGCAATTCTGCCAGTTTTACCACGTCATCATGTGCACCGGCACAGCCGCTACCACACATGAGGGTGATGTTCTTAGCTTGGTTCAAGGTTTCTGCCAGCTTGTTTAACTCACTCATCGGCGGCTGAACTAACGGCAAAGCGGGCGTTTGCCAGACGATACCGGCCTCTTCTGGCGCCATGCGCAGCGCAATATCGCCCGGTAACACAATCACCGATACGCCGCGGTTAAGGATCGCGTTACGCATGGCGATTTCCAAAATCCGTGGCAGTTGTTCCGGGTTGGAAACCAGTTCGCAGTAGTGGCTACACTCGCGAAAGAGTTCTTGTGGGTGGGTTTCTTGAAAATAACCGCTGCCAATTTCGCTGGACGGAATGTGGGCGGCGATCGCCAAAACGGGCACTTGATTGCGATGGCAGTCGAATAACCCATTAATCAGATGCAAATTGCCTGGCCCGCAAGAGCCCGCGCACACCGCGAGGTTTCCGGTCAATTGCGCTTCGGCCCCGGCGGCAAAGGCGGCGACTTCTTCATGACGCGTGCCGAGCCACTCGATAGTGCCCATGCGATGCAAGCTATCGCTGAGGCCATTTAATGAGTCACCGGTGACACCCCAGATGCGTTTCACACCGGCTTGCTCCAAGGTTTTGGCGATTAACGTGGCTATCGTTTGCTTCATGGTTCCCCCAAATATGGTAAAGATTCCCTTTATCTTTCCGTCGCGGTCGGGTTGACGGCAGCGTGAAGTCCATTGGGTATCGCTTATTGAGTATTTTCAGATGAACGCAGTAACACGAATGGAACAAATAAAAGTGTAGAGGGGCATGAGCGGCGATGCTTGCTGATAAATGCCCCATCGTGATGATGGGGCGTGACGGCTTAAGCGAGAGTCACGTCGCCGTGCAGTTGGCAGCTACAGGCCAGCACGTAACCTTGTTCAATCTCGGCAGGGGTTAGCGTCATGTTGCTGGTGGTGGTGTATTGACCGGATAACACACGGGTTTTACATGAGCCGCATACGCCAGCGCGGCAGGCGGCGGTGACTGGCAGGTTATTCGCCTCGAGTGCCGCCAGCAGCGTACTGCCGACGGGCACGCGAAACTCTCGTAGTGGCTGCCCGATGCGCAGCGCCAGCGTGTTTTGGCTTGCGGCATCGGTTTCCGCTGGGGTGTGGAATTGCTCTTTGTGGAATTGTGCGGCAGGAACACCAAGCTCGCCACACAACAATTCTACCTGTGCCATATAGGGCGCGGGGCCGCAGGTCATGACGGTTCGCTGAGGGAGATCGGGCACGGTCTGCTGGAGTACCTGAGCGTTGATGCGTCCGCTGAGGAAACCGGGCGGGGCATCCTGTTCAGCCATTAGCGTAAGGTGCAGTTGTGGGTAGGTGGCGCAGAGTTGCTGCCATTGGTCGGCGAAGATGACGTCGGCCGGGCTACGCACGTTAAAAATGACCTGCACATCGCACTGGGGGCGGTTGGCGGCCAACCAACGGCTCATTGAGATAATCGGCGTCACGCCGCAGCCAGCGGCCAGCAGCAGATAACGATCGCTTGGGTGTTGCACGCAGCTAAACTTACCTTGAGCATCGGACAGCCAAAGTGTGTTACCGGGTTTAACCTCCTGCGTCAGCCAGCGCGAACCGATACCGTCCGGCAGGCAACGCACGCTGATGCTGATAAAACGGCTCAGGCCGGGTGAGGACGACAGCGTGTAGGCGCGCAGCGTGTCTTCGCTATTGTGGATGCTCACCAGCGCGAACTGGCCGGGCTGATAGGGATAAAAATCAGCGTTAATCAGGTTCAGCGTCCAGACGTCGGCGGTTTCTTGCTGGATCGAATGCACCTGCATGCGGTTCGGGCATAATGGGCTGGGTTGGGTCATAAGGCACCTCAATACAAACGGGGCTGCGCCAGGCAGCCCCGAAAAAATGCGGAATTAGCCGAGAATGGCGTGCAGATCCTGCTCAACGTCGGTAATCGGGCGCATACCGAATTTTTCGTTAAGGATCGCCAGCAGGTTATCGGTCAGGAATGCTGGTGCGGTTGGGCCGGTAAAGATATTCTTCACACCCAGCGACAGCAGCGTCAGCAGAATGACAATCGCCTTTTGCTCAAACCACGACAGCACCAGACTCAACGGTAAATCATTCACCGTACAACCCAGTTTCTCGGACAGTTTCACTGCCAGCATGATGGCCGCATAGGCATCGTTACATTGGCCGACGTCCAGCAGACGTGGCAAGCCTTCCAAGGTGCCGAAGTCTAATTTATTAAAGCGGTATTTACCGCAAGCCAGCGTCATGATCAGGCAATCTTGCGGTACGGCACGGGCGAAATCGGTGTAGTAACTGCGTTCGCCACGGCTACCGTCACAGCCACCCACCAAGAATACGTGGCGCAGTTTTTTCTGGCTGACCAGATCGATCACCGTATCGGCCGCGTTGAGCAACGTTTGACGGCCAAAACCAACGGTGATCAGATGTTCAATTTCGCTGTAGGGGAAACCCATCATATCTTGAGCTTGTTGAATAATGGCGGAGAAATCGTCCCCCTCCAGATGGTTTACGCCCGGCCAACCGACGATGCTGCGCGTCCAGATGCGGTCGCCGTAGTTGCCAACGTTTGGATCGATGATACAGTTAGAGGTCATCACGATCGGACCGGGGAACTTGGCAAACTCAACCTGTTGGTTCTGCCAGCCGCTGCCGTAGTTACCTACCAAATGTTTAAATTTTTTCAGTTCCGGGTAGCCGTGTGCGGGCAACATCTCACCGTGGGTATACACGTTGATGTCTTGGCCTTCGGTTTGCTCAAGCAGCATACGCAGGTCTTTCAAGTCGTGGCCGGAGATCAGAATCGCTTTACCTGCCACCGGACGAACGTTAACCGAGCTTGGCTGAGGGTCACCGTAAGCCTGCGTTTCGCCCCGATCCAAAATCGCCATGATGTTGAAGTTCATTTTGCCGATAGCCATGGCATTGTTCAGCAGCGTATCCACGTCACGTGGCTGGGTGCCGAGCCAAGCCATTAATGCGTGGTAGTCGGCGTAGATTTGTTCGTCGAACTGGCCCAAGACATGCGCGTGTTCCATGTATGCGGCGGCACCTTTCAGGCCATAGAGACACAACATGCGCAGACCGTGAACATCGTCGCCGACTTCAGCTTGGTCGCTGTTCAACGCGAACTGAGCGGCCTGTTGCACTAACGTATCGATGTCGTCACCGGCCAATTGCAGCGCTGCAAGGGGATGATCAACCTGAACGGATGCGTCCAGCAATCGGCAACGCGCCGCCAGTGATTCGCGCAGGGCAATGGTTTCACGCGCGTAGCCAATAATGCGTTCGGAGTCGAAGTTAACGTTCGTCAGGGTTGAGAAGAAGGCGCGTGGAGCAAAGCTATCAATATCATGATCGATAATGCCCAAGGCGCGCGCCTGCAACGCCCAAGCGGAGAGCCCTTGTAAGGCGGCGACCAACAGATCTTGCAGGTCGGAGGTTTCCGCTGTTTTTCCGCACATTCCCTGCGCATAGGCGCAACCGTTACCGGCTGGGGTGCGGATAGTTTGTTCACATTGCACACAGAACATAATCGCTTCCTTTTTAAAGTTGCATTTAAAATGCTTGTTTAAAAGCATAGATCGGCAACCGCAGTTGAAAAAGCATTTTGTCGGGTAATGTGGGGTAACTTTGATTTAGCGCAACATTGGCTGCGGATGCGAATTATTTCGGGGGCTAACCCCCGAAAATGATCATGAGAACAGGGCGATGAATATCGGGGCGAGCAGGCTCAGTAAGAAGCCGTGGACGATGGCCGGCGGCACGATTTCCAGCCCGCCGCTACGTTGCAGAACCGGCAGGGTAAAATCCA
This sequence comes from Serratia sp. NPDC078593, assembly GCF_050268245.1. Taxonomy (NCBI): domain Bacteria; kingdom Pseudomonadati; phylum Pseudomonadota; class Gammaproteobacteria; order Enterobacterales; family Yersiniaceae; genus Serratia; species Serratia sp. NPDC078593. The sequence goes on along the minus strand of NZ_JBNNGK010000013.1, from coordinate 90,780 downwards.
TTGAGGTTGCGCCGCACAGCCCTAATGCGGATGAGCGGCTACGGCGTACCAGCGTTGGGATCAGCATGATGGCGACCAGTTCGCGCGCTAAATCGTTAAAGAAGGCCGAACTGCCGAGAACCGGGCCATAGGCATCGGTAATCAGGATGCCTGAAAGTGAATACCAGCCGAAGCCTGAGGCCATTGCCAGCCCGGTTTTGAGCGGCAGCCCAAGGATCAGCGCCGCCAGCGCGCCACCGGCCAATGCACTAAGCCCCACCACAATGCCGACCATCATTCCGCGGCGGTTAATGACGATTTGTCTTAACGTCATGCCGCTATTACGCAATTGAATACCGACTAACAGCAGCAAAAATATCAATGCATATTCGCTGCCGAGTGCGGCATGTTTGAGTGGCGGCCATTGTGTTAGCCCCAAGGCAAAACCCCCCAACACCACGCCGCAAAGCTTAAGCGATTCGAGCGCCATATGTAGGCGTGACGGGAGTCTTTCCTGTTTATGGCTGTTGCGCCACGGTTTTTTGCGTTCCAGCAGAGACAGTGCCAGCAGGTTGGCAAAAAAAATACACAGGAAGAAGACGACGGAGTACTGGAAAATCAGCAATAAATTGCTGCTGAGATCGTCAATGAACGCCAGGCTAATGCCCATAAAGAACAAAATGACATACACCATCCAGCTGAGTAAGCGATTGATAGTTTGGAGCAGCGTTTTACTGCGTAGCGGGATGAGATAGCCGATAATCAACGGCAAGAGGATAATCAGCAGACCTGAATACATGGCGAAATCTATTTCCTTGAATTGAGTGCCGGCTCCAAGGCTGGCGAGGGCAATACGCTAACCAAAACCTGGGCTGGAGTAAAGCAGCAGATTTAAGCGTGTTCGCTTGACCTGTAAGGGGTTTTTTGACCATGCTCTGGAGGTCACCTCATTCAGGATGGTGATGGTTCGCACGGGAGGCGACAGATGTACTTAGAACGCGTTGAGATTGTAGGTTTCCGCGGCATTAATCGGCTGTCGCTAACGCTGGATGACAATACGGTGCTGCTGGGTGAAAACGCCTGGGGTAAGTCGAGTCTGTTAGATGCGTTGACGTTGTTGTTGGCACCGGAGCAACCGTTATACCGTTTTGAAACGCACGATTTCCATTTTCCGCCGGGTGACGAAGCGGCCAAAGAGCGGCATTTACAGATCATTTTCACCTTTTGCGAAAAAGACATCGGGCATGCCCATTTACCACGTTATCGCCATTTATCGCCGTTATGGATCAAAGGCGAGGACGGCCTCAGTCGCATTCACTATCGCTGTGAAGGGGAATTAGCCGATGATGGTACGGTGTGTACCTGGCGAGGATTTCTCGATGCCGATGGCAATCCGTTGCAATTGCATCATATTGATCAACTGGTGCAGGCCATAATTCGTATTCACCCGGTGTTGAGATTGCGCGATGCACGCTTTATCCGCCGTTTGCGTCCCAGCAGCCTGAGCGATCGGTTGCCGGTAGATAATCAGGCAATGGTGCAGCAGTTGAACCAACTGACACGCGAGTTGGTGCGCAATCCGCAAAAATTGACCAATGGTGAGTTGCGCCAAGGGTTGTCGGCGATGCAACAATTGCTGGAACACTATTTTGCTGAGCAAGGATCGCAGATTGCCGGGGCACCGCGTCGCCGCCGTTTGCAGCAGGAACAGCAGGCATGGCGTTCGCTTGACAGTATTAACCGGATGATCGCAGAACCCAATAGTCGCAGTATGCGGCTGATTTTATTGGGCATGTTTTCCACGCTGTTACAGGCTAAAGGCAATGTTACGCTCGATCCGCACGCGCGCCCGCTGTTGCTGGTTGAAGACCCGGAAACGCGTTTGCATCCTATCATGCTATCGGTAGCGTGGGGGCTGCTCAACCAACTACCGTTACAGCGGATCACCACGACTAACTCCAGCGAACTGGTTTCGCTGGTGCCTGTTGCGCACGTGTGCCGATTGGTGCGTGAGTCCAGCCGGGTTGCGGCCTATCGATTGGGCGTGCGCGGGATGGGGCAAGAAGATGCGCGCCGAATCGCGTTTCATATTCGTTTTAACCGCCCCTCCTCGTTATTTGCTCGCTGTTGGTTATTGGTGGAAGGGGAAACGGAAGTTTGGTTGCTCAATGAGCTGGCGCAGCAATGTGGTTACCACTTTGAAACCGAAGGCGTGCGGGTGATTGAGTTTGCGCAGTGCGGCCTCAAGCCGTTGTTAAAGTTTGCCCGTCGGATGGGGATCCAATGGCATGTCTTGGTTGACGGGGACGAAGCCGGTAAGAAATACGCCAATACGGTGCGCAGTATGCTCGATAATCATGACGATACCGAACGCGATCGTTTGACTGCGTTGCCAGCCATGGATATGGAACAGTTTATGTATAAGGAAGGTTTTAGTTCGGTCTATCATCGCGTGGCATCGGTACCGGCGAATGCACCGATGCCAATACGTAAAGTGATACTGAAAGCGGTGCATCATTCGTCAAAGCCGGATTTAGCGATTGAGGTGGCCATGCAGGCTGGGGAGTGGGGCACGGATTCCGTGCCGCCCCTGTTGAAAAAAATGTTTTCACGCGTGCTTTGGTTGGCTCGCGGCCGGGCGGATTAGTCTCTGCCCCGTTATCTATTGTGGGAAGTGAGCGGTGAAGCCCTGTTCCAGCTCATCGAGCAGTTGGTAGCGGCGGCGGTATTCCGCACGTTTCTTACTGGCGATCTCTTCCAACGGTTTGCGTGCAATACGCTGTGACAGCAGGAAATAGCCGCTAGCCAAAGGCGTGCCACCGATCGATAGCCAAAATTGATCGTAATCTGCGTGTAGTTTGTCCTGTTTCTTCGCTTTATAACGCCAATTTTGGTAGATATGAGTGCCGTTACCCACCGCGACTAAACGATTGATACCCAGATGGCGCGCCAAATGGCCGACCCCCTCCAGCACCAGCCGTTTCGGGAATAAACCGTGGCAGGCTTTGGTCGTCTGCTGTATTTCCGCATGCGGTACGCCGTGCTCTGCCCCTTGCAGTCCGCCGATAAACAGCGTTGGTTGTTGCTGATAGTGCATCAGCGTAAAGGTAATCTCCGCTAGCATCACGCCGTGGGCGTTACGCAGCAGCAGCGTGGCTTCACCTTCTTTATTCAGTTTGTCGATCGCCGCCAGTTCCAGTGTGATGCGCTCTCCGTTTTTGTCTGTTGCCTGGCTGAGTACCAATGGTGTTTGGCTCCAATGCGCAATGCGCATCTTTAACGGCATACGTTGCGTAATCAGATCATAGTGATCGCGGAGTGCAAACAGGCAATCGAGCTTGTTCATGTTGGCGGCCAGATAAGGACGATGCAGCTTGCAGGGAAGGTTCGGCTGGGCGCGCAAAATCTCTTCTAACAGGGGATTGCTGGCTAACGTGTTCATCAGCCCGTGAGTGGTGCGCCAATGTAACAACGAGCGGCTCAGAAACTTCAGGCGAAAAGCGGTTTTACGCCAGGCTTTGCTGGGCGTCATGTCGCCGTTAAGCAGCGCCGCCATCAGGTGTAAGCCACTTGGTGGCTGAGTCGAAACGAACGGGTAGCTGAGCTGTGACATGATGAAATCCTTGGCTGATATCGAATGCGCTTATTTCATCAATGCGTCACTAAACGAGAGTTCAATACTGTAGTCTGAAAAGGGTGAAGCTTGCATAATGTTTAGCTTAGGTTTAGTTATTCCGCCGTTGGCATGATAATTTAGCCGCCGCTGCCAGCGTTGGCAGTGTCATTTGGTATAGGTAGGAACAAACATTGACGTGGTTTAAAGGACATAAACGGCGCTGGGTTTTCATCATGGCAATCTTCGCGATAGTGGCGATATTGGCCTATCAGCATGTTAGTCATCCAGCGACGACAAACTTCAAAACGGTCAGCGTAGCCAAACGAGATTTGCAGCAGACGGTGCTCGCTACGGGGCAATTGGATGCTGTGCGCAAAGTTGACGTTGGCGCGCAGGTCAGCGGTCAGCTAGAAAGCCTGACCGTTGAGATTGGCGACAAAGTGAAGAAAGGCCAACTGTTAGGCGTGATTGATCCGCAACAGGCGCAAAACAACATTCGTGAAAGCGAGGCGACGCTGCGTGAACTGCATGCACAATTGCAACAGGCGCAGTCTGAACGGCAGTTAGCGGCAGTGACGCTGCAGCGCAACCGCCAGTTGTCCAAGGTTCAGGCCGTGTCTCGGCAGGATTTAGACAAGGCGACGACTGAGCTGGCGGTAAAAAAAGCGCAGATAGAGAGCATTCGCGCACAAATCGCCAGGAATCAGGCCAGTTTGGATACTGCCAAAACGAATCTGACGTATACGCGCATTGAAGCACCCATGGACGGTGATGTGGTACAAATCACCACGCTACAAGGCCAAACGGTGATTGCGGCGCAGCAGGCGCCAAATATTCTGACGCTGGCCGATCTCAGCACCATGCTGGTGAAAGCACAAGTCTCAGAAGCCGATGTGATCCATTTAAAACCGGGGCAGAAGGCGTGGTTCACCGTGCTGGGCGATCCGACAAAACGTTTTGACGGCGTGCTGAAAGACATTCAACCGACGCCTGAAAAAGTGAACAACGCTATTTTCTATTATGCGCGCTTTGAAGTGCCTAACCCTGATGGATTGCTGCGTTTGCAGATGACGGCGCAGGTGCATATCCAGCTTGGCGGCGTCAACCAAGCCACGGTGATCCCACTGGCGGCGTTGGGTGAGCAGATTGCCGATAATCGGTATCAGGTCGCGGTCGTCGTGCAGGGGAAAGAAGAAAAGCGCGAAGTCACGATTGGCATGCGCAATAACGTCGATGTGCAAATTCTCAGCGGACTTAACCTCGGCGATGAGGTGATCCTCAGCCGTGGCGGCGTGGAGACCCACTGATGGCGGCGCTGTTAGAGCTTAACGGTATTCGTCGCAGTTATCAGTCGGGTGAACAGACGGTAGACGTACTGAAAGACGTGACGCTAACGATCAATGCCGGTGAGATGGTGGCGATAATGGGCGCGTCCGGCTCGGGTAAATCGACGCTGATGAATATTCTCGGCTGTTTGGATATACCGAATTCGGGTACCTACCGGGTGGCCGGGCAGGATGTGGCAACGCTGAATAGTGATGCCTTAGCGGCACTGCGGCGCGAGCATTTCGGTTTTATCTTTCAGCGTTACCATCTGTTACCGCATCTTAGTGCTGCACATAATGTTGAAGTGCCAGCCGTGTACGCCGGTCTGGGCAAGGCGGCGCGCCGTGAACGGGCCGAGTCGTTATTACAGCGGCTTGGGTTAGGCGAGCGCGTTAACTACCGCCCCAGCCAGCTTTCTGGTGGGCAACAGCAGCGCGTCAGTATCGCACGTGCGCTGATGAACGGTGGGCAAGTGATCTTAGCGGATGAGCCGACCGGTGCGCTTGATAGTCATTCTGGCGAAGAGGTGATGGCGATCCTCAAGCAACTGCGTGAGCAGGGGCATACGGTGATCATTGTTACCCACGATCCGCTGGTGGCGCAGCAGGCTGAGCGCATTATCGAAATCCGCGACGGCGAAATTATTGCCGATTCCCGGCCGTCGCAAACGCATAATCCGCGGGCGAAGTCGCTGGAGCTGGCGACACCCGTCGCGTCATGGCGGCAAATGGGTGGGCGTTTTCGTGAGGCGCTGGTAATGGCCTGGCGTGCGATGGTGGCCAATAAAATGCGCACGGCGTTGACCATGCTCGGCATTATTATCGGTATTGCATCGGTCGTCTCGATCCTGGTGATTGGCGACGCGGCCAAACAGATGGTGTTGGCCGATATTAAATCCATCGGCACCAATACGGTGGATGTCTTCCCGGGTAAGGATTTTGGCGATGACGATCCCATTTATCGCCAGTCGCTAAAATATGACGATCTGGACGCGCTGCATGAACAGGCTTATGTGAGTGCGCTGTCACCGACGATTGGCAGCAACATGCGTTTGCGGTTGGGCAACGTCGATGTGGCCGCTAACGTGACCGGCGTCAGTGAGCAGTATTTTCGCGTCTATGGTATGAATTTCAGTGAGGGAGCGGGGATTGATCCGATCCAGGTGCAATCGCAGGCGCAGATCGTGGTGATCGATGCCAATACCCGTCGCCGTTTATTCCCGCATCAGAAAAGCGTGGTCGGCGAGGTGATTTTGGTGGGCAATATGCCTGCGACGGTGGTGGGGGTGGCGCAAGAGAAGCAGTCAATGTTCGGCAGTAGTAAAACGCTCAATGTCTGGGTACCGTACACCACCATGGCGAATAGGTTGATGGGCAATGCCTATTTTGATTCGATCACCGTGCGTATTCGTGACGGCTATAACAGTCAGGAGGCCGAACAGCAACTCTCGCGTCTGTTGACGTTACGCCATGGTAAGAAGGATTTCTTCACCTACAACATGGATAGCTTGGTGCAAACGGCCGAGAAAACCACGCGCACATTGCAGTTGTTTCTGACGCTGGTCGCAGTGATTTCGCTGGTGGTAGGCGGTATTGGCGTAATGAATATTATGCTGGTTTCGGTAACGGAGCGCACCCGCGAGATCGGTATTCGTATGGCGGTCGGTGCCCGCTCAGCTGACGTGCTACAGCAATTTCTGATTGAGGCGGTGCTGGTGTGTCTGGTGGGGGGCGCGTTGGGGATCACACTGTCGTTCGCCATCGGGCTATTAGTGCAGCTGATACTTCCAGGCTGGCAAATCAGCTTCCCTCCGGCCGCATTGGTGAGTGCTTTCCTGTGTTCAACCGGCATTGGTGTGGTGTTTGGCTATTTGCCTGCGCGTAACGCGGCGCGTTTGAACCCGATTGACGCCTTGGCGCGGGAATAATCAATAACCTGATGAAATGCCAGTCAAACTGCGGCTGGCATGATTAACTAGGTTGTGCGGATTTGACTGACTTAGTGTGAATGGTTTAGGCCAGCGCTTCGTTTTCCAGCGGCACAATAAGGCTGGCATGATTCCCTTTTGGGCCTTGATGCACGTCAAACCTGACATATTGGCCTGCCTTTAGCGTCCTGTAGCCATCCATCTTAATTGTTGAATAATGGGCGAAAATATCTTCGCCACCGCCCTCAGGACAGATAAAACCGAAACCTTTGGCGTTATTGAACCATTTAACAGTACCCGTCTCCATGCTTCTACATCCCTCGCGACACTATTATAAGTGAGATGAATAACTGAACTTTGGTGAGCGCGGAGTGGTTAAAAGACCAACAGCCCACGAATTTACACTCTAGAGCAAATGATCATCACGTCAAGCGATCGGCTTTTGTCTGGCGAAAGCAGTTCGTCAAAGTTTGAAGCAGGTAACGCTATTGACATAGTTTGGTAACAAATAGCCGAGGCTATCTTCAACCGTTTCGCTGCGGCGTAACCGAGCCGAAGATGATAAAATAGTAACAGTCCTTGTTTGAATAACCTGAATACGACCCCATATCTGGGGGTACACAAGAGAAGATAAGCAGCGATGGGCAATAGCAACGACTGGCTAAACTTTGAACACTTAGCCGAAGAAAAACAAATCGATGAGGTAAAACCGCCGTCAATGTATAAAGTTATACTTAACAACGACGATTACACACCGATGGAATTTGTGATTGACGTTCTGCAAAAGTTCTTTTCTTATGACATTGAACGTGCAACGCAATTGATGCTCACGGTTCACTATCAAGGCAAGGCGATTTGTGGTGTTTTCACCGCCGAGGTGGCGGAAACCAAAGTTGTCCATGTGAACCGCTACGCAAAGGAGAACGAGCATCCGTTGCTTTGTACGCTGGAAAAAGCCTGAACAGGCGATTTATTGGGGAGGTGCCTATGCTCAATCAAGAACTGGAACTCAGTCTCAACATGGCTTTCGCCAGGGCGCGTGAGCACAGACACGAGTTTATGACCGTGGAGCACCTGTTGCTGGCATTACTCAGCAACCCTGCCGCGCGAGAAGCGCTTGAGGCATGCACGGTGGATCTGGCGGCATTACGTCAGGAACTGGAAGCCTTTATCGAACAAACCACACCCACGCTGCCCGTCAGCGAAGAAGAGCGTGACACACAGCCTACGCTCAGCTTCCAGCGCGTGCTGCAACGTGCGGTATTTCATGTGCAATCCTCCGGCCGCAGTGAGGTTTCCGGCGCTAACGTGTTAGTGGCGATCTTCAGCGAGCAGGAGTCACAGGCGGCTTATCTGCTACGCAAGCATGACGTGAGCCGTCTCGATGTTGTGAACTTCATTTCGCACGGTACACGCAAAGACGAGCCGGGCCAGGAACCGAATTCGGAAACCCCGGTAAACGAAGAGCAGTCTGGAGGGGAAGACCGTATGGAAAACTTCACCACCAATCTCAATCAGTTGGCCCGGGTAGGCGGTATCGATCCTTTGATCGGCCGCGACCGAGAGCTGGAACGTGCTATCCAGGTACTGTGCCGCCGCCGTAAGAATAACCCGCTGTTGGTGGGGGAATCGGGTGTGGGTAAAACCGCGATCGCGGAGGGGCTTGCCTGGCGTATCGTACAGGGTAGCGTCCCTGATGTGATGGCGGATTGTACACTGTACTCTTTGGATATTGGTTCACTGCTGGCGGGTACCAAATACCGCGGCGATTTCGAGAAGCGCTTTAAAGCGCTGTTAAAACAGTTGGAACAGGATCAGAACAGCATTCTGTTCATTGATGAAATCCATACCATTATCGGTGCTGGCGCCGCTTCCGGTGGGCAAGTTGATGCCGCCAACCTGATAAAACCGCTGCTTTCCAGTGGCAAAATTCGGGTAATGGGCTCGACGACCTATCAGGAATTCAGCAGTATTTTTGAGAAAGATCGCGCGTTAGCGCGTCGCTTCCAGAAAATTGATATTACTGAGCCGACGCCGGAAGAAACCGTACAAATTATTAATGGTTTGAAGACCAAGTACGAAGCGCACCACGACGTCCGTTACACCGCCAAAGCGGTGCGGGCGGCGGTTGATCTGTCAGTGAAATATATCAACGATCGCCACTTGCCGGATAAGGCAATTGATGTGATTGATGAGGCGGGCGCACGCAGCCGTTTGGTACCGGTGAGCAAGCGTAAAAAAACCGTTAATGTGGCGGATATTGAATCTGTCGTTGCGCGTATCGCGCGGATCCCAGAAAAAACCGTCTCCGCCAGCGATCGCGACGTGTTGAAAAACTTGGGCGATCGCCTGAAGATGCTGGTATTCGGCCAGGATCAGGCGATTGAAGCGTTGACCGAGGCAATCAAGATGAGCCGTGCCGGTTTGGGGCATGAGCGCAAACCGGTCGGTTCATTCCTGTTTGCTGGCCCAACCGGCGTGGGTAAAACGGAAGTGACCGTGCAGTTGGCGAAGGCGATGGATATCGAGCTGTTGCGTTTTGATATGTCCGAATACATGGAACGCCATACCGTTAGCCGCTTGATTGGTGCCCCTCCGGGTTACGTGGGTTACGACCAAGGTGGGTTATTGACCGATGCGGTGATCAAGCATCCACACGCGGTGGTGTTGCTGGATGAAATTGAGAAGGCGCACCCGGATGTGTTCAATTTACTGTTACAGGTGATGGATAACGGGACGCTGACCGATAACAACGGCCGTAAAGCAGACTTCCGCAATGTGATCTTAGTGATGACCACTAACGCCGGGGTGCGCGAGACTGAACGTAAGTCGATCGGTTTGATAGAGCAAGACAACAGCACTGACGCGATGGAAGAAATCAAGAAAGTGTTCACGCCGGAATTCCGCAACCGTCTGGACAATATTCTTTGGTTCAACCACTTGTCTACTGCTGTTATCCAGCAGGTTGTTGATAAATTTATCGTCGAACTGCAGGCCCAGCTTGATGCGAAAGGCGTATCGCTTGAAGTGAGTGATGAAGCGCGCGATTGGTTGTCGATAAAAGGCTATGACCGTGCGATGGGCGCGCGGCCGATGGCGCGTGTTATGCAGGAAAACTTGAAGAAACCGCTGGCTAATGAACTGCTGTTCGGTTCACTGGTTAATGGCGGCTCGGTCAAAGTTGAACTGGACAACGATACTCAGAAATTGACGTATCATTTCCTCAGCGCATCGATGCGTAAAGCGGATGAGGGCGTGCATTAAGCCGTACGCCACTCGCAATGCTTTAGCATTGCTTCAGACAGCTGACAAACGTTATTAGGGAAAGCGTGGCGGTGGGGTCGTAGTGGCATAAGCCACCGGAGCGCCCCTCGCTACGCTATGCCCGAGTATATCGGGTTATCAGGCGACTTCGTCATCAAGCTCAAGCGATGCTCAAGCATCGCTTTTTTTGCGCCCAAAATGAGTGAGCCCTCTCAGTTTACCTACGCACTTGCAACTCAATGTTGAACGCTGCGGCGGGGGTAAACGGAAAGGGCTCTGGAGGGATTTACATCCTCAATGTCGCCAGTGGCTGGCGACGGGTTAGCCGATTAACGGCTACGGAAGACAATGCGGCCTTTGCTCAGGTCGTACGGGGTCAGCTCTACAGTGACTTTGTCGCCCGTCAGGATGCGGATATAGTTTTTACGCATTTTACCGGAGATATGAGCGGTTACCACGTGCCCGTTTTCCAATTCTACGCGGAACATGGTGTTCGGCAGCGTATCAAGAACGGTGCCCTGCATTTCAATATTGTCTTCTTTGGCCATCGAATCCTCTAGGTGTAACTACCTTAGTTTTTAACCGGCAAGATAATGCCGAAAAACCCACATTATGTAAAGATGTGTCGGTGAACATTGCACCGTTTCCGCAAAATTAGTTTGTTGGGGAGGGTGGTTCAGCCTGCTGTGGGGGTATGACTTGTGGCACCCAGCATTCTGTCGCTAATGGTCGACGTTGAAGCTGGCTAAGGTGCTGCAAAAATTGGCGGCGGGGTATTTCACGCGCACCAAGGCGGGAAGTGTGCGCGTTAAGCACCTGACAGTCAATCAATTCACCGCCAAAAGCGGCAAAATGCTGGCAAAAAGCCATCAATGCGCATTTTGAGGCGTTGGTGGTGCGGCTAAACATGGATTCACCACAAAATAATGCGCCTTGCGCTACGCCATACATCCCGCCTACCAGTTGTTCATCGTGCCAAACCTCGACCGAGTGGGCGTAACCGAGTGTATGCAACTGGAGATAGGCTCGCTGTACGTCGGGGCCAATCCACGTGCCTTCCTCTGGTCGATCGGCACAGGCGGCAATGACCGACGCAAAGTCATGGTTTAACGTAATGCGAAACGGGTGAGTACGTAAGAAACGCTTAAGGCTGCGACTGATGTGGCGTTCTGCCGGGAATAGTACCGCGCGTGGGTCCGGTGACCACCATAGAATCGGTTCTCCGGGTGAGAACCACGGGAAGATACCGTGCTCATAAGCCGCTAACAATCGCTGTGCACTTAGGTCGCCACCGATAGCCAACAGGCCATTAGGATCGCGCAAGGCGCCCTCAGGTGACGGGAACGCTAATGAGTGCGGTGAAAGCTTAATAATGCGCATAAAACTCCTTAGCGGCCTTTACAGCGCGGATTACGGCAGCTTATGGCTGATGCGTTGACAGAACTGAGCGTATCGCCCTTGCTGATTGAGCAGGGTGGTGTGATCGCCTTGTTCAACAATCTGACCGCCATCCATCACGCAGATACGATCCATATGTTCAAGCCCATGCAGCCGATGGGTAACGACAATTAACGTCTTATCTCGGCAGTGCTCACGCAATAACGTCAGAATCTGCTGCTCGGTTTCTGCATCCAACCCTTCGGTTGGTTCATCTAACAGCATCAGCGGTGCCGGGTGCAGCAGCGCACGAGCGATGCCCAGACGACGTTGCTCACCGCCGGAGAGCTGCCTGCCACCGTCACCCAGCCAAGCGTTCAACCCTTCATTTTCCAGTAGCTTATCCAAGCCGACGCGTTGCAATACGCTTTTTAGTGCGTCGTCATTCGCGGTTGGCGCCGCCAGCAACAGGTTTTCGCGCAGTGTGCTGCTAAAGATATGCACACGTTGGCTAACGACCACGGTCATGGCACGTAATGTACTTTCATCATAATTCGCCAGCGGTATGCCGTTGAGGTGGATTTCGCCACTGTCGGCATTCCAAGCGCGGGTCAATAATTGCAACAGAGTCGATTTACCACAACCGGTACGCCCTAACAGCGCAATGTGTTGGCCTGCGGCGATGTCCAGCGTTACGTCACGTAGCACGGGTTGCGGTTGTCCTGGATAGGTAAAACTGACGTGTTGCAAGCGCAGTGCCGCGTGGGGAGCGCTCGCAGGGCCAGCCGCAGGGAAGGTGACTTCTGGTTGCTGTTGAATCAATTGATTAACGCGTGTGGCGGAGGCGATCACTTGGCCAAGATGCTGGAAGGCACCGGCCACGGGCATTAATGCTTCAAAAGACGCAAGCGTCGCGAAAGCGAATAGCGCAATCAGCGCGCCGGGTTGGCTGTTTTCCCCGACGCCGTTGGCGGCCAGCCATAGCAGCAGTGTTACCGTTAAACCGCTTGAGAGGATCATCAAAGCCTGCGCCATGCCGCCCAGCGAAGCCTGTTGCCATTGGCGACGTTGCCAATGCTGTTCGGTAGTGACAAGTGCGGCGCGGTAACGGTTGACCGCGCCGAAGACCACCAGCTCTGCTTGCCCTTGCAGCCAGGCGGTAAGATCGGTGCGATAGTGGCTGCGTAAAGCAGTCAGTTCACCCCCGATGGGCTTACCGGCGTAATAAAATACCGGCGGCACCAGCAACAGCAATAACAGCAGAATTCCGCCTAAGGTCAGAGCCAAGGTACTGTCGAGGAAGCTTAAACCGAACGTCACCACGGCGATAACCACCGCAGCGCTAACCAGTGGTGAAATGACCCGCAGATACAGATGATCCAACGTATCGACATCCGCAACCAGTCGGTTTAGCAACTCTGCCTGGCGGAAGCGTGCTATGCCGCCCGGGGATAGCGGTAGGATTTTTTGGAAGGTAAAAACGCGCAGATGCGATAACACGCGGAACGTTGCATCGTGGCTGACCACACGCTCAGCATAGCGTCCGGCGGTGCGAAAAATTGCTGCACCGCGTACGCCCGCGGCTGGCAACATGTAGTTGAAGGTATACAGCCCCGCTAGCCCGGCCAGCGATGATGCAGCGAGGAACCAGCCAGACAGAGTCAATAGCCCAATGCTGGCTAGCAGTGTCACAATGGCCAGTAGGATACCCAAGGAAATGAGCAATGAGTGGCGACGATACAACGCCAAAAACGGTAGCAAAACGCGCATGATTAGAGCTCCCCACTGCGGTGTGCGATCAGAGTGGCAAACAGCCCAGGCTGGCTACTCAGCGTTGCGTAATCGCCTTGTTGGACGATCTGCCCGTTATCCATCACCCAAATCTGATCAAAATCTTCGGTATCTTCCAATTGGTGAGTCACCAATAGCGTAGTTTGTTGATGAGAGGCAACATTCAACGCTTGCATAACCCGTTGCTCGCTGTGCGCGTCCAGACTGGCGGCAGGCTCATCCAGCAATAACAATTGACGTGGGCTGATGAGCGCCCGGGCGACGGCTACCCGCTGGGCCTGCCCAACCGACAGGCGTGCTGCGTTGTCGCCCAATACGGTATCCACCCCTTCGGGTAGCTGAGCAAGAAATTCGCTGATGTAGGCCTGTTCTACCGCCTGTTGCAACTGTTGTTCATCGGCCTGAGGATGACCAAGCAGAATGTTGTCACGCAGGGTCTGCGCCGGTAAATGCGGGTTTTGCCCGACCCAGCCCAGCCGTTGCCGCCAATGTTCTGCATCGAGCTCACGCAGTTCGATACCGTTAATCTGTAAAGAACCACGATAAGGTAGAAAACCGAGCAGCAGGTTTAGCAGTGAACTTTTCCCCGCCCCGCTTAAGCCGACTAGGGCAATACGCTGATTGGCTGGCAGAGTGAAGTTCAGTGGACCGGCCAGTACAACGCCCTGTGGCGATAGGATCTCGACATCACAGGCTGCCAACGTCAGCGGGGTGGCATCGTCCAGCGTTAAGCTACCGTTGCCGATGCTTTCACCTTTAGCGTTGAGAAAGGTTTCCAATGCTTCTGCGGCACCTATCGCTTGCGCTTTAGCATGATAAAACGCGCCTAAATCGCGCAGCGGCTGGAAGAATTCCGGTGCCAGTATTAACACCAGGAAACCAGCAAACAATGTAACGCCCATGCCATAGCTGCCAAAGTTCAGCTCGCCAAGATAGGAAAAACCAAAGTAAACCGCGACCACCGCAATGGAGATTGAAGCGAAAAACTCCAGTACAGCCGAAGAGAGAAATGCCATCCGCAAGACTTCCATGGTTCGCCGGCGGAAATCTTCGGAGGATTTCGCGATATGATCGGTTTCTGCCTGACCGCGATGGAAGAGACGCAATGTCTCTAAGCCACGTAACCGATCGAGAAAATTACCGCTTAGGCGAGCCAGCGCGACGAAGTTACGCCGGTTGGCATCGGCAGCCCCCATGCCGACCAACGCCATAAACAGCGGAATAAGCGGCGCGGTGGCCAACAAAATCACGCCGGCAGCCCAGTTAATTGGGAATACGGTGATTAATATCAACAGGGGAATAAAGACCGCCAGATACATTTGCGGCAGGTAGCGCGAGTAATAATCCTGCATATCTTCGATCTGCTCAATAATGATCGAGGCCCAACTGCCGGCCGGTTTACCCTGAACCCACGCAGGGCCAAGCTGTTGTAGCTTATCCAGCACCTGACGGCGCATCTGCTGACGAATAACTTTGCCGCAGATAAAACCCACGTATTCGCGCAACCAGCTCAGCAGCGCGCGTAACGCAAACGTGGCGGCCAGCCAGAGAAACGCAGAGATAAGTTCTTCGCGAGGTGTCTGTTCAATGATCAGTGCATGGAGCAGGGCGGCCAACAGCCAAGCCTGCGTCACAATCAAAATGCCGCTGAACAATCCTAATAACATTGAAAGGCGTAGCCAACGTTTCGCAAGAGCGCTCTGCGTTTTAAGCCACTGGGTTAACTGGTGCTGTCTGGTTTTTTTCATCAGAAGTGTCTGCGTCGCCGACGCCTGTCGCAACAGGCCAAGTTAACATACTGTTAAAAAAAGTGTTTGCCCCATCCGGAAGCGCACAAGTGAGGGGTAATGTTACCTCGTGACTGCGCCGGCTGAAAAGAAATAAGGCGGCGATTTGGCTTGAGTTAAAGATATTTTCTCAGTTCTACGGATGTTTCGGGACGTTATCAATACGGCAAGACGCCAAAGCGTCGATCCGTATAACTACGGCGTGACGGTGCGGGAGGCGATGGCATTAAGAAGGACACAGCTGAGGTGCTCCGGTCACGGCACCGAGAGTTGGCCTGAGCGGTCGCAAGGGGAGTCAGACTTCGCGGAATATTCTGATGAGGTTGGCGTCGTAGAAGCGAAAATGCCGCTCAGATTTAACTGGACGGCATTCGGTTTTAGGATGTTTTATTTGTCAGTGGAGGACAGCACAGAATGGTTTATCGCGCTGTCGCCTGAGCAATACCGTCGAGGTAGCGCTCAGCATCCAGTGCCGCCATGCAGCCTGTACCGGCTGAGGTGATGGCTTGACGATAGATGTGATCCATAACGTCACCCGCAGCAAATACGCCAGGAATACTGGTTTGGGTCGCATTACCTTGGATGCCGGATTGCACTTTGATGTAGCCGTTCTCCAGCGCCAGTTGATCACCGAAGATCTGGGTGTTAGGGCTGTGGCCGATGGCGATAAACACGCCAGCAACCGCCAGATCGGTGGTTTCACTCTCGTTTTTAGTGCTGCGCATGCGAACGCCGGTAACGCCCATCTCGTCGCCCAGCACTTCATCCAAGGTACGATCGGTGTGCAGAACGATGTTGCCATTTTTCACCTTGTCCATCAGCCGATCGATCAGGATTTTTTCTGAGCGGAAGCTGTCACGGCGGTGAATCAAATGCACTTCAGCGGCGATATTAGACAAATACAGCGCTTCTTCAACCGCGGTGTTACCGCCGCCGACGACGGCAACTTTTTGGTTACGGTAGAAGAAACCATCGCAAGTGGCACAGGCGGAAACGCCTTTACCTTTGAACTCCTCTTCGCTCGGTAAGCCGAGATAGCGTGCGGATGCGCCGGTAGCGATGATCAATGCGTCGCAGGTATATTCGCCGCTGTCGCCAAACAGACGAAACGGACGATTTTGCAAGTCAACGCTGTTGATATGATCGAAAACGATTTTCGTTTGGAATTTCTCTGCGTGTTCATGCATGCGTTCCATGAGCCGCGGGCCCGTCAGGCCCTCCGCATCACCCGGCCAGTTTTCCACTTCGGTGGTGGTGGTCAACTGACCGCCTTGTTCGATACCGGTAATCAACACCGGGTTCAGGTTTGCACGCGCGGCATAAACCGCAGCGGTGTAGCCAGCCGGACCGGAGCCCAGAATCAATAACTTGCTATGTTTAGCCGTGCCCATGAATGACCTCTTTTCCCACAATGGCGGACAATGGCATCGATTGTAGGGAAAATAGCGCAGTAAAAAAAGCGCCAGCGCGTGTTGTTAACGATTTGTTTGATAGCTATCGCCGATTAATCGATGCGTGACGGAGTGTGATGGCGAAAAATGTCGCAGTAATGATGAGAGGGTAAGAGCACGTTCGGTCGCTCAAGATACATGAGCGTGGCACAGCGCGAGGGCTAGGACGGATTGGCGTGAGTCTGAATTGTGTTGAGACGGATAATCGGAGAAAGAATAAACGGTAATGAATGAAAACCCTCACTCTTGACGGCTTTATGCGGCTATCTGCCCGGTATTTTTACCCAGCGAATCATCATTAAAAATGCGGTGCTAACTTTTATTAACGGCACGTTCTTCTGATTTTGCTTCTTTTACTTTGACAATCCGCTACGCATTTGCGAAAACATCACAGGAAGAACAAATTATCCACGCGCGCGGGGATTAGACAGACAGACCGTGCAACGGGAAATTGGTTAGTGAAGAAGCACTAATGTCGTTAATCCCCTGTGGAAATTAGCGGCAGATAACAGGCATCGGGTCTTCGCTTGGATCGAACCCTTAAAACAGTGATGTTGGCGAGGGTGTGGCAAGTGCAAGGAAGAAAATAAGAGAGACAATAATAATGGCAGACAATAAGAAACGCCCGGGTAAAGATCTCGATCGTATCGATCGCAACATCCTGAATGAACTCCAAAAGGATGGCCGCATCTCGAACGTCGAGCTTTCGAAGCGCGTGGGTTTATCCCCAACACCTTGTTTGGAGCGTGTGCGTCGTCTTGAGCGTCAAGGTTTCATCCATGGTTATACCGCATTGTTGAATCCGCATTATCTGGATGCATCGCTGCTGGTTTTTGTAGAGATCACGCTGAACCGTGGTGCGCCAGATGTGTTTGAGCAGTTCAATACTGCGGTACAAAAACTGGAAGAAATTCAGGAGTGTCATCTGGTTTCCGGTGATTTCGACTACTTGTTGAAAACCCGCGTACCGGATATGTCGGCTTATCGTAAACTGCTGGGAGAAACGTTGCTGCGTCTTCCAGGTGTTAATGACACCCGCACTTATGTAGTGATGGAAGAAGTGAAACAGAGTAACCGTCTGGTTATCAAAACACGGTAAGGTGCAGGTGCAAAACCTGATTAAATTCGTTACACTCCTGTTTATTCATACAGTCTTGGCGCCGGGGCAACCTCTCGGCGCTGTTACGTTATCAGCTAACAGGAACCTGGAGAGCCTTTCTTGAGCCAGGAATATACAGAAGATAAAGACGTTACCTTGAAAAAACTCAGCAGTGGCCGACGGTTACTGGAAGCTGTGTTGATCGTGGTGGCGATTTTCGCCGTTTACCTCATGGCTGCTTTGATCAGTTTCAATCCGTCTGATCCTAGCTGGTCGCAAACTGCATGGCATGAGCCGATCCATAATCTAGGTGGTGGTGTGGGCGCCTGGATGGCCGACACATTACTGTTTACCTTCGGGGTGCTTGCATACGCGATCCCGCCGATCATGATTATCCTATGCTGGGCAGCCTACCGTCAGCGTGATACCGGTGATCACATCGACTATTTTGCACTCTCACTGCGCTTAATTGGTACGTTGGCGCTGGTGCTGACTTCATGTGGTTTGGCGGCACTCAATATTGATGATCTCTATTACTTTGCCTCTGGTGGTGTGATCGGCAGTTTGCTGAGTAATGCCATGCTACCGTGGTTTAATGGTATTGGTGCCACCTTGGCGTTGTTGTGCGTGTGGGCTGCTGGCCTGACGCTTTTCACCGGCTGGTCTTGGTTGGTGATTGCTGAGAAAATTGGCGCAGCCGTACTGGGCGTAGCGACGTTGATGACCAATCGTTCACGGCGTAACGAGGGTTATTACGATGATCGGTATCGTGATGAACCGGCGCTGACAGAAAAAGAGACGGCGAAAGAAGCTGCCGTTGACCCTGCAATCGATAGCGACGATGTGTTGTTCACGGCTCCTTCCGTCGGGGAGAGCACGCAACAGGCGCAAGCGACTGAAGAGGTGGCTGCTGCTGCGTCGCTCAGCAGTTTGCGAGCGACTCGCGATGAGAGTGAAGACTTAAGCCAGACTGCGGTTCAGCCGTCAGAGGAGGTTCAAGTTACTGAGCCTGTTGTGCCTGTTGAAGCGATTGCTGCGATGAAACCGGCAGCACCGGCGGTGACTACCGCACCAAGTGCGCCGACTTCTGTCAACCAGCATCCGATGAACACGCAATCTGATAACGGTGGCACGCCGCCACTGTATTCATTTGAAGTGCCAGAAGAAACGCCAACGCCAAAAACAACGCGAGTTGTCGATTCTCATCATGATGATGAACCGCAATTAGGGAATTGGCGTTCTACGACGCCGCCGCAGCGTGATCCTTCACCGTTCGATTTCTCTGCGACAACACCGCATGAGAGCAGCGAGGTTAGCGACGCCAGCGGTTTTGCAGCCGGTGATGCAGCGGCGTCGCTCAACAATGCCAGACCGTCGGCGGATACATCGGCTGCTGGCATTGCTGCCGCAACGGTTGCCAGTAATACGTTTATGCCAGCATTTAGTGCCACCAGCGAAGCTAATTCTCAAGTAAAACAAGGTATAGGCCCGGAACTACCGCGTCCAAATCCGGTGCGTATCCCTACCCGCCGTGAATTGGCCTCTTACGGTATTAAGCTGCCTTCGCAGCGCATGGCCGAACAGGAACAGCAAAGCCATAGCGGTGAGCCGCAACCTGGCGTTAGCCTCAATCCGCAGGAAGAAGATGAAGCGTTGCAAGAAGCGGCACTAGGACGGGCATTCGCCGAGCAGCAAACTCAGCGCTATGGTGAGTCGTATTCACAAGACGATGAAGATGCGTTGCAAGAGGCCGCATTGCGTCAGGCCTTTGCTGAACAACAGCAGGCGCGTTACGCGGATACCCCGTTGGCAGACACCTCGCGCGCTGTCGATACCCGCAATGCGTTTAGTTTCTCACCGATTGACGATCTGGTTGACGATGGCCCAAGTGAGCCATTATTTACCCTCTCGCCGCAACCGGAAGAGGAGACAAGCGCACCGCAACCGGTTCAGCAGCCTCAACAGCAAACACCTTCGCCGTCGGTGCAGCCGCTACATCAGCCAGTACAACCTCAGCAACCCGTGCAGCCGCAGCAACCGGCCGAACCGGCACAAGCCGCAGCGCCGCAACAGCCGGCGATGGACAGTTTGATCCATCCGTTCCTGATGCGTAACGATCAGCCGTTGCAGAAACCGACCACGCCGTTGCCGACCTTAGACTTGCTGACGGAAGCGCCGAAAGAAGTTGAGCCGATCGATTCGTTCGCGCTGGAGCAAAAAGCGCGTTTAGTGGAAGCCAGCCTGGCGGACTATCGGGTGAAAGCCGATGTTGTCGATATTTTACCCGGCCCGGTCATTACACGATTCGAAC
Source organism: Serratia sp. NPDC078593 (assembly GCF_050268245.1). NCBI lineage: Bacteria > Pseudomonadati > Pseudomonadota > Gammaproteobacteria > Enterobacterales > Yersiniaceae > Serratia > Serratia sp. NPDC078593. The sequence goes on along the minus strand of NZ_JBNNGK010000013.1, from coordinate 70,852 downwards.
TGGATTTGGCACCCGGCGTTAAAGCCGCGCGGATTTCCAATCTATCACGCGATCTAGCACGTTCGCTTTCGACACCCGCGGTGCGGGTGGTTGAGGTTATTCCGGGCAAACCTTACGTCGGTCTTGAGTTACCGAATGCCAAGCGTCAAACGGTTTATCTGCGGGAAGTGTTGGATTGCCCGGCATTCCGTGATAATCCGTCACCGCTGTCGATCGTGTTGGGTAAAGATATCTCCGGTGAACCGGTCGTCGCGGATCTGGGTAAAATGCCACACTTGCTGGTGGCGGGTACGACCGGCTCGGGTAAATCGGTCGGCGTTAATGCCATGATCCTGAGTATTCTGTATAAAGCCACGCCGAAAGAAGTGCGCTTTATCATGATCGATCCGAAAATGCTTGAACTGTCGGTGTATGAAGGTATCCCACATCTGTTAACCGACGTGGTTACTGATATGAAAGACGCTGCCAATGCATTGCGCTGGTGCGTAGCGGAAATGGAACGCCGCTACAAACTGATGTCTGCGCTGGGGGTGCGTAATATTGCCGGTTACAACGAGCGTGTCGATCAGGCTGAAGCGATGGGCCGCCCGATTCCCGATCCGTTCTGGAAACCCTCCGACAGCATGGACATAACACCGCCGGTGTTGGAGAAAGAGCCGTATATCGTGGTGATGGTCGACGAATTCGCCGATCTGATTATGACGGTGGGTAAGAAAGTCGAAGAGTTGATTGCTCGCCTGGCGCAGAAAGCGCGTGCGGCGGGGATCCACTTGGTATTGGCAACTCAGCGTCCTTCTGTGGATGTGATTACCGGGTTGATCAAGGCTAACATCCCAACGCGTATTGCATTCACCGTATCGAGCAAGATTGATTCGCGCACCATTCTCGATCAAGGTGGTGCAGAGTCCTTACTTGGGATGGGTGATATGTTGTACTTGGCACCGAACTCTTCTATCCCAGTGCGTGTTCACGGGGCCTTTGTGCGCGATCAGGAAGTGCACGCGGTGGTCAAGGATTGGAAAGCGCGTGAGCGGCCCCAATATAAAGAGGGTATCGTTAGCGCCGGTGACGACGGTGAAGGTGGCGGCATTGACGGTGACGAAGATCTTGACCCGTTGTTCGATCAAGCCGTGGAGTTTGTGGTGGATAAGCGCAGAGCCTCCATTTCCGGTGTCCAGCGCCAGTTCCGTATTGGCTACAACCGTGCCGCGCGCATCATCGAACAGATGGAAGCGCAAGGTATCGTGAGCGAGCAAGGGCATAACGGTAACCGTGAAGTACTGGCTCCGCCGCGGCATGAATGATGGTTGTCCATTGATATGATTAATCAAGAGCCGCTTTGCGGCTCTTCAGACGGGTGAAAAAGCCTGTTATGAGGGAAAGTGCGCCAACAATGTCGTGGTGGCGGCTTGCCGCCTGAGTGTCCCTTTGTGCGTTAGGTTCGCGTATCTCGGGTTAAAGGTAACGTTGTCATTAACCATAAAGGCCGCTCTGCGGCCTTTATGCAAAGAAGCGTAAACCCGTAGCTTCTCAGAATATTGGTCGTTTTGCCTCAGTTCGGCTTCCGGTAGAGTGTGAGATGTTACGGGATAATCGATCCGCTGGCATTACTCTGCGGTAAACGCATTTCATAAGGTATTTGGAATAATGAAAAAACTGTTAGTTGCTTGTTGCCTGCTTTCAGGGTTTGCTTCTGCCTCTGTGTTGGCAAATGCAGAACGGGATCTACAAACGCGCTTGGCAAAAGTGAATACGTTCCATGCGAGTTTTACCCAGACTGTCACTGGTAGCGACGGCTCCGCGGTACAGCAAGGGGAAGGCGAGCTGTGGGTTAAGCGGCCGAACCTGTTTAACTGGCATATGACGTCACCGGATGAAAGCGTATTGGTTTCTGACGGGACAACGCTGTGGTTCTATAATCCCTTTGTAGAACAGGTGACGGCGACGTGGTTGAAAAGTGCCACCGGTAATACGCCATTCATGCTGATCACGCGTAATAACCCGAATGATTGGAAACAGTACAACATTAAACAGCAAGGCGATGATTTTGAACTGACGCCGAAATCACGCAACGGTAATCTGAAGCAGTTTGCGATTTCGGTGACCAACAGTGGCACAATCAAGAGTTTTGCAGCGGTGGAGCAAGATGGTCAACGCAGCGCTTATGCGTTAAAAAGCCAACAAAATACGGCTGTTGACGCCAGCAAATTTAAATTTACCCCGCCAGAGGGGGTGACGCTGGACGACCAGCGCCAGTGAGGTTTGCGTGAGTAATAATCTGTCTCTCGACTTTTCTCAGAATGAATTCCAACCGTTGGCCGCACGTATGCGGCCAACGACGTTGGCACAGTACATTGGTCAGCAGCATTTATTGGCGCCGGGTAAACCGTTGCCGCGCGCTATTGAGGCAGGACAGCTGCATTCGATGATTCTGTGGGGGCCGCCTGGTACCGGGAAAACGACATTGGCAGAACTGATCGCTCACTATGGCCAGGCCGACGTCGAGCGCATCTCTGCCGTGACTTCCGGGATTAAAGAAATCCGGGAGGCGATCGAGCGTGCACGTCAAAATCGTCATGCGGGTCGCCGTACCATTTTGTTTGTTGATGAGGTACACCGCTTTAATAAAAGTCAGCAGGATGCCTTCTTGCCCCATATTGAAGATGGCACCATCACTTTTATTGGGGCGACCACCGAAAACCCCTCATTTGAATTAAATTCAGCGTTACTGTCACGGGCTCGCGTCTATCTGTTGAAAGCGCTCACCACTGAGGATATCAGCCAGGTGTTGGAGCAGGCGATGCACGACAGCCATCGCGGCTTCGGTGGGCAACATATTGAGCTGCCGCAAGAAACACGGCGTATGTTGTCGGAGTTGGTCGGTGGTGATGCCCGGCGGGCGCTGAACAGTCTTGAAATGATGGCCGACATGGCGGAGATCAACGAGAAAGGCTGGCGAGTATTGACGCCAGAATTATTGAAAGAAGTCTCGGGTGAACGCAGTGCACGTTTTGATAACAAAGGCGATCGCTATTACGATTTGATCTCGGCCCTGCATAAGTCGGTTCGCGGTTCGGCACCAGATGCGGCGCTCTATTGGTATGCGCGCATTATTACCGCGGGTGGCGATCCATTGTATGTTGCTCGTCGTTTGCTGGCGATCGCCTCTGAGGATGTCGGCAATGCCGATCCTCGCGGTATGCAGGTAGCGCTCGCGGCTTGGGATTGCTTTACCCGCGTTGGTCCGGCCGAAGGCGAACGCGCGATTGCTCAAGCGATTGTTTATTTAGCCTGTGCGCCGAAAAGCAATGCCGTGTATACCGCTTTCAAAGCGGCAATGCGTGATGCGAAAGAAATGGCGGACTACGACGTGCCAGAGCATCTGCGCAATGCGCCGACGAGCTTAATGAAAGAGATGGGCCTGGGCGCAGAATACCGTTACGCGCACGATGAACCCCATGCCTATGCTGCCGGTGAGAACTACTTCCCGCCTGAAATGGCCAACACACGCTATTATCAACCGACGGCTCGTGGGTTGGAGGGTAAAATTAACGAAAAGTTGGCTTGGCTCGCTGAACAGGATCAAAATAGCCAGACAAAACGCTACCGCTAGCGTTGCCGTTGCGGTAAGGTTAGCAGCTATCACTCTTCCTTTATGCGGCTTTTCATTAGCGGCATAGAACGACAGATTTTCTTTCAATAACAACAAGCACAGGACTAGCATGCTCGATCCCAATCTGCTGCGTAATGAGCTAGACGCAGTCGCCGAAAAACTGGCTCGCAGAGGCTTTAAACTCGATCTGGATTTGTTGCGTTCACAAGAAGAACGCCGCAAAGTTCTGCAGGTAGAAACTGAACAACTGCAGGCAGAACGTAATTCCCGATCGAAATCCATCGGCGCGGCGAAAGCGCGCGGGGAGGATATTGAGCCGCTGCGTCGCGAAGTGAACGAGCTGGGTGATAAGCTGGATGCGGCTAAGGCGGAACTGGATACGTTGCTGAGTGAAATCCGCGATTACGCTCTGACACTGCCCAACCTGCCAGATGATTCTGTGCCTAACGGTAAAGATGACAGCGAGAACCAAGAGGTCAGCCGTTGGGGGGAGCCACGTACCTATGATTTCCCGGTGCGCGATCACGTTGACTTAGGCGAGATGGCGGGGGGGTTAGATTTTGCCGCCGCGGTAAAACTGACGGGCTCACGTTTTGTGGTCATGAAAGGGCAAATTGCGCGCATGCACCGTGCGCTGGCGCAATTCATGCTGGATCTGCACACCGAACAGCATGGCTATCTGGAAACCTATGTCCCGTATTTGGTTAACCATGCCACGCTTTACGGTACGGGGCAGTTACCTAAGTTTGGTGATGACCTGTTCCATACCAAGCCGCTGGAAGAAGAGTCTGAAAGCAGCCATTATGCGCTGATTCCGACGGCGGAAGTTCCGGTAACCAATCTGGTGCGCGACGAAATTCTGGAAGAAGAAGCACTGCCGCTGAAAATGACTGCGCATACGCCGTGCTTCCGTGCTGAAGCCGGTTCTTATGGGCGTGATACCCGTGGTTTGATCCGTATGCACCAGTTCGATAAAGTTGAAATGGTTCAGATCGTGCGTCCAGAAGAATCGATGAACGCGTTAGAAGAGCTCACCGGTCACGCTGAAAAAGTGTTGCAATTGCTGAATCTGCCTTATCGTAAAGTGCTGCTGTGCACCGGCGACATGGGCTTTGGCGCCTGCAAAACTTACGATTTGGAAGTGTGGCTACCGGCGCAAAATACCTACCGTGAAATTTCTTCTTGTTCCAATATGTGGGATTTCCAAGCGCGCCGTATGCAGGCTCGCAGCCGTAGCAAAACGGAGAAAAAACCGCGCTTGGTGCATACACTGAACGGTTCAGGCTTAGCGGTGGGGCGTACCTTGGTCGCGGTGTTGGAGAACTATCAGCAAGTTGATGGCCGCATTCAGGTGCCAGAGGTATTGCGTCCATACATGGGTGGCCTTGACTATATTGGCTAAATAACACCGATTCTATAAAAGCGCCTTAGGGCGCTTTTTTTGTTTGCATCGTGTCACTACAAATTTCCTCGCTTTATTGATAGCAGACAAAGTTTGCTACTCACTTATAGGTAATATCCCTCGTCATGGAGGGGTAATTCTATTCCAATAATCTCGCAGATAATTTGCGGCTCTCCTCCAGACAGGCTTTGAACTCTCGGTTATAGCCTGCCCCATGTTGGGATAAGTTTTGGAGCGAGTGTATGTCGAACATAAAATCACCATTGCTGGGCGGGGAAATCAGCCGCCGAACATGGATAAAAGCCAGTGCGGCAGTAGGACTGACGATGGCCGCCGGCGGTATCACATTACCCTTCAGTCAGCGAGCACTGGCCGATTCGGTGCGTGCCGCCAGACAAGCGGCAGCGGAAGACAAAGTTGTGTGGGGCGCCTGTTCCGTTAACTGCGGTAGCCGCTGTGCACTACGTTTGCACGTACGTGATGACGAAGTCTATTGGGTTGAGACGGATAACACCGGCGCAGACATTTATGGTAATCATCAAGTTCGTGCCTGTTTGCGTGGCCGCTCCATCCGTCGCCGCATGAATCATCCTGAACGTCTTAATTATCCGATGAAGCGAGTAGGAAAACGCGGCGAAGGTAAGTTTAAACGTATTAGCTGGGAGGAAGCCTACAGCGAAATTGTCAGTAACTTGCAACGTATTGTTGAAAAGTACGGCAATGAAGCGGTGTACATCAATTACACCTCTGGCATCGTTGGGGGAAATATCACCCGCTCATCACCGTACGCATCATTAGTCGCGCGTTTGATGAACTGTTACGGCGGTTTTCTTAGCCATTATGGTACGTACAGTACCGCGCAGATTGCCTGCGCTATGCCCTATACCTACGGGAGTAATGAAGGGAATAGCACGTCGGATATTGAAAATAGCAAACTGGTGGTGCTGTTTGGCAATAACCCCGCGGAGACGCGCATGAGCGGCGGCGGGATTAGCTATTACTTGGAACAGGCGCGCGAACGTTCCAATGCGCGAATGATTGTCATCGATCCCCGTTATACCGACACGGCAGCAGGGCGTGAAGATGAATGGATACCGATCCGGCCTGGCACTGATGCGGCGTTAGTTGCGGGTTTGGCTCATGTGTTGATCAGTGAAAATAGGGTCGATCAGGCATTTCTGGATACCTACTGTGTGGGGTACGACGAAAAAACATTACCCGCAGGCGCGCCAGCTAATGGACATTATAAAGCCTATATTCTGGGTTACGGTGATGACGGAATTGAAAAAACACCGTTATGGGCGTCGAAAATTACCGGTATCCCGGCCGATCGCATCATCAAACTGGCGCGTGAGATCGGCAGTACGAAACCCGCCTATATTTCACAAGGTTGGGGGCCGCAGCGGCAGGCCAATGGTGAGCTGACTTCTCGGGCTATTGCGATGCTGCCCATTTTGACCGGTAACGTCGGCATTAACGGTGGCAACAGCGGAGCGCGTGAGTCTACCTACACCATTACCATCGAACGTATGCCGGTGTTAGACAATCCGGTGAAAACCCAGATATCCTGTTTTAGCTGGACCGATGCCATTGTGCGTGGGCCGGAAATGACCGCCAAACGTGACGGCGTACGTGGTAAAGAACGGCTGGACGTCCCCATCAAGTTCATTTGGAACTATGCCGGTAACACCCTGATAAACCAGCATTCAGACATCAATAAAACCCACGATATTTTACAGGATGACGCGCAATGCGAGATGATCGTGGTGTTGGAAAACTTCATGACGGCGTCGGCTAAATATGCCGATATTCTGTTGCCAGACCTGATGACCGTTGAGCAAGAGGATATCATTCCTAATGATTACGCCGGCAATATGGGGTATCTGATTTTCATCCAGCCCGCAACATCCGCCAAGTTTGAACGTAAGCCGATTTATGAGGTGATGAGTGAAATAGCGCGTCGCTTAGGGCCAGAGGTTTATCAGACGTTCACCGAAGGGCGCTCGCAGGCGCAATGGCTGCAACACCTCTATGCCAAAATGCGGGAAAAAGATCCTCAGTTGCCGTCCTACGAAGCATTACGTCAGATGGGGATTTATAAGCGCAAAGATCCCAATGGTCATTTTGTCGCCTATCAACAATTCCGCCAACACCCCGAGACTCACCCGCTGAATACCCCTTCCGGCAAGATTGAGATCTACTCCGCTCGTTTGGCTGAAATTGCTGCAACGTGGGATCTACAGCCCGATGAAACCATCAGCCCGTTACCCATTTACGCGTCAACTTTTGAAGGCTGGGACGATCCGCTGCGCAAAGATTATCCGTTGCAAATGTTCGGTTTTCACTACAAGGCACGCACGCATTCAAGCTACGGCAATATTGACGTTTTGCAGGCGGCTTGTCCGCAGGAGGTGTGGATTAACCCGCTGGACGCCGAAGCGCGCAGCATCGTGCAGGGAGACACGGTTCGAGTGTTTAACGCGCGTGGTGAAATACGCGTAGCCGCTAAAGTGACGCCGCGTATCATGCCGGGTGTGGTCGCTATGGGGCAGGGAGCCTGGCATCAAGCCAATATGCGGGGCGATCGGATCGACCACGGTGCTTGTATGAATACCCTGACCACGCATCGCCCTTCGCCACTGGCGAAAGGTAATCCGCAACATACCAATCTCATTCAAATCGATAAGGTGTGATCAGAGCGCTGAGTCAACCTCATAACTTATTGTTGCCGCCGCAGGGTTGGGCGGCAAGTTGAAGCAACCCAGAGTGATATCATTATGAGCAAAAAAGAAACAAAAACGCGGACTGATTTTGCCTGCTCCCGACGCAAATTGATAAAGAGCGCTGCCATCGGCAGTTTGGCAGTGTCGGCAGGTGGTTTTGCATTGCCGTTTACACGCCAGACTCACGCACAGGCATCAATGGCACCCGTAGCCTCTCAATCCGATGAGAAGGTGGTTTGGAGCGCCTGTACCGTCAACTGCGGTAGCCGTTGTCCATTACGTATGCATGTAACGGATGGCGAAATACGCTATGTCGAAACGGATAATACCGGTGACGATGCGTATGAAGGGCTGCATCAGGTTCGTGCCTGTCTGCGTGGTCGTTCGATGCGCCGTCGGGTATATAACCCGGATAGGCTGAAGTATCCGATGAAGCGCGTAGGCAAACGTGGCGAGGGTAAATTTAAGCGTATCAGTTGGGATGAAGCCTTCACGCTGGTGAGTGATAACCTCAAGCGAATCATTAAAGATTATGGCAACGAAGCCATTTATCTAAATTATGGCACGGGTACGTTAGGCGGTACCATGACCCGCTCGTGGCCACCGGGTGCCACGTTGATCGCGCGCTTGATGAACTGTTGCGGTGGCTATCTCAATCATTATGGTGACTACAGTTCGGCGCAGATCGCCGCCGGGCTTAATTATACCTATGGCGGTTGGGCTGATGGTAACAGCCCGACAGATATTGAAAACAGTCAGTTGGTGGTGATGTTCGGTAATAATCCGGGCGAAACCCGTATGAGCGGCGGTGGCGTGACGTATCTGCTGGAGCAAGCACGGGAGCGTTCAAATGCGCGGCTGATCATTATTGATCCACGCTATACCGATACGGCGGCAGGGCGTGAAGATGAGTGGATTCCCATTCGCCCTGGCACCGATGGCGCATTGGTTGCCGGTTTAGCGCATGTCTTGATCACAGAAAACCTCGTCGATCAGCCATTTTTGGATAAATACTGTGTGGGTTACGATGAAAAAACGCTGCCTGCAGGTGCGCCAACCAACGGCCATTACAAAGCCTATATTCTTGGGCAGGGTGATGATGGTATCGAGAAAACCCCCGCCTGGGCCGAGAAAATCACGGGTATTCCAGCGGCACGTATCATTCAGTTGGCACGTGAAATAGGTAGCGCGAAACCGGCTTATATCTGCCAGGGATGGGGACCACAACGGCATGCTAATGGTGAAATAGCCACGCGGGCTATCGCAATGCTGCCGATTCTTACTGGCAACGTTGGGATCAATGGCGGCAATAGCGGTGCCCGAGAAGGCTCTTACAGTTTGCCGTTCGTCCGTATGCCGACATTGGAAAACCCAATCAAAACCAGCATTTCGATGTTCCTTTGGACAGACGCGATTGCACGTGGGACGGAAATGACGGCTAAGCGCGATGGCGTGCGCGGTAAAGATAAGCTCGACGTGCCGATCAAATTCATCTGGAACTATGCCGGTAATTGCCTGATTAATCAGCATTCTGATATTAACCGGACTCATGACATTTTGCAGGATGATAAACAGTGCGAAATGATCGTGGTGATTGATAACCACATGACCGCTTCAGCTAAATATGCCGATCTCATTTTGCCCGATTGTACGGCATCAGAGCAGATGGATTTTTGTCTTGATGCCTCAAGCGGCAATATGGGGTACGTGATTTTTGCTAATCAAGCGATAACACCGCGCTTTGAATGCAAAACCATTTATGACATGACCAGCGAGATTGCCCGGCGTATGGGGGTTGAGCAACGTTTTACTGAAGGGCGTGACCAAGAGCAGTGGTTGCGGTACCTCTATCAACAGTCGCGTGAAAAGCTCCCGGGATTACCGAGCTTTGAGCAATTCTTGGCGCAGGGCATCTACAAACAGCGCGATCCCGACGGGCATCACGTTGCTTATCGTGATTTTCGTGCCGATCCGGCGGCAAACCCACTGACTACGCCGTCGGGGAAAATTGAAATCTACTCAACGGCCTTGGCTGAGTTGGCCGCAATCTGGGAACTCGATAAAGATGATGTGATTCATCCCTTGCCCGTCTATGCGGCAGGGTTTGAAAACTATAACGATCCGCTTGCTAGCCAATATCCTCTGCAACTGACCGGCTTCCATTATAAAGCGCGTACCCACTCTACCTACGGCAATGTTGATGTCTTAAAAGCGGCGTGTCGACAGGAAATGTGGATCAACCCGATCGACGCCGCACAGCGCAACATAACCAACGGCGATTTAATTCGCATTTTTAACGATCGTGGCGAGGTACGGATCAACGCCAAAGTCACGCCGCGGATGCGGCCGGGTGTTGTGGCGCTGGGGGAAGGTGCCTGGTATACGCCGGATGGTAGTCGTATCGACCATGCAGGCAGCATCAACGTACTTACCACCCAACGGCCGTCGCCATTGGCGAAAGGTAACCCGTCTCATACCAACCTGGTGCAGGTTGCCAAGATTTAAGGAGTAGTGGATGACTACGCAATACGGATTTTTTATTGATTCAAGCCGCTGCACCGGCTGTAAAACGTGTGAGCTGGCCTGTAAAGACTACAAAAACCTGACGCCTGACGTCAGCTTTCGCCGCATTTATGAATATGCCGGTGGGGATTGGCAGCAGGATGGTGATGGCTGGCACCAGAATGTGTTTGCTTACTATCTGTCGATTGCTTGTAACCATTGTGAAGACCCAGCCTGTACCAAAGTGTGTCCGAGTGGCGCGATGCATAAACGCGATGATGGGTTTGTGGTCGTCAATGAAGAGGTTTGCATTGGGTGCCGTTACTGCCATATGGCTTGCCCATATGGTGCTCCGCAGTATAACGCGGCAAAAGGGCACATGACCAAGTGTGATGGCTGCCATGAGCGCGTCGCCGACGGTAAAAAACCGATCTGTGTGGAGTCTTGCCCATTACGGGCTTTGGATTTTGGCCCGATTGACGAGTTACGTCAGCAGCATGGCACCTTAGCGCAGGTTGCGCCGTTGCCTGCGGCGCATTTCACCCAACCGTGCATTGTGCTTAAACCTAACGCCAATAGCCGCCCAACCGGCGACACCACCGGCCATCTGGCCAATCCAAAGGAGGTATAACATGGGTATGGGATGGCATGAATGGCCACTGATGTTGTTTACGGTATTAGGTCAATGCGTAGTGGGGGGGGTGATCGTGATGGGGTTGGCGCTGATGAGCGGTAATCTGACCGATCGTGAACGCCAAGCGGTGCATCGCTCGATGTTTTTTCTATGGTTATTGATGGGGATTGCGTTTATTGCCTCCGTTTTGCACTTGGGCTCACCACTGCGGGCGTTCAACTCGTTAAACCGCATCGGGGCCTCGCCGCTAAGTAATGAAATTGCCAGCGGTTCACTGTTTTTTGCCGTTGGCGGTATTTATTGGCTATTGGCCATGTTTAACAAGATACCCTCAGCCTTGGGTAAACTGTGGTTGATGGTGATCATGTTATTGGGTTTGCTGTTTGTGTATGCAATGACGCGCGTATATCAAATAGATACGGTGCCAACTTGGCATAACAGCTACACTACGCTGGGCTTTTTCTTGACGGTGTTTATTGGTGGGCCAATGCTGGGCGTTTTATTGTTGCGCGCGGCTGGATTGACGGTTGCCAAGCGTAACGCCTTGATCATGGTCAGTGTGATAGCGTTGCTGGTGAGTCTGGGGGCGGCAATCATGCAGGGCAGCGAACTGGCGACAATCAGCAGCTCGGTGCAGCAAGCATCTGCGCTCATTCCTCAGTATGGGCAGTTGATGGTTTGGCGTTTAGTGCTGGTGGTATTAGGCCTTGGCTGTTGGATCTGCCCTCAGCTGCGGCGTGGTAACGCGAATGTCATGGGGTTGACGCTCGGCTTTATATTCGTGGTCGCCGGGGAGTTGATCGGCCGCGGTGTCTTTTACGGCCTGCATATGACCGTCGGTATGGCGGTGGCAGGCTAATGTTAATGATGAGTATCGTTATCTCTCATCAATTTTAAACTGTCGTGGGGCGATAATTGACGGAGCCCCGGCGCTGTGTTTTCAGAAGCCGGGGTGAATGCCAACAGCCAAGCAAGATATAGCCCCAATGCTGATAACAACGGTTTGAAAGAGGATGGGAAGGCGCTGCTAAGATGGAAAATTGATGTTATGAAGCTTGAGAATATTGCGTTAACTGGCCGCGTACTCGGGGTGTTGTTGTATGCACCGCCGGAAAGCGATGAATGTCGTACCTTATTGGCGGCCATGAGCGATCCTGCCTGGTTGGCGGAGTGGCCTTATGACGAGAACCAATCTGCCGCACAGATCGCCGAAGGTATCAAAGACCAACAGTCAGAGACGCTATCGCAAGCGTATCAACGGCTGTTTGTCGGGCCTTATGCTTTGCCCGCGCCACCGTGGGGATCGGTCTATCTGGATAAAGAAAGTGTACTGTTTGGTGACTCGACCTTGCGTCTGCGTAAATGGTTACGCAATAACGGCATCGATACTCAACGTGAGCAAAACGAGCCGGAAGATCATATAGGGACGTTGTTGATGATGGCTGCTTGGTTGGCAGAAGAACAGCAGGGTAAGTTGTTGCAAAGCTTATTGGCCCAACATGTTTTACCTTGGGCACCGCGCTTTTTGGCTCTGTTGGAACAATATGCGGCGCATCCATTCTATCTAGGATTGGCGCAGTTGGCACAAAGCACGTTGAACGCGTGGGCACAAGAGTGTACGGAACCAGTAGCCGAATTGGAGCTGTATTTCTAATGGAAAATGAACAGTCTCTGAGTGCTGAAGGCCGTCAGCGTCGGCGGCTGTTTACCCATTGGGTTGCGCGTGTTAAGCAACCGCTAAATACCGAAGGTAAAGACGTGCCACCTATTGTTGCACGTCCACCGCAGGCGTTACCAGAGCCCCTTTTCAGCGCTGCGTGTAACGGCTGTGGTGATTGCCTTAACGTCTGTCCATACGGTTTATTGACCTTGGAAAACGATAAAGCCACGCTTAACGTTGAATTTACCGAGTGTGATCACTGCACCCAATGTACTTCAGCCTGCCGGACCGGCGCATTACGAACCCACATGCCCTGCGATACCACGCTGCGCCCGCAAATCAGTGCGAGTTGTCTGGGGCGGCAGGACAGTTGCCGAATATGTATCATCAGTTGCCCACAACAGGCGTTGTCATTGGGCCAAACGGCACAAGGCGATCGTCAATTACAATGTAATGAGCTGCAATGTAACGGCTGCGGCTTGTGCAAGTTATCTTGCTTTCACGGCCATATTTCGCTGGCCGCGACCGGAGAGAGAGCACTGCCAGCACGGCTTTGAACGTCTCCTCAAAAATTTAATCAACATATTGTGCTATTCCCCTGAGTTAGCCAATTGACTTTTTTATCGCCAGTGGCATGATGCGCACACCTTCATTGCGTGTTCGGTTTCTATTTCATTATGTCCGCATATTCCCGCCCAGTGCTACTGCTGCTCTGTGGCTTATTGTTGATCACGGTTTCCATTGCCGTATTGAATACGTTAGTCCCTCTTTGGTTAAATCATGCCCAGCTGGCAACCTGGCAAGTTGGCATGGTCAGTTCTTCTTACTTTACGGGTAATTTAGTCGGCACGTTGGTTGCCGGTAAACTGATTAAACGTATCGGCTTCACGCGCAGTTACCACGTTGCCTGCTTGGTTTTTGCGGTGGCTACCGCCGGTATGGTGTTATCACTCGATTTTTGGAGTTGGATGGGGTGGCGCTTCTTTGCCGGCATGGGGTGCGCTTGGATATGGGTCATTGTAGAAAGTGCGCTATTACGCAGTGGTAATCTGAGTAACCGTGGTCAACTGCTGGCGGCTTACATGATGGTTTACTATCTCGGGACGGTAGTGGGGCAATTGTTACTGGGTATGGTTTCTACCCAGTTACTCAGCGTACTGCCGTGGGTGACCGCTTTGGTGGTTATCGCAATGTTGCCAATGCTATTTGCGCGTGTTAACCGTGCGGAAGATGAGCCGCCACAGGCCGCCGTTTGGCCCATGCTGAAACGCCGAGGTGCTCGGCTCGGCATTAACGGTTGTATTATTTCTGGTATTGTCTTGGGATCGTTATATGGATTGATGCCGTTATATTTATCGCATCAAGGGTTTAGTGATGCCAATGTGGGTTACTGGATGGCGTTGTTAGTCAGCTCAGGCATCATTGGACAATGGCCTGTCGGGCGCATGGCCGATCGCTACGGTAGATTGCTGGTGCTACGCATTCAGGTCTTCGTGGTGATTCTGGCTAGTGTGGCGATGTTGAGCCATTATGCGATGGCGCCGACGTTGTTCATTCTTGGCTGCGCGGGCTTTACCTTATATCCGGTGGCTATGTCTTGGGCCTGTGAGAAAGCATTACCACATGAATTGGTGGCAATGAATCAGGCTCTGTTGATGAGTTATACCATCGGCAGTTTAGTTGGCCCATCCATGACAGCGATGTTGATGCAGAATTATTCTGACCATGTATTGTTTGTGATGATTGCTGCCGTTGCACTGGTGTATTTGGTGATGTTGTTAAAAAGACCCGATCATCATCACACGCCATTGGCTGCCGCGTAATGAAAGTGGTTTTTCGAGCCTAATAAAAATGCCACTCGGATTTAACCGAGTGGCATCAGTCTCTGGCCGAGATCGCCGAAAGTTAATAAATCACGTGGTGACCATAACTTTCCAAGATTCCTTTTACCCGCTCCATGGTTTCCGCTTTTGGCGGATGGACGCCATCTAGCTTGTATTCTTCGCCCATCGCTACCCATTTATGTTTGCCTAACTCATGGTAGGGCAACAATTCGATCTTTTCGATGTTGGTCATGTCTTTGGTGAACTCACCCAGCAAATGCGCGGACTTATCATCATCTGACCATCCCGGGACGACCACATAGCGGATCCACGTGCGTTGATTGCGCTTCGCTAAATAGCGAGCGAATTCCAGCGTACGGTGATTAGAAACCCCGACCAGATTCTGATGAATGGCATCATCCATTTGTTTCAGATCGAGCATGACAAGATCGGTGGTATCTAATAGCTCGTCAATCACCGGATCGTAACGACGTACAAACCCATTGGTATCCAAACAGGTATTGATCCCTTCTTCGTGGCAAGCACGGAACCAATCGCGTACAAACTCAGCCTGCAGAATAGCTTCACCACCGGACGCGGTAACGCCTCCGCCAGATGCATTCATAAAATGACGATAGGAAACAGCATCTTTCATCAGTTCTTCAACGGTGACTTCTTTCCCGCCGTGCGTATCCCAAGTATCACGGTTGTGGCAATACAGGCAGCGCATCAGGCAGCCCTGGAAGAAAACAATAAAGCGGATACCTGGGCCATCAACGGTGCCACAGGATTCGAAGGAGTGAATGCGACCTTTCACTGACATTGCGGGGTTTTCTCCAATATTGACTGTCAAACGCAGCCTAAAAATAGGTGTATAGCCGCCAGTCAGGTATCAGCGATGCGGTAATAGGGCAGCGCCCAATACCAGAGTGGAAAGATGCCTGTTGGCCGGCTATTTACCGGATAACTGTTTTGCCGGATATCCATCGATTATAGACGTCTGGCAAAACAGACTCATCTCGAGTCAGGGGGGAGTGTGATGTGTTAAAAAGGCCGGAAAATCCGGCCCCAGTAGCAATTGACTCAGCGGGTTGTTACCCACCCGCTGAGTTTACGGATTACATCGTTTGGGTGAACGTACGGGTAATCACATCTTGTTGCTGTTCTTTAGTCAGCGAGTTGAAGCGTACAGCATAACCGGATACGCGGATGGTCAACTGAGGATATTTCTCAGGGTTTTCCATTGCGTCCAGCAGCATTTCACGGTTCATTACGTTAACGTTCAGGTGCTGACCCCCTTCAATTGACGCCTCGTGGTGGAAGTAGCCATCCATCAGACCGGCCAGGTTGGCTTTACGCACGTCGTCGTCTTTACCCAGTGCGTTTGGCACGATGGAGAAGGTGTAAGAGATACCATCTTTCGCGTAAGCAAACGGCAGTTTGGCGACGGAAGTCAGAGAGGCTACTGCACCTTTCTGGTCACGGCCGTGCATTGGGTTAGCACCAGGGCCAAATGGCGCGCCAGCACGGCGACCGTCTGGGGTATTACCCGTTTTTTTACCGTACACTACGTTGGAGGTGATGGTCAGTACAGATTGTGTTGGCACAGCATTGCGGTAGGTGCGCAGTTTCTGAATTTTCTTCATGAAACGTTCTACCAGATCACACGCGATGTCATCAACGCGAGGATCGTTGTTACCAAATTGCGGATATTCGCCTTCGACTTTGAAGTCAATGGCTAAACCGTCTTCGTCACGAATGGTAGAAACTTTCGCGTACTTGATGGCAGACAGGGAGTCAGCCGCCACGGACAGGCCAGCGATACCGCAAGCCATGGTGCGGTAAACATCACGGTCATGCAATGCCATCAGCGCCGCTTCATAGCTGTACTTGTCGTGCATGTAGTGAATAATGTTCAGTGCGGTAACATACTGTTTAGCTAACCAATCCATAAAGTGATCCATGCGTTCCATGACTTTGTCATAGTCCAGCACGGTATCCATCATTGGGGCTTCTTTCGGACCAACCTGCATTTTCAGTTTTTCGTCAACGCCGCCGTTGATCGCATACAACATGGTTTTAGCCAGGTTGGCACGCGCACCGAAGAACTGCATTTGTTTACCAACAATCATTGGGCTGACACAACAGGCGATGGCGTAGTCATCGTTGTTGAAATCAGGGCGCATCAGATCATCGTTTTCATACTGTACGGAAGAGGTATCGATGGAGACTTTCGCCGCGAATTTTTTGAAGTTCAGTGGCAGTTTTTCAGACCACAGAATGGTCATGTTTGGTTCTGGAGATGGCCCCATGGTGTACAGCGTATTCAGGAAGCGGAAGCTGTTTTTGGTAACCAGAGTACGACCATCAACGCCCATACCTGCCAGGGATTCTGTCGCCCAGATCGGGTCGCCAGAGAACAGCTCATCATATTCCGGGGTACGCAGGAAACGAACCATACGCAGTTTCATGACCAAGTGGTCAATCAATTCCTGAGCTTGTTCTTCCGTCAGTTTACCGGCGTTGATGTCACGTTCGATGTACACGTCAAGGAAGGTGGATACACGACCGAAGGACATCGCCGCGCCGTTTTGGGATTTCACCGCGGCCAAGTAACCGAAGTAGGTCCACTGTACGGCTTCTTGTGCGTTAGTCGCTGGGCGGGAAATATCGCAACCGTATTTGGCCGCCATTTCTTTAATTTGACCCAGAGCGCGATGCTGTTCTGCGATTTCTTCACGCAGTTGGATGGTCATTTCCAGATCTTCGCCGTTTTCCAGCTTGTCTTGCAGTGACTTGAACTGGTTCAGCTTGTCAGCCATCAGGAAATCGATGCCGTACAGCGCAACGCGACGATAGTCACCGATGATACGGCCACGACCGTAGGCATCTGGCAGACCGGTCAGAACGCCAGATTTACGGCAGTTCAGGATATCTTTGGTGTAAACATCGAAGACGCCTTGGTTGTGCGTTTTACGGTATTCGGTGAAAACTTTTTTCAGCTGTGGATCCAGTTCGCGGCCATAAACCTTGCACGAACCTTCAACCATTTTGATGCCGCCGAATGGAATCAACGCACGTTTTAATGGCGCTTCCGTTTGCAGACCGACGATGGTTTCCAGGTCTTTATTGATGTAGCCCGCATCGTGGGAAATGATGGTAGAGGCAACGTTGGTGTCGAAGTCAACTGGCGCATGAGTGCGGTTTTCCAGTTTGATCCCTTCCATGACTTTGTCCCACAGCGTGGTGGTGGCTTGAGTTGCGCCAGCCAGGAAGGATTCATCACCCTCATAAGGGGTGTAGTTTTTCTGGATAAAGTCACGCACGTTGACTTCGTTCTGCCAGTCACCTTTGCTGAAACCTTCCCAAGCTTGGGCTAACTTCTCATTAAGTTCGGTCATTATACACCTACCTTCTAATTGTGGATTTCGGACCTGGCGTTGCGATGGCAGCTTAGTGCTGCTGGTCACCACGCAGATAAATTACCCAATAAGTCAATCCAACCAGCAGACCGCCGCCAATGATATTGCCGATAGTGACGGGAATCAGGTTGTCGAAAATGAAATTGCTTACTGTCAGGTGAGCGAAGTGCTCGGGTGCTGTTCCTACGGCTTGCCAGAACTCTGGCGTGGCGAAATGTTTAACCACAATACCCATAGGAATCATAAACATGTTAGCAATGCTGTGCTCAAAACCGCTGGCGACGAACATCGCGACGGGCAGGATCATGGCAAACATTTTATCCATCAAACTGCGGCCAGAGTAGCTCATCCATACGGCCAGGCAAACCATCAGGTTAGCTAAAATGCCAAGACAGACGGCCTCAATGAATGTGTGATGCAGCTTATGATCGGCGGTTTGTAATACGTTCAACCCCCATAAACCGTTGGCGGCCATATATTCGCCAGAAAACCAAATCAGAGCGACAAAAAACAGCGCACCGATCAGATTACCAATATAGACATTTAGCCAGTTGGCTGCCAGTTGACCCCAAGTAATACGGCCGCTGGCTTTGGCTATCACGATCAGTACCGTGGAGGTGAACAAATCCGCGCCGCAGACGACAACTAACATTAACCCCATCGAGAAACAGATACCACCAATCAGTTTGGCTATGCCAAAAGGTATTGCAGCGGTGCCTGTTGTCGCAGTGATATAGAATACAAAAGCGATAGAAATGAAGACACCAGCAGTAATCGCCAAATAAAATGTTTTTAACGGCTGTTTAGTAGCTTTATATACGCCTGCATCTTCGGCAACTTTTGCCATTGCGGCAGGTAATAACAGATCGAAAGGGTTGTCTGTTTTCACGCTAGCTCTCGCTCTAAAGGGTTAAAACAACGCAATGAGATACTAGCAAAGCAGTATAAGGTAAAAATTGATTTGGATCATGACGGGCCGAAGTAAAACGCTCAAAAACCGTAATAAAAACAAGGTTTAATGCGTTATTTTATTGAATTTTATAGGAAAAATATTTTTTAATGTTTGCAATTTTTTTTGAAAAACCCAGTGTTTACTACGTGTTTTGCGTTAAATATTTGCTTTATTTTCGCATGTAGACAGCTAAAGATTAATGCATGGTTAATTTATATTTCACCGTCACGTAACAAATAATCGATGTATTGCTGAATTGTGCTTTTTTTTTAAGATTAAAACCGATAATAACGATTAATTAAGCAGCATAAATTAATCTGAAAATAAGGCGCGGTAAGGATACCGATTGGGAAGTTGCGCCGGCACACAGCGGCCGGCGCAGATAATCAATTAGGCTTTAGCCCAATAGCGGCGTTTCGCCTGTTGTAGCTTTTCATAGGCGGCGAGCAGCGCCTGATGAGCGGGTAGCGCTTTGAGGTCGTTATCTACGGCAAACAACCCATTAAAGCGTTCTTCACCGCTCATGGCCGCAGACGCAGCGTCAACGGCTTCATGACCATACATCTTGACGAAAGCGTGATGATATTGCGCAGGATCGCGTTCTGGCTCTTGAGCGAGTAATAACAGTGTCTGTAGGCAACGATAGTAATTACTACGCTGTGGGCTCATGACTGACGCATTGAAGTCTTGCGTCCATTCCGTCCAAATCAGCGCCTGCTCCATATCTCCCCCAGCCAGTGCCAGCATGGACTTGAGCTCACCGACGCGCAGCGTATGCCAAGCGTTATCTTTACCAGAGGCGATGCCCAATAACTCGCGTACCCGAGTAAAGTCATCGAGGCCTTCATCATCCAGACGTTCGAGCAGGGCCAGATATTCTTCCGGTGCCCAATCGCTGCCAGGCAACGCCAACAGTGTATCGCGCAGGTGTGCGCCCATACTGTTATTGGCCAGCAGTAAATCCTCTGCCGGGTAGATGTCTGACATACCCGGCACGATGATGCGGCAGGCGTAGACACCCAAATGTTCGTAATCTGCGATGTACACTTCGGCATCTTCTTTTTGGAAGATGTTCATTAAGGTAGTGAATTCTTCCTGCGTGCTGCCGCTGAAGCTCCAGTCAACAAACGGGTAATCCGCATCTTGCTTAAACATATCCCAAGAAATCAGGCCGCTGGAATCAATGAAGTGTGTTTCCAGGTTGGCATGTTCGGCAACTTCTTCATCGTCAAAGGTGGGGGCGGTAAACACATCCAGATCTTTCAGGCTGCGGCCTTGCAACAGCTCGGTAACCGTCCGCTCCAACGCGACGCCGAAATCCGGATGGGCGCCAAATGAGGCAAAACAGGTGCCGTTGGCTGGGTTGAACAGCACTACACAGATGACCGGGTAATGACCGCCCAAAGAGGCATCATAGGACAAGATAGGGAAGCCTTCTTCTTCCAGCTTAGCGATAGCTTCGACCACCTCTGGATAGCGGCCCAGAACCTCGGCAGGAATTTCTGGCAGACTGATTGATTCGGCGATAATGCGGTTTTTCACATATCGCTCGAACACTTCCGACAGGCCTTGTACGCGGGCTTCACTGGCTGTGTTACCGGCAGACATGCCATTCGACACATACAGGTTGCCAATGATGTTCATGGGGATATACACCGTTTCCCGATCGGACTGACGGATGAACGGCAGGGCGCAGATACCGCGATCGCCATTACCTGACTGCAGATCGATGAGTTCACTGGCGCGCACTTCTTGCTCAGGATTATAGAAGGCATGCAAGCGCTCATCGAGGATCCCTGACGGTAGTGAATCATCTGCGGGGATCGGGAACCACTTTTCATTTGGATAATGGACGAAATCACCTTCTGCGATCTGTTTACCCAAATAGAAGTCGGCAAAGAAATAGTTGGTCGACAAACGTTCGAAATATTCGCCCAAAGCGGAAGCCAACGCGGCTTTTTTGCTGGCACCTTTACCGTTGGTAAAACAAAGTGGGCAATCGCGATCGCGAATATGCACAGACCAAACGTGCGGAACCGGATTAAGCCAGGAAGCCTCTTCGATGTTGAAACCTAAATCAGTTAATTTTTGTTGGAAACGGCTGATGGAGTCTTCCAGTGCGGCGTCTTTACCGGGGATAAAAGTTTGCGTCATCGTCTTCACTTTATGTTTTCATGTTGATAGGTGTTTTTATTTTGCCTTTATTTTTCAATGTATTAACTAAAAATGAGGGCTGTATATTGTTCCAGTGTTTTTTGACGTTTTCTCATTCTTGCAGCAAAATGTGGGGTACGTGGTGGGGCCGAGCTGAACACTAAAAACAGCCTGCCATGAAGATGGCTTTCCCCTGAGGCTTATCTCAACCTTGAGGAATATCTTCTCACACGTGAGAGTAAAAAGGGTAGGTTCGGTCGGTTCAGTCGGTTCAATATTTATATGTATATGATTTATATTGTTATCTTTCTATTTCTTGAACCGACCTTGAACCGACTTTGGGCGTGTTTGAACCGACCCTATACAATGAGATTCAGAAACATCAAGCGAGAGGCTGTGCATGGCTTATGGAATGAACAAGCTAACGGATAAGAAGCTCAGGGCTCTGCTGGGTAGGCAGAGCGAGCGAGAGTCAAAGATCTCTGATGGGGCGGGACTTATGATTCGGGTCAGTAAGGCCGGTTCTATCAGTTGGTTCTACAAATATCGCCTTGGCGGGCGTGATACTCCTGCTTTGATGCTCGCTTTGGGCAAATACCCTGATCTTACTCTTGCAAAAGCCAGAGAAAAGCGTGACCAATGCCGCGCCTGGTTGGCAGAGGGGCGCGATCCTCAGCGCATGTTCAAGCTTGGCAGGGAAGCGACCTTGAAGCCAGTGACGGTGAAAGAGGCTCTCGAATACTGGCTCACAGAGTACGTTGATGGGAATTTGGTGAACGATGTACGCTATCGTGAGCGGTTCACCAATCACATATACCCCTACATTGGCGATATGGCGCTCTCTGACTGCGAAACTCACCATTGGCTTACCTGCCTAGCCAGAACGAAGAAAAACGCTCCTAGCGTCGCTGGGATGGTTTTACAGATGGGTCAGCAAGCTTTCAAGTTTTGCCGCATACGGCGTTATGCTGTTTGTCATGTCCTTGACGGGCTCACGATGCAGGATATTGGGGTCAAAACCAGTAAACGGAAAAGGGTTCTGACGAGCAGAGAACTGACGGATCTGCTGGTCGCCTTAAAAAACGATTCATTCTCGCCGTACTACACCAACCTTGTATCGCTGCTGATCTCGTTTGGTGCCCGTACCGGAGAAGTTAGGCTTTCGGAACTGAAAGAGTGGGACCTGCGCGATAAGCTATGGACCGTTCCGGAAGCGCATAGCAAAAATGGTGAGAAGATAATCAGGCCTATTCCAGATCGTCTATGTCCCCTTATCGATCAGCTAAAGCAGCAGAACAAAAAGTCGGGGTTTCTATTGGGTGAAATTAAGACTGATTCGGCGGTGAGCCAGACTGGGCGCAAGATATGCCAGCGCCTGGGTCACTCCGAACACTGGCGGCTTCACGATTTGCGTCGGACATTCTCAACAGGGATGAGTGACCTCGGGATCGCTCCTCATATCGTAGAGCTTCTACTTGGCCATACGCTGGGGGGGGTCATGGCTGTTTACAACCGCAGTCAGTATTTGCCAGAAAAACTGGATGCACTCAGCAAATGGGTCGAAAGGCTGGAAGTTATTTCTGGACAAAATGACAATGTCATTCTAATAAAGAAATTAAGGTAGAGGTGATATATGAGTGCAAAAAATTACCATGATATATGGTTTAAAGACTCGACCAAACTTGTAGAAGAGTTTAATGAAATAGTTCCGAGAGAGTTTATTAAAAGCGATGAATACAAAAGACATGTTACTGCTTTGAATGAAGTCTATGATATTGATGAGAATGAAGTTAACAATGGTTTCATTGAGTCTATTGCAGGAGATACATTTGATAAAGATTGTGAGTATTTTTTTAGGAAATATGAAGAGTTTTTTATTAAGGAAACGGTAAATTACTCCGAAGTGTATTCTTCTATCTGGAATAATGTCGGTTACAAAGAAGGAACTTTTTGTCATTTTTTGAACTTAAGTGCCGTGGAGTTGTGTAGGAGGCTAAGGGTGTCAAAATTGTTATTTTTTCCTTTAGCTTTCGAGATAATTTTACACGTTATTCAAGAAAGAAATGATGAAGCTTTTGCTCTCTATATGATTATGTTTTATCCGATAAGATATGCAGAAGATAAGGCTAATTTCGCATCAAAATTGGGCAAAACAGGAGGGCGTCCGACTCACGAGCATAAAGAAGAAACTATTTCTATTGCGAAGGGAATTATTGAGAAAAACCCAAATATGAGTGTGGATGCTGTCTGCGCTATTGTTTATCAGGAAATCTATAGTAAATATACGAAGCCACCATCCTTAGCAAGCGTTAGGCGATGGGTTAACGATAAGAATTAACAAAACCGGTTTTGAAATTAAAAGCGGTATGTGTTTTGAACCGCTTTTATAAATTTAACGCCTTGATGGTTTTTATCTGGTTTATATAAATATCATTCTATTTAAATAGATATAAAAATGGTCTCCACAACATGCAAACAGTGGAGGCAAAATGCCGCAATATACATACTCTCCCTCTGAACAACGCCATACAATTCTTGCCGAATACGGCGAGCCTAAAGATCGTAATGCGAAAGAGCCTGAGCGAGGGCGCATCACAGGAATTTCACGTTCTACGGCCTGGCAATATGAACGCGACGGTTTATTTCCCACCCGTCGTCACTTGGGGCGAAAAACATGCGCCTGGTTACTGAGCGATCTGCTTTGGTGGATTCGCAACCCTCCTGCTAGCGGTGGTGTGCATAATCCACATGAGCGCCGGAAAGCCAAAGCAGCTACGGAGGTGGGCCAATGAACAAAATTGTTGGGGCGTCACCTTTGTATGGTTTCTCATACAACAACAAATATCATTACTGGGTTTTTATCCAGTTCTTTAGCGCTAAACTGTTCTCCATAGCTTCCAAACAAAAGGAGACAGTATGTTAGAGGCCATCTTTACACCACCCACACCAGAACAGCGCCGCAGTATTTTAGCGGAGTATGGGTTCACCTACGATAAACGCATCCGCGAGCGTGAGTGTTTGGATATTACCAGCCTATCCCGCACCACCCGCTGGCAGTTTGAGAATGAAGGTAAGTTCCCGGCCCGCTGCCACTTTGGCCGTAATTCATGCGCCTGGCTTCTCAGTGATGTGTTGTGGTGGGTTCGAAATCCACCAGCCGTTACAAACGTTAATAACCCATATAGCCGTCGTTCCGCTTAACGAGGAATAACCAATGAAACTGAAAAGTACGGCCATTCTTGGTCGGGCCCCAACTCACCCTGAATTCACCTCCGGCGCTAATATCGCGGAGCTGGTGGATGCCAAAGTCAACTTATTGTCTCTGGCTCCCACCATGAGCAGCCTTGAAATGGTGGATTACATAAACGCAGAACGTAAATCGAAAGCGGAGGCTGAAGGGCTGACCTTTCCGTGCAAGAAATACCGCAAGCTTCGCCATGCTGACTTTATGAAAAAAGTCCCGCGAGTTCTGGGGGAAGGGTGTGCGAAAAATTTCTCACACCCCCAAAAGAACGAGCAGAACGGTGAAGAATATCCAGGGTATGCATTCTCTAAGCGCGAAGCGTGTTTGATGGCGATGAGTTACAGCTATGAGCTTCAAGCTCAAGTGTTCGATCACATGACTGAACTCGAAGGTAACGGTGCAGGAGAACTGCACGACGCTATTCAGCACATGGAAAATATCGTTGCTACGGCATGGAAAGTTTCGGACGAAGACTCATCTGATGCAGGCAGACGTTTGCAGAAGCGCCAGGTTGATTTGCCGGTACTGAAAAAGGCGAAAAAACTGGTGATCGATTTCAAGCAACTTCCGCTCGGGCTGATTGGCGGCGGTAAGAAAGAGGTGCTTTCATGATGGCTAATATCTATGGGGTGTGTCCTAAGAGAACCGCGCCGTTCAAGGGCTGCCGCGATGTTGTCCAGCACACAGGCCCGGTGATTTCAGTTCAGTTACGAGTAAACATTGTTAACGCGCAAAACTTGCACAATTTATTCGAGGTTGCACAACCTAACCCGTTGAATCTTCCGAAAGCCTGCGACGCAGTGCGTCGGAAAACCAAACGCTGCGATTTACCGAGTTTGAAGGTTCCGACGAAATTCGTCGCTACCTGCACACCGGGTATTCAAAAGGATGGTAAACATTCTTTTACGGCTAATCAGCAGGTTAAAGGCAAAGAAAAGGGTCACACTGCGAATGTGACCCTTTGGGACGACGGCTTTCTCAATCAGAAGCACTGTCAGTATATTGCAGAACGACGGGGTAGGCACTACGAAGATTTCGTAGGTCAGTCCTCTGGAGATTCCTTAGCTTTCTTGCGTTGTTCTGCCTTGAGCTTACGCCCACATGCATCGAGTACCCAGGACGAAAAATTAATACTGGGATTATCTGCTTTCTCACGCTCAACGCTGGAGTCGATCTCTTCAATTAAGTCATGCGGGAAGCGAATCCCTTTTGTTGTTGACCGATTGTTTTTGAAACCTGTCGCCATATCGTTTCCCTTTTGTTGGTGTAGAAACACTATACAGGAAAACAAGCAGAATAAAATCGTTGACGTGTATGTGCACCTAAATGTAAGGTGTATGTGCACCTTGGTTTTATGCAAGGCTAAAATGGCAAAGCCCGAAAGTGCTACCAACACTTGCCGGGCTTCTATCCACAACGTTATCGGAGCTAACACTATGGAATTATCACATAGTACCCAAACTCGCCCTAAATTTGTATACCTGTTCTTGGGCACCCCCAACGAATTTTCGGATTCCACGCCGACTGTGCTGCGAGCTGAGGCAGATACCGAGGTTGACGCTCGCGCCAAATTCCCTCGCTGGACGCTGACCTTTGCCGCTCAAATCCGCACAGCTGCGCCTTGTCGCCTGCAAATTTTCTCCACTGATGAAGGTTTTATGTGGGTTTACGAACAGCGTCAGTCTGCATCGGAGGTGGCTCATGCATAACATTCCCCCTGAAATTCTGACCTTGTTTGGCATTTATCCGGGCACTACTGGCCGAGTGATGTTGTACGTCGAGAACGGCGTTATCACTTCGAACCTACCGATCCCCGATCATCATTTCTGTTGTTCGGTGGAATGCTTCGTTGAGCTGGCGCAACGCGCCGGGTGGCATGTATCGCCGGAAATAAAGGAGGTTGCCAATGTCGCATGAAACCACGTTAGGTCAGGCCAAATATAAGGCTCTGCAACTGAATGCTTTGCTGTCATCACTGGCGGTTTCCGCTGATGTGATCGATTCCGATGAGGTAAAGACGTTGGTCGAAATGGCGGTGAACCTCGCTGCAGATCCGGTTTGTTGGCTGTTGGAAGAAAATCGCCTGAGGGAGCTGAACCATGTGTAATGTTATGGAATTGGATGCTATCGACGCTCTCGGCAAAATTCAGGCGTTGGCAGCCGCTGCCGGCTATCTGACATCGAGCGGGAAAGAAAAGCAAATCTGTTTTGAACTTATCGACTTGATTGAGGAAATCGCCCGATGTGGTGCGGAGGCCGAAAATGAATAAGACCCATATCTATCAGACTTATGAAGACGTGTTGCTGCACGTACAGCGAACTGCTGATTTGCTGGACTGTGCTCAGCAGATGTTGGCATCCGGTAACGACCACCTTTTGAGATACGTCGGCTCGGTAGTTGACGCGGCTGGTGATTATGCGCAGCGCGCGGCTAATGCGCTGGATCTCGGTGAACAACCGGCGGTGGAAAACGAACAGGGGGTGTGCAATGGCTAAGAAAACTGAACTGGTGGCCGTCGAGGCCAAAGACCTGCAGATCATCGAGTATCGCGGGCAGCGTGTGGCGACCACCGAGCAGCTGGCGGCGGGGTATGGTGCGACTGAGAAAATGATCAGCAATAACTTTTCACGGAACCAAAATCGCTTTATCGAAGGTAAGCACTATTTCGATGTTGAGGGTGAAGAACTTCAGTCCCTGAAGAACTTACCCTCTTTAAGAGGGGTAGTTGATAAACGCACACCACGCCTGAAGCTCTGGACGGAGCGAGGTGCTGCCAACCACGCGAAAATGCTAGAAACCGATCGGGCGTGGGACTACTACAACGACTTGACTGAGTTCTACTTCACCCAGCGTGACGCCAAGGCACTGCCTGCGCCGGCCGACTTGTCGAAGTTGGAAATCCTGCAACTGGCCATTGAGTCTGAAAAAGGTCGGCTGGCCGAAAAGGAACGAGCGGATCACGCCGTGCGCACCAAATCGCAGATCAGCCGCAAACGCGAAGCCTCTGCCCTTGGCAAACTCAGCGCGGCCACCCGCAAATGCCGTGAGCTGGAAGAACGCCTAGGCGAAAGCGTGAAGCACGCGACCATCACCAAGGTGGAGGGCAAGACCGGCGGCGAGTACAGATTCGTGGAGCTGCGCCGTTGGTGTAAGGCGCACGGAGTCGCAGCGGTTGATGTGCCAGATCCGCGCTATGGCAGCGTTAAGTCATGGCCAGCGGGCGCATGGTTGGACGTGTACGGCGTCGATCTTCGTGAATTGTTCGGAGGTGAGGCATGAGCCACATTGAGCAGGTATTAACCCGGGCGACTATGCAGGAAGAAGATACCGATGCGTTGTTTTACATCCGGCAGCACTCTGATTCGGCCTATGAAGGCATCATTTCCGGGTTGGGCGCGATAGGTAATTTGGCCTTCTGGGCATGTGATAGTGAAAATTACTCGGGATCAGATGCGCGAGAGGATTTACGCAATTTAGGTGAAATGTTAATGCACCTACCGGGAATTGCCGCTGCACTGAAAACGAATGCGGAAACCGCAAACTTTAATATTGGTGAGCGTGAGCAGAAAAAGAAACGCTAACGTCCAGCATTAATTAATCGTTATCAAAAAATTTAATACCGACGCCGGTCGGGGGCTTCACTCGGCCGGAATTCGGAAAGGACATAATATGACTCACTCAATCGAATTAAATCGTAAGCATATTACGGAAGCATTTGTAGATTATTGCAAACGCCGTAGCGGTGGACACCCGGTGTGTACGGTAACGGTCAATCGCCAGCAGGTCATCATTGGCGAGTTGCGTGTAGAGGCTGTGCACCGTTGCCTGACAGAGTGCTTTGAAGCTGCCTGCTTTAAAAAATACGGGAAGGCGAACAGCTTCAAACTGTTGGTATCGACCTATTCCGGCATGCTGAATAAAGACAACAGCAAATTAACGCCGGAAGGCATCGAGTTTATGAACTCGTTGATGAGTAACGCGGTAGAAGTTGCACTGAAAAATCCCACGAATAATATCCTTGGCTTGGAGATGTACTAATGGTAACGAAAACTACTCCTGAAATTATTCGCTCAGGCGAATTTATTTTAACGCCAGGAATGTCGGAAGAGGGACTATTGGATATTACTGTTCATTCTCAAAATGGAAGAGCGTTTATCGCGACAATATTGGCGAAAGATATTCCCAAATGGATTAATGAGCAGGAAGTGAGCGTTAGTCTGTTAGACGCCGAGTTAATGGCATTTTGGGTTGGTCAGATGGGTGAGCCATCGGCAGACGATATGCTGCTTTTCTGGCGTTGGCGTTTTGTCGATTGCTGGCGGAATTACCAAAAGGAATCAACTGGCTCACCTTCTTTCACGCATGAGGTCAACGGCAATCTGAATATTTTGCCGATGTATCCCCGGGCCATGCGTTTCGCCGTAGCCAGCCATATGGAGGGGGCTATGATTGAGCATCTGGGCGAAGAGGAGGGCACCCAGATGGCGCTAAGGATGTATGCACGAATGGTGGCGCCGCCAGACTCTTCTAAGTGGTTGACTCCACTGGGCATCGAAGCGACAGAAAAGCTGAAACTGGTATTTTTCGAGGCCATCGAGCTGACGGACAACGGCCCGCTTCCTGAAGAGGTAATGCACTGATGCGTAACATCGAACTGATCCGAGAGGTAAAACGCCAGTCAAAGGGGGGATGGTCCCAGCTTTTACCGATGTGTGGCGTTGATGTTCCTGCTCGTGATGGGCATGGATCATGTCCTGTCTGTGGCGGTACTGATCGGTTTCACTTTATCGACGATCACGACGGCGGTGAGTGGCATTGTCGGCAATGCGATGCGCCGAATCATGGCGATGGTCTTGACCTAGTAGCGCGTACGCACCGCATCGGTATCACTGAAGCCGCAGATATGGTGGCTGGGGTGCTGGGTATCGGTGACCGTTCAGCGCAACAAGCAGCAATCGTCACTCCCTCGCCCGTCAAACCTGCCCGTGAGGACAGGGACGAGAAGCCGATCGCAGACCGTGTCGCGGAATTGCTGTTGAAAACCCATCCGGGTGATGCGCTCTACCTCGCTAATAAGGGGCTTCCAAGCCTCTTCGAAGCCCTGCTGGACGATGGCTCGATGGTTCTGGTGTTGCGGTCGATGGCGGGGGCGGTTACCGGCGCGCAGATCATCAAACCGACAGGCGAAAAGCGTCTGTTGTCCGGTACTAAAAAGAAAGGCGCGTTTATTGCGCCATGGCCACTACCCGATACGGTTGAAACGGTTGTAATCGCCGAAGGTAACGCCACCAGCGTTACAGCGGCGTTACTGATGCCCGATGTATTGCATGTTGCCGCGATTGACGCCGGAAACCTGCTGCCTGTGGCGCAGGCTTTTCGTGAAGCATACCAGGCAGCGCGGATCGTTATCGCCGGTGACAATGACTGGCACGCGCCGGGTGAAGTTGATGAACAGGGTAAACCTCGCATTAACACTGGCCGACTGGCGGCAGAGAAAGCGGCAAAAGCCGTTGATGGTTGGATCACTCTCCCGCCGGGGGAGGTAAAAGCCGATTGGGACGACCACCGGCAGTTGCATGGCGTTGATATTGCCCGACAGGACTTCGTCAATGGCTTGTATCAGCTGGCAGGCATCCAGATTACCGCTGCAGAAAGCCGCCCAACGAAAGACGACCTAAAGCCTTATATCGACGGACGCCGTGGCGGTCTGTACTGGGTGGAACCCAAGTTGGACAAGGACAGCGGGGAGGTTATCGAAAAAGAGGTGTGGCTCTCGTCGTTTGTTGAGGTGGTGGGCGTTGGTGAGGATGATGCAGAGCGCTACCTGATCCTCGCCTGGACACCGGAAGGCAGTGACGAGCGACGTACGGAAGCCGTGCCCCTGCGTGATATTGGTGAACGTGACGGCTGGGCCAAACTCAAGGCTGGCGGGATGCTAGTCACCTCAAAGAGCGGTCTGAGGGCCATTCTTGCCGATCACCTGCAGCGTAGTGGGCAACGTGACATGTGGGCGATCGCCAGCGCCAGTGGGTGGCAATGTGGCGCCTACATCATGCCCGACGGCGAAGTGTTGGGTAATCCTGAGAAACCGGTGCTGTTCAATGGGCGCTCTGCTGCTGCTCGGGGTTATACCGTCAAGGGAACGTCGGAGAGTTGGCGTAATAGCGTCGCTAGACTGGCGAAGGGGAACCCGTCAATGATGCTGGGCATTGCCTGTGCACTGGCTGCACCGCTGATTGGTATCGCTGGGGCAGACGGTTTTGGCGTCCATCTGTTCGGTGGTTCGTCGGCAGGTAAAACCACCACCGGTAATGCGGCCAGTACGGTTTACGGTGAGCCGGATGCGTTAAAACTCACTTGGTACTCTACCGCGCTGGGGCTGGTGAATGAGGCGGCAGCGCACAACGATGGATTTATGCCATTGGATGAAATCGGTCAGGGTAGTAACCGCAAGGCGGTAGCTGATGCAGCTTATGCACTCTTCAACGGCGTGGGAAAGATTCAGGGTGCTAAGGACGGCGGCAACCGAGATATCAAACGATGGCGGGCGATGGCGTTCAGTACCGGTGAAATTGATATGGAAAGTTATATTCGTGCTGATGGCGGAAAAATTAACGCCGGGCAACTGGTGCGCCTGCTCAACGTACCGATCACCAAAGCGGCGCAGTATCACGGTTATACCGACGGTAAAACACATGCTGATGCTATGCGCGACGCCTGCAAGCAGAACTACGGTGCTGTGGGCCGTCAGTGGATCAACCAGCTTGCCAGCCAGAAAAAGGAGGCGGTTGATGCAGTTCGTGCTGCTGAACGCCGGTGGTTGGGATTATTGCCCGAGGAAGCCAGTGAACAGGTTCGTCGGGTGGCGTCACGCTTTGCCGTGCTGGAGGGGGCGCTGATCCTGTCTAAAGTGCTTACAGGGTGGAGCGAGCAGGAAAGCCGCGATGCCCTGCAACACAGTTTCAACGCCTGGGTTAATGAGTTCGGCATGGGTAATCGTGAGTCCAAGGCTTGGGTCGAGCAGGCGGAAGCCTTCTTGCAACGCTTCGGTTACAGCCGCTATTTACCTCATCCACATACAGATCCGCGTGATTTACCGATCCGGGATTTGGCCGGGTATCGGGAAGAGCGCCCGGGGCTTGAGACGTTGATATTCCATACCTACCCGTCGGTGTTCCGCGATGAGATTGCCTCTGGCGCCAATCCTGTCGCGTTTGCGCAGGCTCTGGCCGATGCCGGCATGCTGGACAAACCGGCTAAGGGAATGACCAAAAAGACGTTAAGAATTGATGGAAAACAGCCGCGTTTCGTCGTTCTGATGATGCCAGACGACAGCGAAGAATAGACCGAATGATGTTATGAGTATGGCGGCCTGTTGGCCGCCTGTATCAGGCTGAACACAGGGTGTGCAATTATGAAAGACCAGAAAGCCGAAATCCTGCGCCTCAAACGAGAAGGTAAAGGCTATAAAACCATTTCACGCCTGACCGGTGTGAATCTCAACACGGTAAAGTCCATCTGCCGTCGCTCGGGACTGTTTCGCGATAACCCTGAACACCGGGTGCTCTTCACCATTCCAGAAAAGAAATACAGCACGGCGATAGCAGTTCCCAAACCGTTGCCGCCCCAGAGCACCATCACGGGGGACAAACAGACCGACGCCTATTTGTGGGTGCTGGAGGTTATCAAAACCGGCGAGCCAGCACACATAACCGCCGCAGAAGAAGCGCTGAAGAAACTGACCATTACGCCGAAACAGGCGCAGGATAATTACACGCATTACCTGCAGGCGAAAGGGGCCGGCTGGACATCGGTATTTACCACCATGTGGATGGACAATCCTCAGTATTATATTGAACAGGCAAAAGTACAGTATGAGAAGGCTGGTTCCGTACGTGGCGTATTTGGCAGCCTGGAGGCGGTGTTCCAGCCAGTTGAGGCTGAGCGCAGTATCGAAGACGTATATGGGGCCTATCAGGAGGTTTGTTGCGACATTATGGCTAAAGTGCCTGGGGAGTACGTTTTTACTGATGTGCTCCCTGAGCCCTACACACTGAGCGATGTGGTGAGGGAAATTCAATATTGGGACTGGTTGTCATCCATGCGAAATAGCGCATTTAGGGAGCTGTATCCCGACGAGTACCCCAATGAAAATATGCATCTGTGGGACAGGGAGCAATATCTTGATCACTTACTGGAGACTATCAGGCCGATTACCCGCGCTGAGGCGCTTGATGTGCTGAAATGGTATCTGACTTATCCACGCTATCAGGATATGAATGCTGATAGCGATGGGGTTTACCTGAATCTGATTGGTATGCATGAGGCGGCGTAGCACTGGTTGTTATGTTGTTTCGTAAAATGCAATGAAATGATTTTTGTTGCAATATATGCAATAATTAATGCATTGATTTCATTAGGTGAAAGGTGGCAAAAATGAGACTGGAAGCGGCGTTAAAGCATTTCAGCCCCCAGGGTTTGGCAATTACCGATTCATCAACGTGTACATCAGCAGATCGCGTTACGGGTACTGACGTGATGGCTGCGCTGGGTATGGCCGAGTCGAAAGCTGAATTTGGGATGGCGGCATTTTTGGGTAAAACCGGTATTAGCCAGGAGGATAAAACACGGGCGATCGTTGCGCTGGCTCAGTATGCCAAGCGGAAGGCACCCAAGCACGTAGGCAAGGTGGCAGGCAGACGTATGGCTCGGTGTATGGAAATTCTCGCCGTATTTGCCTATGAAGAATACTCACACTCTGCCGGTACCGGTGTTACGTGTCACGATTGTAACGGAGTGGGGTTGGTGTCCGTCAGGCGAGATGTTGTGAAGTATGCTGGATATATTGGCGCGGACGGCGAAGAAAAGATCCCCCCTGTGGTTGAAACCCAGACAGTGCAGGAGTTATGCACATCGTGCAACGGGAAAGGTATACGCCACAAACGTTGCCGAAATTGCAAAGGAACAGGCAAGGCGCTTGACCGGTGCGCAACGAAGGCCAGCGGCGCACCGGTTATTAAAGATTGTGAACGCTGCAACGGGAAAGGTTTTAGCCGGACACCCTCGTCAACGGCTTATAAAGCGATCACAGCGTTGCTTCCAGAACTGACGCAATCATCATGGTCGCGTAACTGGAAGCCATTCTATGAAGCGCTGGTGGCTAAATGTGATATTGAGGAAGGCGTAGCTGCAACTGAGTTTCAAAAATTAACCAAGTGATGCATGTTCGGTACGGATGCCGACATTTTTACAACATAGGGTTGCATTTTGCATAAAGATGGCGTAAATTCTACAAATAGTGGGAAGTCGTGCGTGAGACACACTAAATAAATTTCAAACCCTGCCAGCAATGGTGGGGTTTTTGCTCTTATGTGCGCTGCGGAGTATTATCCCTCGAAACATCAGAAATAGGGATTTTCAATGGGATTAAGCTTGATTGATGGTATCCAACAAATACCTGCATTCCACAGTAAGCAGACCGGATGCTTGGCAATTCCTTCCAAGCTTCATCTTCATCCTGGGGGTATGGCCGTTTTGGCGGCATATATAAACCAGCATAATTTGGAGCAAGGGCAGTGCTGTTTACCTAACGAAGGGTACATGCAAGCCGTCGGCCTATATGGTGCTTTGTGGGGTAACGATTGCTATGGACAGGAAAGAGTTAATTTAGGTGTCAACTACAGCATGGTGACACCGTTAATTTCCGCTGAAACGGTTAATGAAGCAACAACGTCAATCAATAACTGCATTCGTCGTCTAGCCTATCCTGATGGCACCCCATACCCTACAGGTATAACAACCCTGAATCATGTTGTTGGAGAAATGCATGACAACGTTTGGTCTCATGGGCGTTCAACAGGCTATTCTTTTGCGCAGAAAAGTGCTGTTCCTTATACCAACCGACAAGATCACTACTTGGAGTTTGCCCTAGCGGACTGTGGCATGGGTTTTTTGCGCGAACTCAGAAGGGTTAACATTCCGAATGTTGCCACCCATCAGGAGGCCATAGAGTGGTGCATACAGGAAGGTAACTCGTCCAAGAATGCTGATTTTCAAGATGAATGGGCTCAACAGCTACCGGACGGGCACATGGGTGGAAATGTGTTTGGCTCAGCAGTTCCAGTGAAGGAAGGGAGCAATAATCATCAGGGGCTCGGGCTTTCTCATTTGATGACACTTGTAAAACGCTACGATGGGGAGTTAATGCTGGCCACTGGGGATTCATGTTTACATTATGTTGACGGTTGTGCCTCCTACAGAAATTTAACCAGAGACTGGCAAGGTGTAGCGTTATCGTGTAGGTTTAAGTTATCTAGATTATCAGTCGAGCCTGAAGAGCAAATTCCTCAGGACATACTGGATATAATGGAGCAACTGCAAGGGGGGCGAGATGACTACAGTTAAGATACCTTTGCCCAGCGGGGATTTAGCATCGCGCCGTCTGGCAATAGCTGAAAGGCAGAAGATCGAATTTTACCTGAACGATAAAGTTAGGGTTGAAGTGGATTTGAAGGATGTCGAGTCTATCTCTGAATCTTATTCAGATGAACTCTTTGGTGTTTTGGTTGCAAAGCTTGGTCTTGGGGTCGTCCTTGAACTTCTACAGGTTAGCAACGCCAATAACTCTGCACTAAAAAGCATTGCTACCGTCATGCAGCGTCGTAACCACGAACACTTTGTCAGTAAGCGTGCTTCGTAACTGGACTTGTACCCTAAGGGGACTTGCGAGACTTCTTGGTAGCGGGAAGCCAGGTGCGGGGAAAAGGCGATGACAAGCCACCGCTCCTGTGAAAGGGCATCAGAAATGGTGCCCTTTGTCACTTTCTCAGCCTGCCATTGTGCGGGTTTTTTTGCGTCTGTAGTTCAGGGGTAGAATACCTGCCTTCCAAGCAGGGAACGCCAGTTCGAAGCCTTACCTAAATCCGGAATGAAAAGGCCCCAGGCAGGGGCCGTAAATGCTACTGCTTTAGATTTTGCTCATACAGTTTGAGTGCTTCAGTGATGACGTTCGCTTGAGTGGCGCCTGTATCGGTAGCCAGTCGTTCAAGTAGTGCGATTGTGTCAACATGAAGCTTAACGCTTTTCACCTTAACGCCGCGTTTCTCATCACTACGCTTTTGAATGTCTGTTATTGACTGAGCCATATCAAACTCCTAAAATTGAGGGGTGAGGGTAGGAGGGGTTTCCCCCTCCCTCCTGACTGTCTTAGTAAGCTGGCGAGCTAATCACTAAGAGAACAATCAGGATGATGATTGACTTCATCATAACCCTTTCCTCATGTTGGCCTCTGCTTCGGTAGAGGCCTTCCCGTTTCAGCGTCCTGCTGATGTAGTAATTATAGGTAAACCTATTATATAGGTCAACCTACAAATCACAGAATCACAGAATTATTTTGAGGCTGCGCTTTTGCGTGGCTTTTTCTTTATGTAAGGGGTCTATCGATGGATAAGAACGAACCGTACTTTTTCAATCCTGGCTGGAGCACTGAACAGCTTGAGGATTGGCTAAATCAGCAGCGGCTGCACTTGGCTCACCACAATAAGTTAAAAGTTGAAAGAGCCGCCCTGCTGAAGCAGCTCTCAGAGGTTGATGCTGCGTTGGAATACTACGCTAATTCAGTGACACCAGGGGAATTGAGTTTTCCTTGGGATCCCAGTCCTCTTCTAAAAGCTCATCAAAAGTAAAAGCCACGCTTGGTAAACTGAGTGATTCAATAAAATCCTGTATATCCTTCGGGAGTTTATCAATACGAAGTTCATCTTGGATCACAAACAGACTATCGCTTAAAGAGAGCTTACGAATTTCTGACGGCTTCCAGGCTGTTTTTGTGAAGATTAAATGGTAAAGGGCGTTTTTGCCTTTAAGTGGTTCAAAAATGGTGGCAAATTTTTTCCGGTGCTCATTTAGCACGATTTCTAAGGTAAGTATCTGTGCAGAGCGATTCTTAATACAGTTATCTTGCTGGCTGCCAGAATAATATGCGGAGTGATTGAGGTTTCGATTTTGGCAGACCTTTGCCTTGATGACGTGCCACAGATTGTGAACTGCGCTCATAATGCATCCTTCTTGGTTGTGTGAGAACTCCCAAGATACCACCGCTACCTGAGGTGGGAAAATAACAGGCGAATAATTTCGAGGCTGTGCTAACGCGTGGCCTTTTCTGTTTTTATTACCCGTAGATCGGGCCAAGCCCCGGCAAGGGGGAGGTTATGAAAATGCCAAACAGTCCCCATAGCTGGGCGGATGTCTCAGAAATTCTCGCAGCATGGTGGCGCGGTGATGTGCCAATCGGTGGCGTAATCATGGCGGTCGTGATGGCAGTTCTGCGAATGGCGTATTCCGGCAGCAGTTGGAAGGAAACTATATTCGAGGGCTTGATGTGCGGTGCGCTGGCGCTAACAACCTATTCAACTCTGGATTATTTCGATGTGCCGAAAGCCTTAACAGTTGGTATCGGTGGTTTTATCGGTTTTGTCGGTGTGAAAAAGCTCAGTGCGTTTTTGTCTGGGTATGTCGGTAATCGTTTCGGCGGAGGCAATCGGAATGAAAACAAGTAAATATGGACGAAAGTTAATCAAGGAATTCGAGTCACTTCAGTTGGAAGCTTATCCAGATCCTGGCACAGGCGGTAAACCCTTCACGATTGGCTGGGGTCATACCAGGGGTGTTAATTCGGGTGACAAAATCACAGAGGCGCAAGCTGAAATATTCCTTGATGAAGATTTAGCTGTGTTTGAGCTGACCGTAAACACAGCAATTAATCGTCCTCTGGCACAGAACCAGTTTGACGCAATGGTTTCGTTAGCGTTCAACATTGGCGGAAAGAATTTTGCTCAATCAACGCTGGTGAAGAAATTCAATGCAGGGGACACGCAAGGCGCAGCTGATGAGTTCAAGCGCTGGAAGTTTGCCAATGGCGAAGAGATGCGTGGATTAGTTAGACGACGCGCTGCAGAGCGTGAGTTGTTCCTGTCGTGAAACTTTATGCTGAAAAGTGCAGATGGATCCTGCGGGCGTATAAAACAAAATCCTGATAATTTTTAAATCGTAGCAAAAATACTGAGCCTCGCCATTGTGCGAGGTTTTTTTGTATCCGCAGTAAATCATCGCGCCATGCCCGGCGCATAAATCACACAGAGTCTTCTAGAAACTAGCCTCGGAGGAACGCCGTTATAGGTGGTGACCTTCTCTGTGGGCGGCGTTTCTGGGCAACGAGGCTCGTTTCTAAAGGAAATACACGATGCAAGCAATCACAGTGCCGTTCCACGGCAATGCTCTGTATGTCGTTAACCATAACGGCGAGCCTTATACCCCGATGCGGCCGATTATTGATGGTATGGGGTTAACGTATCAGGGGCAGGTTGAGAAATTGAAATCTCGATTTTCTAAAGGGGTCAGGGAAATCAGTATCCCTACCGCTGGTGGGCCTCAAACGATGCTCTGTCTTCAACTCCGTAAATTGGCGGCCTGGTTAGCAACCATTCAGCCCAATAAGGTCAAGCCAGAAATCCGTGACACCGTCATCCAGTATCAGGATGAATGTGACGATGTGCTTTACGACTACTGGACGAAAGGCGCAGCGGCCAATCCTCGCAAGTTTAGTGTCATGGAAGAACTCAATCAGGCCTGTGCTGAGTTTAAGCGAGATAAACAGATCGTCAGTGTGTTCGGTACCGGCTTGAATGCATGGAAAACGGTCAAGCCTGAGCATGAATCGAAAATCAGCAGGCTGTTGGGCGACGTCAACGGTGTGATTGATCTTTGGTTGGCGGACATAGGCAAAGGGAAAACTACGAAAACATGAACATCGCTTTCAGTTGGCGGACGATGGTAATTGGTGTCCTGTTGGTGGCTTTGATTGCCGCTGGCAGGCTGGCCAGTTATTACCACGACAATTACCAGGAGTCTCAGCGACAGGTGGCAGAACAGAAAAAAACGCTGGCGCAGCAGTCAGGACTAATCTCAACTCTGCAAGATCAAGACCGGAAGAACAGAGCCTTGGCAGCAGAGCAACAACAACGAGAGCAGCAACTACGCCAGCAAGGGGAAACGTACCAGAGGAAATACAGGGATGCGATTAAAAACGACAACTGCGCTAAGCGCGATGCTCCTGGCTCTGTCATTGACATCTTGCGCGGAACAGATACCACCGCAGCCGGTGCCCATAGTTCTGTTACCCCCTGAGTCTGTATTTAAAGCCTGCGAACAGCCGCAGCTTGCCGGCAGCACATGGGGTGATATCGGTGCTCACGCGCTAGCACTTCAAACAGCCTTATCAATCTGCGCTGGTCAGGTGGACACACTGAACCAATGGCGCGCATCGGTAGGAAGATAATTATGGGGAGAAAAGCACCGACACCACCTCCATACAAGCCAGGGGGTAAAGTGAAGCGGCCTGCACCGCCACCAACTCCACCAAAACCACGATAGGCATTACAGGTGGCCTTTACGAGGGCCATCGATAATGCTGGCTTAAATTAGATAAGATGTTTTCTTTTTCTCATACGGAAGTCGGAAGATGGAAAAAGTTTATATTTTGACTCATGGGTTTAGGTATTCGTCAGCATCTGTTGTTGGTGTCTTCAGCTCAATGGAAAATGCGCGACAGCGACAAAGGGAAATATTGAGCAACCTTAGTAAGGATCTTTACCCTGAATTTTTCCGCATCGATAGTATTGTCCTCAATGTGGGGAAACCAATAACAGAAGAATGTACTCAGTTTGATCACAAGGGAAACATAATCACTTAAGCTTGCAGCGTTACTTGATAACCATAGCCATCAACCTTAACAGGCTGGTGGCTTTTTTATTTCTACCACCACCACGAGAAACCACTATGTACACACTTAAAATCATTACCCAAAATCGCAATGAAATTATTCAGTCTGTCGAGTCTATCGAGTGGAAGCCTGTTGAGAAAACCATCTATGCTGTTGCTCGTTCTGGTGAGTTATTACGCCTCACACTGCTAGCAGGTGATACCGCCTACCTTGTCAACGACATCAATCGAACGGTAGCGACATATACCAATACGGCAGAACCGATCGAGGCAGTAGAGTGAAAGAGCCAAGGATATACGGCAGCAAGTGGGACAAAGCGCGTCGGGTATTCCTTCAACAGAATCCATTGTGCGTCATGTGCGCACAGCAGGACAGAACGGTAGCCGCTGTTGTCGTTGACCACATTGAACCACACAAGCTGAAAGATGCGCTGATGTCAGGTAACAGGATAGCGATAGCAAAAGCGCAAAAACTATTCTGGGATAAAAAGAACTGGCAGGGGCTGTGCACGTCACACCACAGCGCTACTAAGCAGCGGATGGAGAAGAGCGGCACGGTCATCGGGTGCGATGCTAACGGCATGCCGCTTGATCCCAATTCACACTGGAGTAAATGATGACAAACGACCAGCAAACGCTACTGATGTTTAAAGGGCTGATTGCTTCGCTATCAGTTGAAAGCCAGGCGAAGGTAAGAGAAGCCGAGGAAAGATTGCGTGATGTGCTGCGTGGCTATCCTGATGGTGAGGGGATGGTGGCGCTAGGTTTGCTTGGTGCCGAGCTGCAAATGAGCGACACGGAAATGGTTTCAAAATGAAATGATTTCAAGTGAAATGATATTGGCTCTCATTTGCGGGGTGGGGGAGGGGTAAAACTTCAAAGCGCTCGTCCTGAATGACCACCCGTATCCCCCAAATTTAACGCTAACCCGATTTTTTTAGTTTTCAGGTAAATACAAAATGGCAACAAAACGAACCCGCTCGGATAGTTCGACGGCGGAGATTCAGGCCATGAAAAATGCTACCGAGGATACTATTCAACCTCCGGCGCATGCGGGTCTGGAGAAAAAAGCCGATCCGTTTTGGCATGACAATATCCGCTCGAAAGCGCTGGACAGTTGGACACCTGCCGACCTTCTGGCGTGTGCAGAATTATCAAATAATCAGCTCTATATCACTGTATTACGCAAGGATTTGCGCAAAGAAGAGCGCATTCGAGGCGAAGTCCGTAACGAAGGGTCAATCAAAGACCTGCGCAAACAGATTGTTGAATTACAACGAACCATTCTGGCGCAGCGCCGCGATTTGCAAATCCACTCACACGCCACGAACGGTGAAAGCCGCGACCAACGCGGTCGCAACAAAAATGATCAGGAAGCTCGTAAAGTGGCAGATAAATATGCCAACACCGACGACAACCTGATCGCATTTCCAAAACACGGTTAAGGAAATTTATGACGCGAGGTGAGCGCGTAATAGCGTTCATTGAGCGCTATTGCATTGTGCCAGAAGGGGCATTGTTAGGGCAGCCGATGCGGCTCGATCCGTTTCAGAAAGGATTCATCCTGGATGTTTACGACAATCCAGATAGGACCGACAAAGCCATTCTGAGTATTGCGCGTAAAAATGGCAAAACTGGTTTGATTGCCGGCATCCTGCTTGCGCACCTTGTCGGGCCGGAGGCGGTGCAGAATACGCAGATAGTTAGCGGGGCAATGAGCAGAGAGCAGGCGGCTATCGTGTTTAACCTCTCGGTTAAAATGATTAACCTGAATCCAGAACTTCAGGCGATCGTTCACATTATCCCCAGCGGAAAACGCCTAATTGGTAAGCCGTGCAACGTCGAATACAAAGCGCTGGCCGCAGAAGGGAAAACCACGCACGGCCTTTCCCCTATTCTTGCCATTTTGGATGAGGTGGGACAGGTTCGTGGCTCACAGGATGATTTCGTAGACGCGATTGTAACAGCACAAGGTGCGCACGAGTCCCCGTTGCTGATAGCAATAAGCACCCAGGCTGCTAATGACGCCGATTTGCTAAGCGTGTGGATAGACGATGCCGTGAACTCAAAAGACCCGCACATTGTTTGCCATGTTTATGAGGCTGATAAAGACGCTGACGTTAGCGATCGTACCGCATGGGAAGCCGCAAACCCCGCACTGGGTACTTTCCGTTCGTTGAGAGATATGGAGCGCTTAGCCCAGCAGGCTGGGCGTATGCCAAGTTTTGAAAACACATTCCGCAATCTCAACCTGAATCAGCGCGTATCTACCGTTTCGCCGTTTATGTCCCGCAACGTGTGGGAGTCTTGCGGCGAGGCACCAAAGCCGATCACGGGAATTTGCTATGCCGGCCTCGACCTGTCGGAGAGCAAAGACTTAACCGCGTTCGTTATCGTCGGGCAAAGTGATGATGGTTGGTGGAATGTTTACCCGTATTTCTGGACGCCGGAAAAAACGTTACTCGACAGAGCCAAAAAAGACCGCGTTCCGTATGACGTCTGGGTAAGGGAGGGGGTGATCAATACGTCCCCCGGCTCATTCGTTGATTACGGCGTGGTTATCCGCGATATCGCAGAGATTATCAGTGAATTCGACATTGGCTCCATTGCGTTCGACCGTTGGCGAATTGAGATTTTAAAGAAAGAGGCCGATGCGATTGGTCTTAGTTTGCCGCTGGCGCAATTTGGCCAGGGCTTTAAAGACATGGCGCCGGCGCTGGATACACTCGAAGCGGCCATGTTGAACGGTAAAGTCAGACACGGTATGCACCCGGTACTAACCATGTGTGCGGTGAATGCAGTAGTAGTAAAAGATGCCGCATCTAATCGCAAGCTGGACAAATCGAAAGCGACGGGGCGCATCGATGGCATGGTTGCACTGGCAATGGCAATGGGGGCCGCTTCAGGGGATGTTGTCGAGCAGCAAGGCGACATTAATGATTTTCTTTCCAGACCGTTGAGTATGTGATGGCAGAAAAAACGAATTACAGTATCGACCTGCGAACGAATAACGGCTGGTGGGCGCGTGCTGCGTCGTGGTTTGTCGGTGGCCGTCTTGTGACACCCGACCAAGGATCTCAGACAGGCCCTGTTTCCGCTCACGGTTCGCTGGGGGACTCCCTTGTTACCGATGAGCGTATTTTACAAATATCCACGGTGTGGCGGTGCGTTAGCCTGATATCTACGCTGACCGCTTGCCTGCCGCTGGACGTATTCGAGACGGACAAAAGCGACAACCGATCAAAGGCCGGATTGGATAACCCACTGGCCCGCTTGTTGCGATACGCACCTAATCAGTACATGACTGCGCAAGAATTCCGCGAAGCAATGACGATGCAACTGTGCTTCTACGGCAACGCCTACGCCTTAATTGAAAGAAACGGTGTGGGTGATGTGGTCAGTCTCATACCGCTTCAATCGGCGAATATGGATGTTCGGCTGGAGGGTAAGCAAATTGTGTACAAGTACCAGCGCGATCATGAGTTTGCGCGGTTCAGGCAAAAAGAGATATTCCACTTAAAGGGGTTCGGATTTAACGGCCTTGTTGGCTTATCCCCGATTGCACATGCGTGTAAGTCAGCCGGCGTTGCTGTGGCAATGGAAGATCAGCAACGAGACTTCTATGCCAACGGGGCCAAGTCGCCGAAAATCCTCTCGGTTGGCGATCGGGTAATGACAGATGAGCAGCGCGCGCAGATTGAGAAAAACTTCAAGGAAATTGCCGGTGGCCCGGTAAAAAAACGTTTGTGGATACTGGAGGCTAACTTCGAAGCCCATGACATCGGCGTCAGTCCGCAGGATGCCGAAACGATGGCCTCTCGGAAATTCCAGGTCAGTGAATTGGCGCGTTTCTTTGGCGTTCCGCCGCACCTTGTCGGAGATGTCGAGAAATCGACGTCATGGGGGACAGGGATCGAGCAACAGAACCTCGGCTTCTTGCAGTATACCCTGCAGCCGTACATCACCCGTTGGGAGCAAAGCATTCAGCGTTGGATTGTCAAACCGGCCGATCTTGGGCGCTATCATGCTGAGCATAATCTTGATGGCCTGTTACGCGGGGATTCGGCTTCTCGCGCTGCGTTTATGAAAGCAATGGGTGATTCAGGGCTACGGACTATTAACGAAATGCGCCGACTTGATAACTATCCTCCATTACCCGGCGGTGATGTTGCCACGCGGCAATCACAAAACGTACCACTCACCGATTTAGGCAAAGAACCCCGCTCAACCAGCGGGGTTTAGTTTTTTAGGGGGCTTTGATGCCAG
Source organism: Serratia sp. NPDC078593 (assembly GCF_050268245.1). NCBI lineage: Bacteria > Pseudomonadati > Pseudomonadota > Gammaproteobacteria > Enterobacterales > Yersiniaceae > Serratia > Serratia sp. NPDC078593. Next base: position 27,678 of record NZ_JBNNGK010000013.1, on the reverse strand, counting down.
AAATTAAAAAAACGCTGTCGTTTGAAGAAACCGAGATCAAGTTCACTGGCGACGGTACGCAGGGCATTTTTGAAGGTTACGCCTCGGTGTTTGGCAACGTCGATTCTGATGGTGACGTCATTCTTGCCGGCGCGTTTAAAAACACGCTTGAGCGCCAAACGCGCAAAGTCGCGATGTTCTTCAACCACCGCGCGTGGGAGCTGCCGGTCGGGAAGTGGGACGCGTTGCAGGAAGACACAAAAGGGTTATTTGTCCGTGGACAACTTACCCCAGGGCATAGCGGCGCCAGTGACCTGAAAGCGGCCATGCAGCACGGCACCGTTGAAGGAATGTCCGTCGGCTTCTCGGTGACCAAAGACGATTACTCGCTGGCGGCGAACGGCGGACGAATGTTTAAAAACATTTCGGCGTTGAGAGAGATCAGCGTGTGCACCTTCCCGGCTAACGAACAGGCCGGTATATCGGCGATGAAGAGCATCGACGGTATTGAAACTATTCGTGATGTTGAGAACTGGCTGAGGGACTCAGTGGGTTTAAGCAAATCACAGGCCGTGGGGCTTATTGCCCGGTTTAAGTCGGCTATTCGGAGTGAGTCCGAAACTGACGAAAACAAAACAGAAATATCTGCGCTGATCGAGCGCATTAGTTCATTCCCTCACTCATTAGGAAAATAACATGTCCGAATTAGCTCAAATTCAAAAGGCGATTGAAGATTCGCAGAAAAACATGACCCAGCTTTTCGACGCTCAGAAAAAAGAGATTGAAGAGACGGGGCGTGTATCTAAACAACTTCAGGACGACTTGGCCAAGGTGCAGGAAGAGTTGAAAGCATCCGGTGCCCGTTTGTTCGACCTGGAGCAGAAAGGCGGGCCGGGAGCAGAAAACCCGGAAGATAAAAAGGATTTCTCCGAGCGTGTAGCGGAAGGGTTAACCAAATCATGGAACGGCAGCAAGGGGACCTATGAGGCGAAAACATTTAATAAATCGCTGGGCAGTGACGCGGCTTCGGCAGGCTCGCTGATCCAGCCTATGCAGGTGCCGGGTATTGTTGCGCCGGGGCTGCGCCGTCTGGTCATTCGTGATCTGCTGGCGCAGGGGCGCATTTCCAGTAACTCGCTGGAATACGTGCGTGAAAAGCTGTTTACCAATAAAGCGGCACCGGTGAAAGAGAAGGCGCAGAAACCGGAGTCAGATTTAACGTTCTCAAAAGAGACGGCAAACGTAAAAACCATTGCGCACTGGATTCAGGCGTCGCGGCAGGTGATGGATGATGCACCCATGCTGCAATCTTACGTCAATAATCGCCTGCTTTACGGTCTGGCTCTGGTTGAAGAAGATCAGTTGCTGAACGGTGATGGTAGCGGCGATAACCTGACGGGAATTAACGCCGTGGCCACCGCATATGACGCCACATTGAATGCGGCTGGTGATACTAAGGCGGACATGATCGCCCACGCGATTTACCAGGTGACTGAATCCGAATTCAGCGCGTCGGGCATCATTCTGAACCCTCGCGATTGGCATAACATTGCGCTGCTGAAAGATGGTGAAGGTCGCTATATCTTCGGCGGTCCACAAGCGTTTACCAGCAACATCATGTGGGGCCTGCCGGTTGTACCGACTCGTGCCCAGACGCAAGGCACTTTCACCGTGGGTGGTTTCGACCTGGCATCCCAAGTGTGGGATCGCATGGACGCAACTGTCGAGGTGAGCCGCGAAGACCGCGATAACTTCGTGAAAAACATGCTGACCATTTTGTGTGAGGAGCGTTTAGCGCTGGCTCACTATCGCCCACAGGCGCTGATTAAAGGCACCTTCGAGGCCCCAGCAGCAGGTAAATAATCAGTAAGGAGAGGGCGGAATAATCCGCCCTGATTAATTATGGCGATTGTTGTCACTGATGTTGTTCCTATCGAGGAGTTGCGCCAGCACATTGAGTTTGACGGTGATGATCGCGATGCGCTGATTATGCGTTATGCCCAAGCGGCGCTGGACTATTGTTTGCGCTGGTGTGATGAACCTCGCTGGATTGCTGCCAATGATATTCCGTCGCCGGTGATATCAGCTACGTTACTGGTGTTTGGTGATTTGTTCGAGCATAGAACGAGCCAGAGTGAAGTCCAGCTATACGCGAATAAAGCCGCTGAAAACCTGATGTGGACCTGCCGCAATTGGCGTGGAACCGTTGATGAGGAGGGCGAAGATGGAACCGGGGCGATTTAGGCACCGCATCATGATCCAGAATTTTGAAACTGTCGAATTACCCTCAGGGCAGGAAAAAGAAGTCTGGATAGACGTTGCTCCCGAAAAAATACCCGCAGAAGTAAAGGCCATTAGTGGGCGGGAGTTGCTGGCCTCTGGTGCCGAGCGGGTTGAGGCCACAGTACGGATATGGTTGCGATATCGTGATGATGTATCTAGTGCGTCGCGCGTAATTTTCCGCGATCTTGCTTATGACATTGTGGCAGCGCTGCCCGATGTCAAACTAACGCGTCTGGAATTACTTTGTAAATCGGGGGTGAAAGTATGATCGGCGGAACGCTGGATTTTTCAGACCTGCTCGACCTGTCGAAAGATTTAGAGTTATTGAGTAAGGCGGAAAGTAATAACGTTTTGCGTCAGGCCACACGTGCCTCGGCAGCCGTGTTTCGTGATGAAGCACGACGTCGGGCACCCAAAAAAACCGGAAAACTGGCAAGAAACATTGTGGTTGTCAGCCCCAGAAGCAGAAATGGTGATGCTGTTGCTGGCGTTCATGTACGCAGCAAAGGTAAGGCGAGCAACAGAAACAATGCGTTTTACTGGCGTTTTGTCGAGTTGGGAACATCAAAAATGGCTGCCATTCCGTTTGTCCGACCGGCGTTTGATAGCAAACAGGAAGATGCGACGCGAGCCGCGTTTGATAAGGCCAATCAGGCGATCGATAAGGTACTCAGCAAATGACCGAAGCCGATCTGAAACCGCTTTTAAAGCCGCTGGTGAACGGTCAAGCATACCCGTATGTCGTCAAACTGACACCTGAAGGAAAGCCAGCAGTAAAGCCGCCGTGGATCGTCTACACCGTTCCCGATGAAAATCGGGGTGATGTGTTCTGCGGTACCGCCGAAACGGCCTACATGGTGCAGATCGACGTGTACGCCAGCAGCATTGACGAGGCGAAAGCCCTACGCGCTCAGGCCGTGGTCGCCGTGACGGTGCTGGCTCCGGTGGAAATCCACCTGTTCAGCAGCCATGAACCCGATACCGGCCTTTTTCGCGCCTCATTCGAATTCAAAATTTGGCAGTAATCCCTGCCCCCTCAAATAACCGCCTCCGTGCGGTTTTTTTATGTCTGGAGAACCCTATGACAAGTAAATTTGAGAAAACTCAAGGCACGGTATTTAGCGTATCTGCCGAAGAGGCATCGGAAGCCAACCCTAGCGATGCGACATGGCTTTATGCATCATGCTCAACAAAAGAGTTGAGTTATACCGGGGGGCAAAAGGCTGATATTGATGTTACAACGCTATGCTCAACGGAGCAGGAGATGACAAACGGCTTGGCCGCGCCGGGAGAAATGACAATCAACCGTAACTGGAGTGCGTACGAACTGGCGCAGGATTCGTTGATGGAAGCATATGAGACGGATACCCGTCGCGCTATTCGTGTTGTTTTCCCCTCTGGGAATGGTTTTGCTTATCTTGCCGAAGTGCGGCAGAACAGTTGGAGCGCAGGCACATCTGGTGTGGTTTCTGCATCCTATACACTGCGAATTATTGGTAAGCCCGTCAAAATATCGGCGGTAAACATTCCCGCGACAGGCGTTACCGTTGCCCCTACCAGCGGTAATGTAGCAGTCGGCGCCACTACGACGTTTAAAGTGAATATCGCCCCCGTTAGTGCAACAAACAAAACGTATACAGTCACATCCTCCGATCCGACAAAGGCCACAGCTACGCTGCTGGGGAACACGGTAACGGTTACCGGTGTCGCAGTGGGCTCGGCCAATATCACGGTAAAAACTGCCGATGGTGCGTTTACTGCCGTTTACGTTGCGAATATCACCGCATAACAGAAGGGAAAGAAAATGGCTGTGAAAAAGAAAAGTTTAAAAGCGCTAGCGTCTGCTCCCCTCTCTGGGTTTCGCACAAAAACAGTGATCGTTGATGAATGGGAAGGTGCAAAAGTTGTGCTGCGTGAGCCGTCGCCTGATGGGTGGGGGCGTTGGCGTGAAATTCTCATGCCGGAAGACGCTGAGGACGGGGCGGAAACGGTTAAACCGTCCATCTCAGAGCAAACGCAGCGGAATATTCGCGCAGATGCCGTGATGTTCATTGATGTGTTGCTGGATGAAGAGCGTCAGCCTGTTTTTTCCCATGACGAGCTAGCAGATGTGATCGCATTTTATGGTCCGGTGCACTCACGTTTACTTAAACAGGCGATGGATTTGGCAACGTCGCCTGAGGATGCCGAAAAAAAGTCAGAGAGCCAGACACTCAATTCATGATGAAGCTGGCTCTGAGGCTGGGGAAAACGCTGGGTGAATTGAAACAAACAATCAGCATTAGCGAGTTAAGGCTATGGGCGGCTTATGACCGGATAAACCCGATCGGCGATGTACGCGGCGATGTTCATGCTGCGCAGATTAGTGCGGCTATCTATAACGCACAGCGTGGACCGAAGGATCAGCCCGTTGACCTTAATGATTTAGTGCTCAAATGGAGCGCAGAAGATGAAGTTAACGATGGGGGTGATACTTCCGATTTAGAATCGTGGTTTGATAAAATGGCCGGATAGAATGGTTTTTTTGCGCTCCATTATTCGATTTTCTTCTGATACGATGGGCATGATATTGTTACCGAGGGAGTTTTTATCATGCATTATTCGCAGGAAGGATTTTATTTTTTAATCGCTTTGTTTTCTGTTGTTTCAATAGTTGTTTTATTTTTTGTTATTAGATATGCAGTAATGTCTAATGAAATTATTAAAGAGTTGAAGCTGATTAATGAAAAACAAGATAAGCAAATAAAAATAACATCCGCAATTTTAGATAATTCGTTGAAGAGAGATTGAAATTAATTGTAACTAACCCGCCAAGTGCGGGTTTTTTTATGGGTGGAATATGGCTTCTTTGCGTGAACTTATCATCAAAATTTCGGCTAACTCAAGTTCGTTCCAAACTGAGATTGCCCGCGCGTCACGCATGGGAGCCGACTATTACAAAACGATGGAGCAGGGTAACCGCAAGGCCGAATACGCTACCCGGCAAAGCCAGCGTGCGCTGGCCGATCTCAACGGGCAACTGGTCACCGTGCGGCAAACCGCTATGGGCATGGCGGGCGCGTTTGCCGGCGCTTTTGCTACTGGCCATCTGATCAACTTGGCCGACCAATGGAACCAGGTTAACGCCCGCCTGAAACAGGCTTCGCAATCGTCCGATGACTTTTCCAAAAGCCAGCAATCCCTGATGGCAATTAGTCAGCGTACCGGCACCGCTTTTGGTGACAATGCCAGCCTGTTCGCCCGTTCTGCGGCTTCAATGCGTGAGTTTGGTTTTGCATCTGATGATGTGCTGAAAGTAACAGAGGCAATATCTACAGGGCTGAAGCTATCGGGTGCTGGTACACAAGAAGCCAGCTCGGTTATTACACAATTTAGCCAGGCGTTGGCGCAGGGTGTATTGCGTGGCGAGGAGTTCAACTCGGTTAACGAAAACGGTGACCGTGTGATCCGCGCATTGGCAGCGGGTATGGGTGTTGCCCGTAAAGATTTGAAGGCGATGGCCGATCAGGGATTGCTGTCTATCGATAAAGTGGTACCCGCTCTGCTCAGCCAACTTGGCACCTTGCAAAGCGAATTTGCCGCGATGCCGAGCACGGTCAGTGGTTCCATCACAAAAGTTGAAAACGCCTTCCAGCAATGGGTAGGCAGCATTAACGAAACCAGTGGTGTGACAGCAACGCTTTCCGGATCACTGGATAGCTTGGCTGGAAATATCGACAACGTAGCTGCTGTTTTGGGGGCGCTGGTAGCCGTTGGCGCAGCGCGTTATTTCGGCGGGTTGGCGACCAGTATTGCCAGTTCTGCCGCGGAGACAATTTCAGCGACACGGAACCAGTTAGCACTGGCAGCAGCACAACGCCTTGGCGCTGCCGCGTCATTAGCTCAAATATCGACTGAGCGAGAGATGACACTGGCAGTACAAAAATCACTTGTTGCACAACTAGAGCTGGCCCAGACGGAAAAAACACGACTGGCCATCCGCACTCAGTTGTCGGCTAACTCGGCAGCGCTGGCATCACTGACACGTGCAGAAGTGGCCGCGACAGAAACCCTGGCAACGGCACAAAGTCGGCTTAATATTGCCGGCGGTCTGGCAAGCAAGGCGTTGGGATTAATCGGTGGGCCTGCCGGCGCGGCAATGCTTGCCGGTACAGCGCTGTATTTCTTGTATGAAAAAACAGAACAGTCACGGCAGGCGGCGATTGCATTGGCTGATCAGATGGGGACGCTTTCCTCACAGATCAAAAATATGACGCAGGCCCAATTGGCGCTCAATCAGGCGCAACTTCGCCAGTCACTTGAAGTGCAGAAAGAGCCCTTGCAGGAGTTGGTTATTGCCTATCAGGGAGTAACCGTCCAGGTAGAGCGATATCAGGCGCAGCTTGCTAAACTGACACCGGGTACTGATGAGTTTGTGCGTAAGCAGCGGGAATTGACCGCCGCTCAAGATGAGCAGACGATCGCGCAATCTAATCTTCAACAAGCCCGCGATCGCTTTAGCTCGACCCAAAATCAAATCAATATGATGATCACGCAGCAAACTATCGGGCTGCGTGAAAACTATGTTGAGATTAAAAACGTTACCTCTTCATTACCGTTAATAACGGCGGAGGGTTCTCGTTTTAACTCCGTTCTCATGGCGGGGAATATTGTTTTGCGTGAGCGTAACGCACTGTTACGCGCCCCGATGGCGATTCCTCAAAATCCCTTAACCTCACCTCAGGAGCAGCTTCTTCAACAAGCATCTCGTGCACGAGAACTATCAACGCTTACCGGTTCAACACGCGTTCGCAAACAGGCTGAGTTTATTGCTGACGACAAGGGATTGACCAATACCCCTGAGAACCAGAAAGCGCGGAAACAGTACATCGATGATACCGTTGCCGCATGGACGAATCAGGACAAGCTGAAAAGCTCGACTGCGGCGGCTGGTAGTGAAGCAAAAAAGACCGCAACCATTACCGGTGACTATCAGCAAAAAATAGCCAACCTGAATAAAGAAATTCAGATTGAGCAGGTGAGGCTGAAAGACGGTGACGTGGCGGCGGCGTTATTTTCCGCATCACTGGAAACCGGCAGCAAATGGACGGGGGCGCAACGTGCTGAGCTTGAGCGGCTCAATAAAACGTTAACGGAGGCAAAGCAGCGCTGGGATGACCATAACGCAGCGATCGCCTCCGACCCGTATCGTCAGGCGTCGCAAAACCGCAAAGAGGCAGAAGCGCAGCTACAGCGTCAAATTGCCGGTAATGAAATCAAGAGCGCTGAAGAGCTGGCCCGCCGTAAGCAGGAAATCAACACCGCGTATCTCAATGCGGTAGCTGAGGCCAATCAACGTCATGCAGTGACAGGCAATCAGGAGCTAGCCGGTAACGTTGACCCATTGCAGAACATTGAAAACCAATTGGCAAAACGGCAAGCCCTGATTGAAACCTACGCGACAGCCGGTGCGATTTCAGAGCAGCGTAAAAATCAACTTATTCTGGCATCTGAAAATGAAACCAACGAGCAACGCTATCAAGCTGCAATGGCCTTGTACGCTTCGCAAGGCGATATGCAGAAGATGGCCGTTGATATATTCCAGACCTCACAAGAGCGCGTAACAAATATGCTTACCGGCATGTTGACGGGTACGCAGACCTTTAAAGAGGGCATGCTCAATCTGTTCTCGTCACTCACTCAATCCATCATCGGCAATCTTGTTGATATGGCGGCACAGGCGCTTGTAACCAGCACGATCATGCAGACAATCACCGGTGTGATGGGTGGCGTGTTTGGCGGTATTGCGGGTGGCGCTTCTGCTGCGGCTGGCAGCACTGGTGCAATGGGAATGAGCACAAGTTACACCGCTTACGCGAAGGGTGGCGTTGTTGCCTCAAGTGACCTTAGCCATTTTAGCGGGCAGGTAGTTAGCAGCCCCACCATGTTTGCTTTCGCCCATGGGGCGGGGTTGATGGGTGAGGCAGGACCAGAGGCAATCATGCCACTGACACGCGCCGCCGATGGTTCTCTGGGCGTTCGTGCTATATCGCAAGGTAGCGCTGGTGGCGGTAGCGGCGGTTCCCCCCAGGTTTACATCAGCATCGAAAGCGGCGGACAAACAAACCAAACCACCTCGCCGGGGTGGGAACAATTCGGTAGTGAGATTGGGCGGTTTGTCGATCAGCGTTACCGCGCGTTGCGTGATAAAGATTTGGGACAGAACGGCATCCTGACGCAACGCATGAAGGGGAGCAGATAATGGCGTTGGAAGAGTTTTTGTATTGTCCCCGCGTTAACCCGACCGGGGATATCGCTCAGCGGGTACGAGAAGTGCAATTCGGTGATGGTTATAAGCAGCAGTCCGGCGACGGCATTAATGGTGAGCACCAAAGCTGGCCACTAACCTTCGTTGGCAACTGGCAGTACATCGTTGGTATACGGACTTTTTTACAGCGGCATGAAGGGTTTCGCGCTTTCACGTGGCGCAACCCCCTGTTTGAACTGGGCCTGTATACCTGCAACGGCCATCAGATCACCGCGATGGGGAAGAATTCACGTACCGAGCCGATGTATCAATTAACAGCAACGTTTGAAACTGCAAATAGGCCATAGGATCAACAATGAGCATTAACGCAGACCTGCAGCTATTGGCTCCGGGGAAAAGGGTGTTCCTGTTCCACGTAGACGGGAGCATGTTCGATGGACCGGAGCTATTTTTCCACAATTACCCGATCCCCTACACCGAAGCTGAATTAGTAGCTGCTGGTGGCGATCCCGGACGCTTGCCAGTTAAATCTATTTGGTGGCAGGGACAGGAATACAAGCCTTGGCCAGTGCAAGCGGAGGGGTTCGAAGTCACCAGCGACGGCAGTGCCCCGACGCCCACGTTGAGTGTGGCAAACCTTGACGGAACAATTTCTGCTATGTGCCTGGCATACCAAAACATGGCGCAGGCCAGAGTCACCCGGCACTTTACCTTTGCGCAATATCTGGATGCGCGAAATTACCCAGAAGGTAATCCAGAAGCTGATCCCACTAAAGAAAAGCTGGATGTTTACTACATCGAAAACAAAACCAGTGAAGACAATGAAATCATTCAGTTTCAGTTGTCCTCACCAGCCGATTTACAGGGGATGCTGATCCCACGTCGCCAAATTCACAGTCTCTGCACCTGGTGTATTGAAGGTAAATATCGCGGGGCATCATGTGGGTACACAGGAACCCGGTATTTTGATGAAGATGGCAACCCCGTTGACGACCCGTCAAAAGATGCCTGCGGCGGGTTGCTTAGCGATTGCAAAAAACGTTGGGGTGAAACAGAGCAATTACCCTTCGGCGGATTTCCCGGATCAGCACTACTCAAGAGGTAACGATGCGTAAACAGATAATCAGCGCCGTGTTGGCGCATGCGGAGGCAGAGTATCCGCGAGAGTGTTGCGGTTTGGTGGTGCAGAACGGCAGGCGGCAACGTTATGTGCCTTGCCGTAATCTTGCGCCGGAACCGACAAAACAATTCAGCCTGGCGCCAGAGGATTACGCCGCCGCTGAAGATGCTGGCACAATCGTTGCGATTGTTCACAGTCACCCCGATGCGACGACGCAACCCAGCCAGCTTGATATCGCTCAGTGTGACGCGTCACAGTTGCCGTGGATTATCGCCAGCTGGCCTGAGGGAGATATTCGAGAAGTCATGCCCACACAAGGCATCAAACCGTTACTAGAGCGCCCGTTTGTACATGGATTCTGGGATTGTTACGCCATTGTGCGCGATTGGTATCGGCTCGAGCGAGAAATTATCTTGCCGAATTATCCGCGTGAGGATGGCTGGTGGAACCGAGGTGAAAACCTCTATATGACGCACTATGCCGAGGCGGGTTTCGTTACGGCCTCGGGCGAGATCCAGATAGGCGACGTAATCATTATGCAAATACGTGCCAACGAACCGAACCATGCCGGGGTTTATATCGGTGACGGGTTAATGATGCACCACCTTTACGGCCAGCTAAGCAATCGCGTTCCCTATTTGGGCTACTGGCAAGAACGCACGATCACTGTTTTACGTTACAACGGGTGACACATGCCAATATTGATTCCAGAAATTAAAACTATCCGCTTATATGGTGTTCTAGGGGCAATGTTCGGACGGGAGCACCGTCTTGCAGTAGAAAGCCCTTTTGAGGCAATCAAAGCCTTATCTATTGTGATCCCCGGTTTTCAAAAATTTCTATTGGAAAGTAACGAGCGTGGACTTACCTATGCCGTCTTTGAGGGAAAGAAAAACCTAAGTAAAGATGAGATGGTCTTTCAGTCCAACGGTGCAGATATTCGCATTGCGCCGGTGATCGTGGGTAGCAAAAAAGCCGGGATGTTTCAAACCATATTGGGGGCCGTATTAGTTGTGGCGGGGTATTTCACTTTCGGCACCACGTCTGCGATCGGTGTCGGTATGATGATGGGCGGGGCGTCAATGGCGCTGGGCGGTGTCGTGCAAATGCTGTCGCCGATGCAAGGTGGACTGGCATCACGGCAGGACCCCGATAACAAACCCAGCTACGCATTCGGTGGTCCTGTAAACACGGTTGCGCAGGGAAACCCGGTTCCTGTGCTCTACGGAAAGCGGCGAATAGGCGGCGCAATCATTTCAGCCGGTATTTATGCCGAAGACCAACAATAAAAAACTCGATTTAACCAACTCGCTTCGGCGGGTTTTTTTATGTCTGGAGAAAAGCATGCTCGCAATTGAAGGCCGCAAAGGTGGGAGTAGCACGCCCAGCGCACCGAATGAATCCCCCGACTCACTGCAATCAACGTCCTACGCAAAATTGCTATTGGCGCTTGGTGAGGGTGAATTTGCCGGGAATCTCGACGGCACCCGGATTTTTCTGGATGGGACACCGCTGGTGGCCAACGATGGTACAGAAAACTTCCCCGGCGTGAAATGGGAGTTTCGTTCAGGCACTCCACATCAGGACTACATACCCGGCGTACCGGATGTTGAGAACGAAATCACAGTAAGCACGGAATTAACCAGCGAAAGGCCGTGGGTGAGAGCGGTAACAAATACGCAGCTTTCTGCTGTTCGCTTGCGTCTGTCATGGGCTCAGCTTCAACAGCAGCAAGATAATGGCGATGTGGTCGGTTATCGCATTGAATATGCGATCGATATTGCGACCGATGGCGGTGCTTATCATGAGGTATTGAACACGGCGGTAGACGGTAAAACGACAACGAAATACGAGCGCAGCCACCGTGTTGATTTGCCGAAAGCCTCGACCGGCTGGCAGGTTCGCGTAAGACGCCTGACGCCGAACAGCACCAGTAACCGCATTGCTGACAAGATGGTCGTTGAGGCCATTACAGAAACGATAGATGCAAAGCTACGGTACCCAGAAACTGCATTGCTTTTCGTTCAGTTCGATGCAAAGCAATTCCCGAATATCCCGCAGGTTTCGTGTGAGCCTGACGGGCGCATCATCCGTATTCCCTCAAACTACACCCCTGAAACACGAGAATATAACGGTGTGTGGGACGGTACATTTAAAACGGCATCGACTGATAACCCGGCATGGATACTGTACGACCTGATGATTAACGACCGGTTCTCTATCGGTACTCGCGTTAAAGCGGAAAATCTGGCGATCACTAAGTGGGATCTGTACGCAGTTGGGCAGTATTGCGATCAGTTAGTGCCGGATGGTCGCGGTGGCGATGGACTTGAGCCTCGCTTTAAATGCGACGTGTATATCCAATCGCAAGAAGATGCGTGGAATGTTCTACGCGATATTGCTGCAATTTTTCGCGGGATGACATTCTGGGCAAACAATCAGATGCATGCGCTTGCAGATATGCCGCGTGATATTGATTACATCTACACACGTGCAAGTGTTAAAGAGGGCAAATTCACCTATTCCAGTGCTAGCGAGAAGACGCACTACAGTACTTGCATGGTGAGTTGGAGCGATCCAGCTAATGGCTATCAAGATGCGGTTGAGCCTGTATCCGTTAATGCGCTGATTCGCCGGTGGGGGATCAACCAGGCCAGTTTGACAGCCATCGGTTGTACGCGTAAATCAGAGTCGATACGGCGTGGTAAATGGTTGTTGCTGAGTAACGAAAAGGATCGAGTGGTGTCATTTCCTGTCGGTCTTGACGGAAAAATACCACTCCCCGGTTGGATTATTGCTGTAGCCGATGAAATGCTGGCAGGGCGTCCGCTTGGTGGCCGTATCAGCTCAGTTAATGGCCGTAATATCACCCTTGATCGTGTTTCCTCTGCCGCTATCGGTGAGCGACTGATTCTAAACCTGCCAAGCGGGAAGGCCGAGGGGCGCACAATTGCAGCCGTATCGGGTAAAACGATTACGGTCACGACTGCTTATTCTGAAACGCCGGCAGCCGAGGCCGTGTGGGCGGTTGATGCGTCCGACCTCGCGTTGCAACAGTTCCGTGTTACCGGCATTAAAGAAGGCGATGATGGGGTATCGTTCGATATTACTGCTGTCGAGCATGACCCGAATAAATTTGCAAAAATCGACACGGGCGCGCGGATCGAGGACCCACCGATCAGCGTCATTCCGCCTGGTGTGCAGCCACCACCGGAGAACGTGCAGATCAGCAGTTACTCCGCCATTATTCAGGGGCTATCTGTAGCAACGCTGAGAGTTACGTGGGACAGCGCGCCCAATGCAATCGCCTATGAAGCTGAGTGGCGCCGGGACAATGGCAACTGGATACCGGCGCCACGTACGTCAACGCTTGGGTTTGAAGTGCAGGGCATTTATGCCGGCCGTTATCAAGCCCGCGTACGGGCCATAAATCCGTCTGAAATTTCCAGCATATGGGCGAATGCGCCAGAACAACAACTGAAAGGGAAAGAAGGAAGCCCACCGAAACCCATTAACTTTACTGCTTTGCCATTGCTGTGGGGGATCGTGCTGAGTTGGAACTTTGCTGAAGGCGCTGGTGATGCTTTGCAAACTGAAATTCAGTACTCGCGTACGGCCAGCGGTGAAAATCCGATGTTGCTCGTTGACGTGCCTTATCCTCAGCACGATTACACGCAGAGCGGACTGAAGGCCGGGCAGGAATTTTGGTATCGAGCACGGCTGATTGACAAGTTGGGCAATCAAAGTGCATGGACTGATTGGATACATGGGCAATCTAGCGCGCAGGGAAGTGATTATCTTGATGCGATAGCTGATGAGGTTGTTAGCAGTGAGCAAGGCCAGCAAATGCTGTCACAAATCGACACGAATACGGATGCTATTGTTGAAAATGCGCTGGCAAATGATGCTGATATTCAACGTTGGCGTAAAGAAAGTGGAAATTCGAAGGCTGAAATTCTTGATATACGGACCGTCATTGCCGATGATAAACGTGCATTTGCAGAATACCAGCAACTTGTTACATCACGCTTTAGAGAAAATGAAGCTTCGATAGAAACCAAAGCGACAACTAATTTCACTCAACAGGGTACAGGTAGTGCGCTTTATAGTGTTAAAGCCGGTGTTACTTACAATGGTGTTTATTACAACGCGGGAATGTCTATCGGAATAGAAGTTGATGGTATTAATTCGATAAAAAGCCGTATTTTGTTTAGTGCTGATCAGATTGCCGTAATAAATACTTATAACGGTGTTGTCACTTCGCCATTTGCTATTGATGGAGGCCAAGTATTTATCAATAGTGCGCTAATTCAAGATGCCTCGATAACTACGGCTAAGATAAATGATGCGGCGATTACCAATGTTAAAATTGGTGATTACATCAGTTCGAACAACTACGTTTCGGGCATGATGGGATGGATTATCAGAAAAGACGGCAGCTCTGAATTTCAGAATGCTAATATCCGTGGTGTTATTCGTGCAGACTCTGGCGAGCTTAATAATGTAACAATCAATGAAACATGTGTTATTAAAGGTGAGCTTTTAGCATCTCAGATAAAAGGTAATCTAATTCAGGGTAACTCATATTCATTTGAATTACATAACACTAACTCTCAGCGAGTTGTCAGGTATGATGGAAATCCTCTGATGCCGATGCGTATTTATGGGTATGTGATGGCAATAATGCTTAGGCAGGCTAAGACAAAAGTTTATTTTAACGGAAGTGAGTCTATAAATGGCATTGAGTTGTCACGGCAAGGGGGGAGTGCTACAGAGGTTAAATATACAAATATGTATTCCTTTTCGAAAGATCTATCTCAAGGGGAGGGTATTGATATAAATATTCATGCCGGAGCTTTGGATCAGGGGCGTGGCGAGAAGACAGATTACATTGTCATGGCGTGGGCAACACCTCAGGTTAGCGGTTTTTCTCTTAATTAAATTGATATTGGGATAAAATTATGGCGTGGTATGACGCAGGAACCGTTAGTATTAATGGTAATACGATGGTTGGTACAGATACTAAATGGGCAGATAATAAGTATGGTATTGGTCCTGGCTGTGCAGTCTTATTGCCGGGCTTGGGGAGCGTTCGTATTTATGAAATTATCGCCGTAGATAGTGACACTAAAATCAGGTTGAAGTCGGGGCCAGCGGAGGCGATAACGAATGCTAAATACGCAATTTTAACATTTTATACTGAATCACGTCCTGATTTTGCCCGCCGTCTTTCCGCTCAACTTGCATATTATCAGAGCCAGATGGATGGATGGCAGGAAGTTATGACTGGGAACGGATCAATTATACTTGAAGCGCCGAATGGGCAACAAGTTACGATTAGTTCATTTAAAAAACTGACATCCGACATGGAAGATAAAGCCGATAAATCAGCATTAGGTACGGCGGCAGGTTATAACGTACAAACTCACATCGGCGATAAAGTTGAAAATAGAGTATTGATAGCGGGTGGCTATGGCCTTGGAATTCCTGCTCACGCCCCTGCCTCGGGTTGGGAAGAGGTTAATACTAATTTCTCGTGGAACTATACAACAAATCATCTCGAGTCATACGGCGGGGCAGGTCATGAATTAAAGATGTGCATGTACTCTAATGAAAAAATAAATGATTTTGTTTCGATATTTTATGTCAACAGGCAATCTGGAAACATTGGCGTAGTAGTTAGACAGTTGCTTATTTCAGGGAACCCGACAAACAGCGAAGTTTGGAGAACTGAATTCAGAACGACGCGTAACACGTCAGTTGATGCTAACGGATTTATAAAACAGGCATCACCGATTGCCCGTGTTACAAACAACTCGGAAGAAATGGACGCTAATTTTTTGGACGGCTTTACTCTTGCCGGCACTGCCGCTGTTAACGATGAGGCGAACGGCGTACATGCTGAGCGGGTTTCAACGGGCGTTTATCGTATATCTGGAGCCAAAGGTTTGGCAAAAGAGGGCTGGACTATTGAAGTGCCGCAGGACGTAAATGGCAATAGACTTTGTTTTGTTGCTACAGAAACCGATGCAGACGGCACTATCACAGTGACAGTGAGTACACGCCGCTTTGATATAGATACAGCGATGGTTGTTGCTGGCAAACCTATGGACATTCCGCCGGGCCGATGGATAGACCTGAGACTTGAAATGTAAGCAAACCCACCCGCTTCGGCGGGTTTTTTTATGGAGAAAAACATGGCACTAATATCTGGGGTTTTGTGTGGGCCTTATAATGATCCGCGAGTTGGCGTTGCTATTCAAATGCGAGCACTAAAAACGTCTGCAACAGTATTAAACCTGGCAGTGTCTCAATCCGTCACAGACGACGATGGGCATTATTCACTGACAGTAGAACCGGGCGCATATGAGGTCATTATTTCTGGGTACGGCGCAAAACCGGAGCGCGTCGGCACGATAGTGGTATACGCTGATTCGCAGCCTGGCACACTCAATGATTTTCTACGGCGTCCTGATGAAAGTGATATCACACCGGAAATTATTCAGACAGTTGACCGTATGCGTGCAGATGCTGCGGAGTCTGCTGCTGCTGCAAAACTCAGCGAGCAAAACAGTGCAAATACGCTAAAAAATGCGGCCCAGAAAAATAAAGCTAACACGTTTAGTCTTCCGCAAAAAATCGACACGCTTAACACACAAAGCCCGTCACTAATAATCTCATCAAATGCCAGTGAGTCGCTGCGGGTTATTAGAAATAATGCGGATGTAAAAAATAGCAACATTGCTATTAAATTTGAGATGACTGAAAAAGATACCGGTGCAACATTGATGGGTAAGTATCTTGGCATCAATAACACGGGAACCGCTTACGTATCTGACGATGTAAATTTAAGTGCCGGCAATCCGCTAGTTGTTGATAGTGCGATCGGTCAACGGAAAACAATTGCGGGCGCGTTGGCTGGGCCGACAAACTTTACTTTCACAAACCAAAAAGATGTTGATGCGCCGTCGTTTATGGGGGCAGGTGCTACATTTAGTTTGCTCACGTTTAACTGGTATGTGACAACTGAAAATCCTCTGCCGTATTCATTGCAACTCATTGCAAGAAATTCGAAATTGGGATTCCGAACTGTAGATGCTGGCGTTGGCTCGGAAAAAGGTTTTTGCGAACTGTGGCACACGGGAAACACAACAACTGACAGCAACGGATTTATTAAGAAAGCCTCGCCGATTGTGAAGCTATTCTGTGATGGTACGTGCGAACTGAATGACGAGAGCGCAGGTGTGACAACTGAGCGAGTAAGCGAGGGTGTGTACCGTGTTTCCGGCGTGCTCGGGTTTAACTCAGATGATACATGGGGAGGGCCTGACGGTGGTATCGAGGTTCCACTAGACAGGAACAAGCAGCCCCTTATCTGGGTGGATTACGAAGTAGAGGCAACAGGTGATCTGCTCATCAAGACGTATCATCGTACACACCCAACCGCACCAGTGTTTGCACGTAACGAAATCGTGGGATATGACGAAGGCATGCCGATCGACATTCCCGCCGATCGCTGGATAGATTTACGCGTTGAGATGCCCGAAGTTGAGTCTGTTACTGAAGTTGCTGACAGCGAGCAATGATTTGTAGTTTTAAGCCGGGGTAGACCCGGCCCACTGCAGGTGTGTCGATACAGTGCCGGTGGTGCAGAAGTAGAGATAGATAGGTACAAAAAACCCGGCTCGGTGGCCGGGGTACGATTCTAAGCTGCAGTTTTCAAAATTATTCTAGCTGCTTGTTCGATTGAGTTTACCGAAGTTATGCTTACATCATAGGCATGCGCCAGATCCTGAAGAGCAAGAAAGGCACTATTTATCAATGCAATTTTCTTTTCCGAGTAAGCCGGATTGTCATCTGAAGGACGAAAAACAACCATTTCATGTGTGCTTCTATCGAACAAGTTGCTGTTTTTCTTTATCATTGATAAGTCTGAAATCTTTGCCTTACC
Organism: Serratia sp. NPDC078593; assembly: GCF_050268245.1. Lineage (NCBI taxonomy): Bacteria > Pseudomonadati > Pseudomonadota > Gammaproteobacteria > Enterobacterales > Yersiniaceae > Serratia > Serratia sp. NPDC078593. Next base: position 10,098 of record NZ_JBNNGK010000013.1, on the reverse strand, counting down.
GTCTCTAACTAACTCATTTAGATTTGATGGTAGTAATTTTCCTGTGTTTATTGCTGCGTAATCACTGAGATAAAATATTTTTGCAGGTCTATGCCCGTCAGAAAAAACATATTGCCTGTTAAAAAAAACTTCTCTGTGAATATCTTCTTTTATAACAGCATCAATCAGTTGCGTAGACCAACGGTCTTTTTCTTTTGTTGTGCCTGTACGCTTTTTGGACGAAAGCATTTCATCATCAAGCAATGAAGAAAGGCTGGATGATAAGGAAACTGCTTGCCTTAATATACCCGTGGCGCTAGAAGACGCTGCTTGTCGTGGTTCTCCAACAGAGATACCAGTAACCGGAGGCTGCCAACCAGTAAATGATTTATTTTGGTTAAGATGGTGGCTTAAGCTAGTAGAAATAAGCTCAACCATATTAGTGAAACCAGAAGATTTGAAGCCATACATAGCCTCTATCACTTCTTTCCTAATTGCTGGTTTTACTAAAGCTTCTCCTGTCGATGTGACTGCGGCAACAATGATCACAAGCCTCTCTCCTGAACCAAGCATAGGCTCAAGATACACAGGCATCCAGCTACCAATTGTTGCAGGCATCTGAGGGGCTGTCTTTAAGAGGTGGTCAAGGTTTAGCATCGTAGTTCATCTGTACTTGTTTGGGCTTGATCTGCTCATAGAGTATATCACCAAGCACTTCTATTCTAGCAGCGAGGAAAGACAACATCTGATTTTTTGTCTTTTCTTGTACGCTGGAGGATAGCACTACATCAAGGTTTTCAATCGACCCTTGCCCGCTAGAAACAGACCAAGCTCTAGCTTCGTTTGCTGCCATTTGCACTGCAAGTTCATTTTTCCGATCAAGGAGGCTACTTGCAATTTGCAGTAGCTGGTTGGAGTAATATTCAATGCCGCTTTGCTCAGGTGTCAGCCCAGGAGGTATGGCAGACTCATGATCGATTAAGTAAAAACCATCCCCATTGAACAATAGATTCCCATTGTGCCTATCATCCATCGCGATCCATTCATCAAAATATGCAGCCTTGCGGAGTAGAGGCCATGACTCCAGCTTTTCAAGAACACTTTTATCAGATGTATCATTAATGTATTGCGAAAAACTGGGGTAGGCAGTGTCAACGCTTCCGAAAAAAGGCAGGTCATTTTCATCAAAGAGGATTACTGGTTCTGGTATTGGAAGTGAAAGGCATCGACCAAGTGCCGCACAGGTAATCTCTGTAGAAATGCTCCTTGAGGAGATTTGCTTTGCAAAAACCACAACCTCTTCGGTATTTCCGTCACTAGTAGGAAGTATTGCAACACCTTTTATCGGTCGATGTTGACCTTCCTCAACGATAACGCCACCTGGCAGAAGTCGTCCTATTCTTATCATTGAGTAATCTCCATAATTTTAAAAGCAATCCTTCAGCCAAGTCTAAACCAGCCTCATCTTAGTCTCTACCCAGCCATCCCTTCCGGGCGTTGAGTTGCTCTGATAATTATATGATAAGGCGGATCCTCAACTTCTCAAATGCTGGAGTTTCATTCAGTGGTTGCAGCTATCTAGATTAGCGGGAGTTCTCGCGTTAATGATAGCGTACAGCCGTAATGATGACGGCGGATGGAGTCGGCATGACCGTAAGCCAGCCCCCCAATCCCCGTCACAATAAGCGTAAAGCTAATACCAATCACCAGCCGGGCGAACAGTAAAGGATGGCGGATTCGGCATTGACTCGGCTAACGCAGGGTAGTGAATCCGCCCCATTCAATGATGGTGCTGCTGATCGGGTTCATTCTGACTGGAACCAATCTTCAGCACTTTCCCAGCCTCCGCAATACCTCCCCATTCGACACTCAACTAAAATCCGCATTATCCCTCCGTGAAAACAAAGAACACCCGATACTCATGATTATAATCAATGAGTTGCCTTTGTCATGTTCTGAGTTTGCCTATCTTAAGAACGCCGATGAACCGACTTTAACGCATCATGAACCCACCCTTAGGTCGGTTCAAAATGGAAAATATATTCCTTAAATTTCATGTTGTTATCTTCGTGAACCGACTGAACCTACCGAACCAACCACCTTCTGGTTATATATAGAGAATTTTTTTGGGAATATTAATCCATAATCGAAGTGTTAAATTGATGGTTAAATATCGCTCAGAACATCTACCCAGTTGGCTATCAATGAAAATCAAAAACATGGAGCTCACAATTTACCGTGGGGTACGTGGTGGGGCCGAAAATTGAATTTATTCAGATTTTTTGTAAATTAATTAATTAAAATCAATATGTTGATGTTGGTGTATTTTGTTTGCGTCATTGTCTTCACTTTTTGAGCGTACTAAAAACGCGCAATGATACGGGTTTTTGGGTTCAAGCTCCATGTATTCCTAAAGCGCTGGAGCAATCACAGTTTTTATGATGATAAAGACGATAATTCAGCGGGTTAACCATCACGGAGAAAGATAATGAAATCAATGAAAATCAGTGTATTGGCCGCATTATTGGCGGGGGTGAGTAGTGGCGCTTGGGCGTTGCCGACCATCACGGTTTTGGCGACCGGTGGTACGATTGCCGGTGGCGGTGACTCAGCGACGCAGTCTACTTATACCGCCGGTAAGGTCGGTATTGACGCCTTGGTGAGTGCGGTTCCACAGTTAAAAGACGTTGCCAGCGTGCAAGGCGAACAGGTGGTCAGTATCGGTTCGCAGGACATGAATGATGAGGTTTGGCTGACGTTGGCGAAGAAAATCAACGGTGATTGTGCCAAAACCGACGGTTTCGTAATTACGCACGGAACGGATACGTTGGAGGAAACCGCTTACTTCCTGAGTTTGACGGTCAAATGTGATAAGCCCGTGGTGATGGTAGGGGCCATGCGCCCGGCAACGGCGATGAGTGCCGATGGGCCATTCAATTTATATAACGCGGTAGTGACGGCGGCCGATCCGCAATCTGCTAACCGCGGCGTCTTGGTGGCAATGAACGACACCGTATTGGATGCCCGCGATGTGACTAAAACCAGCACGACCGCGGTGCAAACCTTCCAGTCACCGAATTTCGGCGCGCTGGGTTATATCCATAATGGCAAAGTTGACTACCAGCGCTCACCGCAGCGTAAGCACACCAGCGCGACGCCGTTTGATGTCAGTAAACTGAATGCGTTACCGAGAGTGGGGATTATTTATAACTACGCCAATGCTTCCGATGCACCGGCCAAAGCGTTGATTGCCGAAGGCTATCAAGGGATTGTCAGTGCGGGAGTGGGGAATGGCAATCTGTATAAAACCGTATTTGATACGCTGGCCACTGCCGCACAGCGCGGGGTGGCTGTCGTACGCTCTTCTCGCGTGCCAACCGGTGCCACCACCATCGATGCGGAAATCGATGATGCAAAATATGGATTTGTGGCGGCCGGCACGCTAAACCCGCAGAAAGCGCGTATCTTATTGCAATTGGCGTTGACGCAAACCCAAGATACCAAGCAAATTCAACACATGTTTAGCCAGTATTGAGTGTTGTTGCGATTGGGCGTTTTTGCCCTCTACATGTTGTTAATAAATTTCCGTAAGTTGCTTTCTGGGGCGCGGCATGCGCGCCCCTCAACTTTTTCATGTGGCTAGTGCTCACCAAAGATGTTCAGTTTGTGCCAGTTAAGCAAAACCCTTATGTGGCTTCACTTTCTGGGAGGTTGCCGTTCCCTCATTTCACCGCTATGCCTAATGCAGCATCGTTGTTTGTAGTGCGTGACGACTATCGGATTTTCCTGACGTTGAGTGCGTCAGGTTCAGCATAAAAAACTGTGGTAACCTGCTGAATTAGAGAACGAGCCGGCGTTTTAGTACGCAAAAAGTCGATCACGCTACGGAACCCTTTATCATTGACGCCTGCCGTTTCTCTACACCGGGCGAATAAGCGTTGCAGCTGGATGGCGCGAGTGATAAAACCGATGTGCTGGATATCACATTATTCGGCTCGGGGTGTATTTCGGTTAGCCAACTGATTGGCAAAATAGTGAAAGTGGTGAGGGGAAATGACTCAGGTTTATAATTTTAGTTCTGGCCCGGCTATGCTGCCGGTTGAAGTTTTGCGTCGCGCGGAACAGGAACTGTGCAATTGGCACGGGCTTGGCACGTCGGTAATGGAAATTAGCCACCGCAGCAAAGAATTCCTCGCAGTGGCTGAGCAATCCGAACAGGATCTGCGTGATCTGCTGAAAGTTCCCTCCAACTATAAGATCCTGTTTTGTCACGGTGGTGCGCGTGCGCAATTCGCGGCGCTGCCACTGAATCTGTTGGGCGATAATCCTACTGCTGATTATATCGATGGGGGATATTGGGCGCACAGTGCCATTAACGAAGCCAAAAAATACTGCTCGCCAAATGTTATCGACGTAAAAACCACCGTTGACGGGCTGCGCGCTATTCAGCCAATGAAAGAGTGGCAACTGAGCGATGACGCGGCATATGTTCACTATTGCCCCAATGAAACCATCGACGGCGTTGCCATCGATGAAATGCCGGATTTCGGCGACAAAGTGGTCATCGGTGATTATTCCTCGACCATTCTCTCCCGGCCGTTGGATGTGAGTCGTTTCGGCGTCATTTATGCCGGTGCACAAAAAAATATCGGGCCTGCTGGCCTCACGCTGGTGATTGTGCGTGATGATTTATTAGGTAAAGCGCGCCGGGAAGTCCCTTCGATTCTTGATTATACGGTTTTGGCGGAAAACGGCTCCATGTTCAACACGCCACCGACTTTTGCCTGGTATCTTTCTGGCTTGGTGTTCAAATGGTTGAAAGAACAGGGGGGATTGGTTGAGATGGCAAAGCGCAATCAGGCGAAAGCTGAACTGTTGTATGCCACTATCGATCATTCTGATTTCTACCGCAGCCAGGTAGCAAAATCTAACCGCTCTTGGATGAACGTACCGTTCCAACTGGCCGACCCCGCGCTGGACAGCGTTTTCTTGAGCGAAGCCGAAGCGCTCGGCCTACAGGCACTAAAAGGCCATCGTGTTGTGGGGGGTATGCGCGCCTCTATTTACAATGCCATGCCGTTGGTGGGTGTTAAGACACTCACTGACTTTATGCTTGATTTCGAACGTCGTCATGGTTGATTGACGCTGCCCGTATTGATGGGCGATGACATATTTTACGGCATCGTCGTTAATCACATTTACCTAACCGAATGTTCGGCTCAAGTCAGCTCATTGGGTGCGATGCAGGATGCAACTCGAATTATTTAGGGTGTAGCTATTGTTGCATGAAAGCGGCTCCGGCATGATTCCCGGAGCCGTTTCGTTTATCAGATTTGGAGAGTTTTGTTCACATGGTGGATTCCCTGACGTTACAACCGGTGGCCCTAGTTAATGGCACCGTCAACTTGCCTGGTTCCAAGAGCGTTTCCAATCGAGCTCTGCTGCTGGCGGCGCTGGCTGCGGGGACGACTCGTCTGACTAACCTCTTGGACAGTGATGATGTTCGGCACATGCTGAATGCGCTGAAGGCTTTGGGTGTGAACTATCAGCTTTCCGCCGATCGTACCGTTTGTACGGTAGAAGGCGTTGCCGGACCGCTGGTGGCAGAACAGCCTCTGGAGCTTTTCCTTGGCAATGCCGGTACGGCTATGCGCCCCTTGGCGGCGGCGTTATGCCTGGGTAATGGCGACGTTGTTCTCACGGGAGAACCGCGCATGAAAGAGCGCCCCATCGGTCATTTGGTCGATGCATTACGCCAGGGCGGCGCGCAAATAGAGTATCTTGAACAAACCGATTATCCGCCGTTGCGCCTGCGAGGCGGGTTCCGTGGCGGTGATGTCAGCGTTGACGGCAGCGTTTCCAGTCAGTTCCTCACCGCGTTGCTGATGACCGCGCCGCTGGCGCAGCAAGACACGCATATTCACATCAAAGGTGAGTTGGTTTCCAAACCGTACATTGATATTACGCTGCATCTGATGCGTACCTTTGGCGTTGAGGTTAGCCATGAGAATTATCGCGTCTTCCATATCCGTGGCCAGCAGACCTATCAGTCTCCAGGAGACTATCTGGTAGAAGGGGATGCCTCTTCCGCGTCTTATTTCCTGGCCGCTGCCGCTATCAAGGGGGGCACGGTTCGCGTGACCGGAATTGGCCATAACAGCGTGCAGGGTGATACCAAGTTCGCCGATGTTTTGGCGAAGATGGGCGCGCATATCACGTGGGGTGACGATTTTATTGAATGTCGCCGTGGTGAGCTGAACGGTATTGATATGGACATGAACCATATTCCTGATGCCGCAATGACGATTGCGACCACGGCCTTGTTCGCCAACGGCCCAACCACGCTGCGTAATATTTATAACTGGCGAGTAAAAGAGACCGATCGGCTGGCGGCGATGGCCACCGAGTTACGCAAAGTAGGGGCGACGGTTGAGGAAGGCGAAGATTACATCCATGTGGTGCCACCGGCTACATTGCAGGTGGCTGAAATCGGGACGTATAACGATCACCGTATGGCAATGTGCTTCTCTTTGGTGGCGCTGTCTGATACGCCGGTGACTATTCTTGATCCCAAATGTACGGCGAAAACTTTCCCAGACTATTTCGAACAGTTCACGCGTATTAGTCAGCCCGCGTAACCAACGCGCACCTTTTTAACGGCCCTTAAATGGGCCAGAGCTTGATGACGAAGTCGCCTGATGGCCTGAGATACCCGGGTCTAGCGTAGCGAGGGGCGCTCCGGTGGCTTACGCCACTACGACCCCACTGCCACGCTTTCCCTAATAACGGGCTTTGTCAGCAGTTTGCGGCCCTTAAACGGGCCTTTTCATTTTTATCTGCCAAACTCGCTGTTTCTTCTATAATTTCGTCGCATCATGGCCTTATTTTCGCCAACTGGTGACATGCAGGGTAACAGTTCGCCCTACAGCAGCGTATAATACGCCCCCGAATCCGCCCCTGATTGGGGTGGACGGCAGGGACTCGCGTATTTTGCCGTTGTCGCATTGTGCCGGTGGCAGTTGAGGCCCTGTGAGGTTTTTTACCTGAAGGAGAGAGAAATGACGGCTACAGCCCCGGTGATAACCGTTGATGGCCCAAGTGGCGCAGGCAAGGGCACGTTGTGCCAAGCGTTGGCCGAATCCCTTGGCTGGCGTTTGCTAGATTCTGGCGCGATTTATCGCGTGCTCGCCCTGGCAGCGCTGCATCATCAGGTTGATATCACGTCAGAGGAGGCGCTGGTTCCGCTGGCCGCACATCTCGACGTCCGTTTTGTTGCTGAAAACGGCAAGCTGCAAGTAATTTTGGAAGGTGAGGATGTCAGCAATGAGATCCGCACTGAAACCGTAGGCAATACCGCCTCTCAGGCCGCTGCTTTTCCGCGAGTGCGTGAGGCGCTGCTGCGCCGTCAGCGCGCATTTCGTGAGGCACCGGGTTTGATTGCCGATGGCCGCGACATGGGCACCGTGGTGTTCCCAGACGCACCGGTTAAAATTTTCCTCGACGCTAGCTCGCAAGAGCGTGCGCACCGCCGTATGCTTCAGTTGCAGGAAAAGGGCTTTAATGTTAACTTTGAACGTCTTTTAGCCGAGATACAGGAACGGGATGACCGTGATCGTAATCGGCCGATTGCGCCTCTGGTGCCGGCTTCCGATGCCCTCGTGCTGGATTCAACCAGCATGTCAATTGACGAAGTCATCCAGCGTGCGCTGGCATATGCGCATAAGGTATTGGCGTTGCCGCAGCAATAAGCGCGGCGGCGTTTTTAGTTTTTTGCCAAATTTGTCATCGAATTGACATAGTAGTATCATGATATATCGGGTAAAATTTTACCCCTGTAACCTAAACCTGGTCGGCATGGAGCCAATGGCCGGGTATGTTAAACAACCCCATTCGGCGGGATGCTAAATGGACGTTAAACTAAAGAACCCTGAAGATTAACAACATGACTGAATCTTTCGCTCAACTCTTTGAAGAATCCCTGAAAACAATCGAAACCCGTCCGGGTTCCATCGTTCGTGGCCTTGTGGTTGCTATCGATAAAGACATCGTACTGGTTGACGCTGGTCTGAAGTCTGAATCTGCCATTCCGGCTGAGCAATTCAAGAATGCCCAAGGCGAAATGGAAATCCAGGTTGGTGACGAAGTTGACGTTGCTCTGGATGCAGTAGAAGACGGCTTCGGTGAAACCCTGCTGTCCCGTGAGAAAGCTAAACGTCACGAAGCTTGGATCACGTTGGAAAAAGCTTACGAAGACGCTGAAACTGTTACCGGTGTTATCAACGGCAAAGTTAAAGGTGGCTTCACTGTTGAGCTGAACGGCATCCGCGCGTTCCTGCCAGGTTCTCTGGTTGACGTGCGTCCGGTACGCGATACTCTGCACCTCGAAGGCAAAGAGCTCGAGTTCAAAGTCATCAAACTGGATCAGAAACGCAACAACGTTGTTGTTTCTCGCCGTGCGGTAATCGAATCCGAGAACAGCGCAGAGCGCGATCAACTGCTGGAAAACCTGCAGGAAGGCATGGAAGTTAAAGGTATCGTTAAGAACCTGACTGACTACGGTGCATTCGTTGATCTGGGCGGCGTTGACGGCCTGCTGCACATCACTGACATGGCTTGGAAACGCGTTAAGCATCCAAGCGAAATCGTCAACGTTGGCGATGAAATCACTGTTAAAGTGCTGAAGTTCGACCGCGAGCGTACACGTGTTTCCCTGGGCCTGAAGCAACTGGGCGAAGATCCATGGGTTGCTATCGCGAAACGTTACCCAGAAAGCACCAAGCTGACTGGTCGTGTAACCAACCTGACTGATTACGGCTGCTTCGTAGAAATCGAAGAAGGCGTTGAAGGTCTGGTACACGTTTCTGAAATGGATTGGACCAACAAAAACATCCATCCGTCCAAAGTTGTTAACGTGGGCGACGTTGTGGAAGTTATGGTTCTGGACATCGATGAAGAACGTCGTCGTATCTCCCTGGGCCTGAAACAGTGCAAATCTAACCCATGGCAGCTGTTCGCAGAAACCCACAACAAGGGCGACCGCGTTGAAGGTAAAATCAAGTCTATCACTGACTTCGGTATCTTCATCGGCCTGGACGGCGGCATCGACGGCCTGGTTCACCTGTCTGACATCTCCTGGAACGTTGCAGGCGAAGAAGCAGTTCGTGAATACAAAAAAGGCGACGAAATCGCAGCGGTTGTTCTGCAAGTTGACGCAGAGCGCGAGCGTATCTCCCTGGGCGTGAAGCAACTGGCTGAAGATCCGTTCAATAACTACCTGTCTATGAACAAGAAAGGTACTATTGTTACTGGTAAAGTCACTGCAGTTGACGCCAAAGGTGCTACAGTTGAATTAGCAGGCGGTGTAGAAGGTTACCTGCGTGCATCTGAAGCCTCTCGCGACCGTGTTGAAGATGCAACTCTGGTTCTGAACGTAGGTGATGACGTTGAAGCTAAATTCACCGGCGTTGACCGTAAGAACCGCGTTGTAAGCTTGTCCGTACGTGCTAAGGACGAAGCTGACGAGAAAGATGCTATCGCTACTGTTAACAACAAGCAGGAAGAAAGCAACTTCTCTAACGCTATGGCTGAAGCCTTCAAAGCGGCTAAAGGCGAGTAATGACGGGGGGCGGTCTTTGGCCGCCCCGATACGGTAGTTTAGCTGCAAAGCTTGGAGGAACTATGACCAAGTCTGAACTTATTGAAAGACTTGCTGGCCAGCAATCTCATATCCCGGCGAAGGCCGTTGAGGATGCAGTGAAAGAGATGCTAGAACATATGGCTGCGACATTAGCCGATGGTGAGCGCATCGAGATCCGCGGATTCGGCAGTTTTTCTCTTCACTACCGTGCTCCGCGCGTGGGTCGTAACCCGAAAACGGGCGATAAAGTTGAACTGGATGGCAAGTACGTTCCTCACTTTAAACCTGGTAAAGAGTTACGTGACCGTGCGAATATCTATGGTTGATCGTTGATTGCCCATAGAGTTGTTGCTTGTGAGAAATATAAAACGGTGCCTTTAGGGCGCCGTTTTTTTGTGCGCAGAAAACCCCCAGCTAGGCTGGGGGTTCAGTAAAGCTTTCAGCTTTGAGCCAGTTATAAAAACCCCTTTTGATTTGTTAAA